>NZ_AFEJ02000006.1 GCF_000238775.2 Acaryochloris sp. CCMEE 5410 | reverse complement strand
ATTTGACCATCAATGATTTGAGGGTAGCATTTCACCATCAAAGGTGTATCCAATGACGTTCTTATCAATTTGCTGAAACGCTTCGGCACTCTCAAAGAAACCTGATGACCATCCAGTTCTATGAAATATACTGGGCGTTCTTTCTCTACTTCAGGCTCCTTAACTCGGATGATTCCCGGAAGTCTGCACCAGGCTCGATGAGTTCCATTGCCAGGGAGTAAACGTCGTTTGTGGCGATTATCTCGCGATTTAGATTTAGCCTGGTGAGTCTTTGTGGCCTGCTGTGGTTGGGGAGTTGCTTTGGTTCTTTCCTTGGCCTGATCCTGGCCTGTAGATTGACGTTTGGTACTAGCCTGAGAGACTTTTGGTATTTCTTTTGAGGGTACTTGGGCAGACTGTGTTGTAAGCTGCTCTCTCTGGAGTTGAGATTCAAGTTTTGCAATCGTCCGTTTTAGGAGAAGAGCAGCAGTGTCATTGTTGCACTGCTCAAGCTGAACTTTGAGTTGGTTGAGCTTGTCGATAGTTGCTGAGGGCATGGGGAAACCTCGCTAGGAGCAAACTTGCGGTCATTCTAATGTAGAGGAGTGGGGTTTGGGTTAAATTCGGGATTCTTGCCAGAAAACGTCACATAGCCCATGCCCAGGCTTATAATCAATGAATTATGAACACTTGCGCTTTCCAAGGAATCCTCTTAGAGAAATCCCTGCGATATACCCAGGAAAGACGTGCGATCGCTGAGTTTGTCGTTGAAATTAACCCTCTGAGGGAAGAAGACCCCAAGAAAAGTCTCAAGGCCATCTATTGGGGAGAGAATGGGGAGAAAGCACACAACGCATTGCAAGTTGGTAACTAACTGATTTAGCAAGGTCAACTGAGAATAAACAAGGTGACTCATAAGGTGGGCTATGAGGAATATGTGGAGTAGCAAGCTAGCGTGATTGTCGAGAATTTTAAACAAATTCAGAATTAGGCATAGATATTTATTTTTCATTTAGTGCGTATTTTCTCTAGTTTTTAAAATCCATCTCAAACTAATATCCTCCTCATCTTATTGACATCCATGCCGTTTTTGAAAGAATATATCTAACATCAAATAAGCTTCAGCAGGAAACAGATATTAAGTATTTAATAAATAAGTTTAAATTTAATTTATTAAGTATTTAGTAATTTCTTGCATCATCGTTCCTCTATTTTCTCCACAAAATATTTACTATATTAGTTAGCTCTCCTTTTGTTCCAGATAAGAATAAACCACAGGCTTTCAAACCTAGGGCACGATGAAAGTTTTCAGAAGCATGATTTCTTAGCGGACTTACAGCTGTTGCTGTAAGTGCAGTTAACCCATCAAAATTCTCAAATACATCCTCATATAATGCTTTTGCATATCCAAATCGCATGAATTCAGCTTTAACGGCTATTTTTGCAATCCAATAGCAATTATCTACATTTGGGTATAATTGCTCTGAATCAAACCAAATGAGAGATTCGTTATTAATTAGTAATCTGCTTAAGATTTGATGCTTTGGAGGAACAACCATTACAAATCCTACAAGATTAGAACCTTGAGATAAAACTTTTATATAGCCTGTATCATGTAAATCTTCATAAACCTTAAATGAGGCTCCAGGCAGGAAAAACCCTTTTTCATTAGCATCTTCAGAATTTGAAGAAAAAGACTTTTCTAATTCATAGCAAAAATTCAGTTCTTCAAATGATGGTGTGTAGATTTTCATTATTATTACTATGGCTTGCCTTAAAAAATTCTCTCACCATCTTAACTGACAATCCAGCATTGCCATTAATAAATTGGTTAGATGCCGTTCTCCATCCCATTTTCTTATAAAAGCCTGATGATTGGACTCTACAATTACACCAAATATGTTTCAATTGATCATCCTTTTCCAAATCGGAAATCATAAAGTCGATTATCCTTCGTCCTATTCCTTTAGATCTCCATTCAGGTGCTGTAGCCATTGCTCTTAGCTGCCAAGCAAGGTACCCATTCCAATATGACTGAATTAAGGAAACACAGCAAATATTATTTTCTTGTATGTCAAAAGCACCATAATGCCTACTTTGGTAATCATGATCTTCATTAAACATAACTTCAGTAATTGGATACCCATTTCTTAATACTTGATGTCTTAATTTTAGAATTGAGCTTACATCAGTTTTTTTGAAATCAATTTCTTTAACTTGATGTTTTATGATTAGGCTCTCATCCTTTACTAACTGCTCGAATGTAAAAGGCTCTTTTTTATATGCAAGTCGACTAACTCCTGTTATTCTTGATAAAGTTTCAATATAGTCTTCTTGCCGAATAAGTCGATGGATAACACTTTTTAGGATGGTAGGATTTTCTAGTATTGATAACCAAGCATCTCTAATTAATATTGACAAAGCTTGCATAATGTCAGGTTTGACAATTATGGAACTACGTAAAAACAAGAACACAGGCTTAATTTGAGCAATAGGATTATTGAGCAAATTACAGGAGTTGAACTTAAGATTAACATTATAATGTGGAAATCCTATAATCGTTCTTATATTACTATCTCCATTACTCAAAGCATGTGTAACTTCATCTGGCTCCATTTCTGTTGTAGTGCTTCTTGTTAGAAGCTTTGAATTAATTAAGTTCTCATATATAAAAAATTCAGTTGATGGTACTTCTTTCATTAAAAGGTACTCACCATCCAAACTTCGTTCATTTAATTCTATATTTGAAGATAAAATTCCATGTGTCATATTCGGCATCATGAACGAAGAAGAATATCTTCCTGCTTTTTCCCTTAATAGAACACTCGCTGTAGCAAGGGTTAGAGTAAAACCATCAACTTGTCTTGAAAAATTATCGTATATTGCATTTTCAACAATTTCAACTGAGTGAGGATGATGGTAATCAAAGGTTATATTTATATTCTTTTCTCTTAAATACGTTAATATGGCAAGTGTTCCTGCATGAGCGGGTGAGACCACTAAATGCATTGGATTTTCGTTGATCACACGAGTTGCCTGTTCAAGGTTCCAACCTAATCGAGTCGTTCTATTAAGCTTTTTCTCTTGATCGCACACCAAAGATTCCTTTGACTTAGTGAAAGCCAAGAAAGATGAATCATTTTCTGCATCTTTGATTTGTTTACTATAGGCCTCTCTGCTAAAAATATCTGTGATATTTAGCATTGATATAATTTCTTCAAAATAAATTTTTTCTAACCAAATCAAATTTTCTTCAATATTGAATGGAAGAGGAAATTGATTAAATCCAGTATCAGTATTAAATTCTTTCAGGTGATTTATTCTATTGTTAGATAAATTTATATAATTTTGAGATGTACTATTTAATTGAACATCTCTTTTCGTAGATACGCTAGTTTTTTTATTTCTACTTAATTTATGTTTTTCCCAAAGAGAATTCGCTTCCTTTAGATTTATGTCTGTTTCCTTTGACCATAGCTCTAGAGTAAAGTACCAATCTTGAGAACCTTGTTTGTTTACGCGATGATCTTGAAGAATACCCAAAAAATCTTTTAGGCAATGAAGTGCATCTCTAATATCTGTTTTTTGCAAAGGGTTTCGTGAATCGTAATGGTCACACAGATATTTGAGATTATTGATCGTAGTCTTGACATTAAGTGTTTTGTCCTTAAGTTCATCTTCTTTCCAGCTATATTGGATATTTATTTTTTTTTGAGCAAGTTCAAACTCATCGTTAGCAAATCTAAGTATGCATTCTAAAATTCGTAATACTCTTGTTTTTTGTGCAGGTCCATAGGAAATTCGGGGCATAAAGTAAACATCCTATAAAGTTTTGGGAAACCCTAGGGTATTAGACTTACCCCAAGGTACCTCAAAACCTGCTGTCCTTGAGTTTTCGTTATTCTAGCCTGAAGTTTGCAATGGGGTATAACCCTAATGGGATAGTAATTCACAGTTGTTAAGAGGATATAGCGCGCAAGATTGCTCATGATTGAAAATAGTAGTTCCAACCAGGCTAGCCAAGCTTAGATATAGATACTAACTATTCTGTCATCCAAGTCTTCAAACAGCTGAAACTTTATATTTTTAGTATCAACAATGTCTATTCACAGGTATGATTTACAACTCACTGAAAATCTTTCAATCTCTAAAATAAAAATAGACCAGGAGATTCATGTATTTTCTAAATTGAATGATGCTGTAATATCAGAGTTCTCAGAAGCTATGCAAAGAGGGGCTGACTTCCCTCCCATCACTGTCTTCTATGATGGTTCTGAATATTGGCTGGCTGACGGATTTCATCGTATAAAAGCAAAGGAAGCAAATGGAGACCGTAATATACTGGCTGAGGTGGAGTTTGGTTCCCGCCATGAAGCGAAACTTTATGCTGTAAGGAACTAACGTACTTCATGGTCAACTAGAACAACAAGAAATTAAATTAGTTATTTTCAGTGAAGACTTTAAAGCAATCGGCTAATCGCAAGGCACTTTAGAATTAGCTATAAAACTGTTTCTAAATTCTGCCTTAAACTTGTTCGAGCTAAAATCGGTCCAAGATGTCTCTGGGGAAATTCCCCAGAGACAAAACTCCCTTACTAGCTAGTCACAAAACATCACTCAACAAGTTGGTATTCCATAAACTAAATGCCCGTGTATGTAGCGAAGGGCAGTAGCAGTATCAATTATCCAAACTAAGCTATCTCGTAGATGGTACTCATCTAACTAAAATGATTGAAGATAATGCAGCGTAAAGGCTAGATAACCTAAATCTTAACTTAACTCAAGTTAACAAAAACTATTGTGATTCTCTGAATTGCTTGTTGCTTCAAGGCTTAGATGTTTTCATAGCGGTATCGTTGTTGTCATCCAATAACCCTGAATGCCGCCCAAAAAATCCCTCAGCAATTCAAATGAATTTTCTAACCAGTCAGTTGAGATAGCTAAAATTCGCATGGATGGAGGCACTCAACCTCGTGCCAAATTATTTGAAGAAGTTGTTGACGATTATGCTCAAGATATGAAACAAGGGGCAACTTTCCCTCCCGTAATTGTTTACTTCGACGGAGAAGAATACTGGCTAGCAGATGGCTTCCACCGAGTCAGAGCCAAGGAAGCTGTAGGGGAAACAGTAGTTACTGCTGAAGTTCATCTTGGAACTCAACGTGATGCTGTTTTATATGCTGTTGGCGCTAACGCCGCACATGGATTAAGGCGGACAAATGCTGATAAACGCCGTGCTGTTATTAGACTACTGCGTGACTTTGAATGGCGTAAATGGAGTGATAGGGAAATTGCAAGGCGTTGTGGGGTTGATCATAAAACCGTAGGAAGTTTGCGGAAAGATATATATCCGACTGAGGATCAATCTAAGGAGTTTCGTAAAGGTGCAGATGGGAGAATAACTAATGTCAGCAATATAGGTAAGTCTACTCAGGCGATTACTGAATCAAACAAACGACAAAGGAGGAAAAAACCAACAGATACTCTCAATACCATTGCTGAGCAATCACAAAAGGTTCAAATAGACGATATTTGGAGGCTAGGTAAATCCCATCTTTTGTTTTGTGGAGACTCTGGGTCAGCCAAATTTCAGAAATTGCTACCAATTGAAATTTCTTTACTATTATTTTTCCCACGCAAAGATAAACCTTGGTTACCAGAGAAGCCAACAAATGTGCAGAATACTTTACTGTTCCATACCTCATATGGAGAAGACCTACACTTAGAAACGCTTAGGGGAATCATTGAGAATTGCTTATCGGGCACTACTGATGCAAACGATCCTATTGTAATGATCAACCTTATTGATCCTTCACTATTCATTTTGATAGACGAACTAGAATGTTCGTGCTTTTGTGCTGAGCCTGATCCTCAACGATGCACAGACGCATTAACAGTCTGGACAGCCATCAACCAGACAGTTAAAAAAATTTCAACCTAACTGAAATTTTTTTAACTGTGAAAATCTCTGAGAATAATATTGTTACCTTAGAAACTCTGACGATCACCTATTGAGATTATGTTGTATGATCGCGTTAAGCATTTTTCTAGTACAAGGATATTTCTTCTAGCCGAACTCTAATTCGGCCCCTAGCCATAAGACTAACCTACCCGAAATCTTCCAAATTTTGATTAGGTTTATCTACGATCAGCAGTGGTAACAACTATTGCTGTCCCTAAATCTGTTTTGAGACCCGACTCAAGAGATATAACTTTACACATCCCTACTAGGTATGGGTTGTGTATCTCCTTAATTAAATAGGCTGAACCCTTGATCGATCACGGGTTTCAGTGTATTTAAATTCTAATACTTAACCGCTGAGGAGGAAATTTATGGCCCAATAAGTGACAAAACCCCAACTTCTGGAAGTAGGGGCATCAGTCACATATTTAACGTGGTATTAGGCAGGAACCGAAAAGCTTGATTGGACCCTTGCATTTGGTTACCTGGGCTTTGCCGTGCTTAGATTTTAGCCTTAGCTTGCAACAAATTGCAAGTACTTGCTGAAACCTTTGCCACGGCTCCCTTTCGCTACATCTAGAAACTCCAGGGAGTTCGTAAATGAACCATCTTTCCAGTACCCAGACATGGGCATGGGAGCTAGCCCATGTCTAGCTTTCACAGCTCTGCGAGTAAACTCCTCGCCACTAACCGCTCCAACCCCTGCGACCTCTGCGGGGACATCACAGGCAAGTGCAGGAAGGCAGGTAACCTCAATCTCTGCATGACCCTCTCAGGCCAGATCGAAGGATATCGCTACCTGGGCCAGTCCAAAGATGGCCTCTGGGGCAAGTACATCATCGATGATGGGCAAGACCTCAGCCAGGAAGACCGGGAACGCCGATGGCAAGAGCAACGGATTCTCAGGGAACAGCGCGCCGAAGCTGAGGCCCAACGCCACGCCCAATCCCTCCCAGCATCAGAACGAGATCGGCTCTACCGCCAACTCCTTGACCAACTCACCCTCCATCCAGCGGATCGGGCTGACTTGCATCGACGTGGATTCACCAATGAGCAAATCCAAGACTGGGGGGCGAAGTCAGTCGAGCAGTGGCAATCCCTCTCTGGTGAACTGTCTCATACCTTGCCAGGGATTAGCCTGGATGGGCAGTCTCTCAACACTCCAAGACCGGGTTATCTTTGCCCCATCGTGGATACAGATGGATTGATTGTTGGCTTTCAGATCAGATCCCGCAGCTCCGAAGGGGGTCGCTATTACTGGCTCACAGGCAAAACCCGAAAACGCCCCAACGGACCCACCCCTCACCTTCCCACTGGCGAGTTACCCCTAGCCGTCCATCGTCCAGAGCAAATCAAGAGAAATGCAATCGCCCTCGTTGAAGGGACGGGGGCAAAGCCTCACCTCCTTGCTCACCGTTTAGGACAAATCACCATCGGGGCTGCGGGTGGACTATTCGCTGCATCACCTGAAACCCTGAAAACATCACTGGCTCAGCTTGGCGCAACCCACATCGAGTTATACCCCGATGCTGGAGCCGTTCAGAATAAATCTGTTCTGAGAGTGTATCGTGCGATATTGAGGTTATTGAAAGACTGGGGATACACTGTCACCGTTGCCTGGTGGAAGCAGACGGATAAGCGTATCCACGCTGACATTGATGAACTGGATGACTTCAGCCAGATTCAGTATTTGTCCGTGGCTGAGTTTGAACGGATTGCAGCTCAATGCAATGGACTATTGCATAAGCTTCAGCAGGTACTCTCTAAACTGACTCCTCTCTCATCCCCTTCTCAAGGGTTTGCCAATCCCAATGACCAACAAACCCACCCCCCTAACCCTCGCGGAACGAAGCGAACTGCACCAGATGACGAGCGTCTTACAACGCTGCCTGGAACAAGCCGCCGAGCAAAAAGAGCCCGTCGCCGCACTGCACGACTCCTTGCAGCTAATCGTAGACATGGATATCTTTCCAAACTTCGACTGGAAAACTATCGAAGACGCATTAGAAGACATACTGCAAGAACGACACACACCAGAGGTAGCAGCTTACAAAGCCGCTCTGGCGGTAACGGGACTCTCGAAACAACAACACCTCTAGTCCACGAGTACGAACCCGGTCAACGGCTCCAAACTTGGAACGACCTCATCTCATCAGGATTCCCTTACATCCTTGACCAGTCCAAACCGGGTACTGGAAAAAGCTACGATTCTGGGAACGTTACCCCGATTGGCTTTGGGATGGAGCAGGTTATTTATCTTTCAGACCAGCACCGAAACCCCACCGTATCCACCCTAGAGCAAAGGAATGGCTGGTGTGACCTAGAAGCACGGCATGGAGGACTAAACCGAGTCAAGAATCGACTCCAACGATCTGCCAAAGGGGATGCCTTCGCTGTTCCCGCTAACTGCAGTCGTATTGGAGTTCTCAATGCATTGCGGGATAAGAATATCCCTGGTGCCGATACCGCCAACCTCATCTGCGGCACCTGTGTTGCTCGGGAAGCTTGCATCAATGCCAATGGGCCAGGGTATGGTTTTTTGAACCAACGGCGCAATGTCTTAGGTGCGCCTCTGCTGAGGGCACATCCTGACTCATTGCCTGATCCAGAGGATTATCCGCTGGAAAACACCATGCTGATCTGGGATGAACCCGGTCAGAACTTCCAAGTCAAGCAGTCCACAACTGTCACATTCAATGACTTGCAGCAAACCATCTCAGCCTTGATTGCCTACCCTGAGATCTTTGCCCTGGTGCAGCCCTTACTCTCAGCATTGCTGCCCTTAATGGATGGCTCAATAAAGCTAGGGAAATATGGCTTGAATCATCTAGCCCTCATAAGCCGTCTGCCTGACATGGCAGGAATCAAGTTAGGTGAAATCGCTCAGCTTCTATCCCCCAACCTAGGTTTTCTCAACACCACCTCAGACTATGGCGTAGACCTCGCAGACTTACCCAAGCAACTGAGAAAGAAGTTTTCTGAGCGGGACTCTGAAATGGCAGAGCAGGCCAGGAACGGTGTAGTCAAGCAATGGCTCATTCCCTTGATCCGAATCTTGCAGGGTGGACCTGGATGTATTCAAGTCAGCCGCTATGGCCTTCTGACCCTCAATACCCCCAACCCTCGCCATCGAGACTTAGCTCAAGCTGCCCAAGCCAATGTGTTCCTCGATGCCACCCTATCCCGTGAAGACCTGGCATTGAAGCTGGGCTGCTCTCCTGATGAAATCCTAGTAGTCCGTCAAGCGGTCCCTGATACCGGAAACCTGGAGGTGATTCAGGTGAAGGACATGGGGCGAGTGGGCATGAGTCGAGGCGGGGATCAGACCAAGCGCATTGGGGCCTTGGCCCAGCATTACCAAGATTTGGATGCAGTAAATACCCGCACGATTGACTTCAAGCAGTATGAGCGAGATGGGGCCTGGTGGCGAGATAGCCGAGGGGTTAATGATTTCCTCACCGTCCAGACCCTAGTCCTCGTGGGCACTCCCTGCCGCAATCTCAATGACTTAGCCGCTGAGTTTGCCATTGTCTGTGGGTACTACCCAGAAGACGATGACCCAGCATTCACAGCATTTATTGACCGCTCCATCCTTGCAGAAATTCACCAAGCCATTGGGCGACTGAGGGCGCATCGGCGTCCGAATGAATCCCTGAAAGTGGTACTGATTTCCAATATTGAGATGGACTCCTTCGTCCAGGAAGTCCAAGCCAAGGATCTGACGATTGAAGCAGCCAAGAAAACGGAGCGAGTAGAAATCGCTATTGAGTCGGCCATCCTCCAGCTCCAAGCCAAGGGCGAGAAGGTCACTCAGCAAATCGTCTCAGCAATGACCCAAATCCCCAGAGGGACGATTGCCAGGTACTGGCGTCTGTTCATTTCGCTATTAGAAGGTTTAAATAGCAAAATGAACAATTCAAGCAACACACCAAATCCAGACCAAGAAACCCATCAAGCGATTGCGGGTGTTTTGGATGAGTTAGCGGATCTGCCCGTCAACGATCTACTACCAAGCCTGAATGAAGTATTCTTTGACTGGCTTAAACCCAAGGAATGGAGTTCAGTATGGAGTGAAGTCAGCGCATCAGGTCAGATGGCAATTCTGGAAGGGTTAGCAATGACGCTGCCTGCAAAGATGCTGGAGAGAGGAATGCCAGAGTTGGCGGCATGAGGGTAATGCTTTGTATCAAGTGATACTAAATACTGGTAGATCCTGAAGCTTCATTATTATTTTAAAAATTGGATATTCAGTGGAACGTTTTATGTTGTCTGAAGTGATAGCAATTCGCTTTCATTTCAGAGTTGATATCGTTACTATCTAGGCTAGAAGTAACGGTTAGTAAACAAGGTGTTTAAATCCGAGAGAACACTGAAGCCTAGCTATAGTAGAGCTTCTATAACTTATTGCTTGTCAGTTGAGTTGTTATAAACCGAGAACTATTGCTGATTGTAACGCTTGATTTGGAGAAAACTAATCGTTAGGGTTAAAGTATCTGCGAGTGAACAAAAGGTTATTCACCCATCCAAATTTTTTACTTCTGAATCCTGTCCACTGCCTAAACAAAACAGCAAAGGTCTAGCCTTTGCCAAGCCTGCTTTTTAAAAGCCAATTCTAACGGGAATCCCTGACAGGGGTCCTGCCTGTTCCTGTATTGCACAGGAATATTCTCTAGTTAAATTTGCAAACCACGGCCTGTCGAAAGTACCACCTAAAGCCAAGCCGTGATCCTCAGCTCCTTTGACAGGAGTGATTACTATGTTAGCCACTAATAAGAAATCGGGGAAATCCCGTGGAGGCAACAATGACCTCCAAAGCTCTGATCAGCTTGACCCACAGGTGATTCAGGAATATCGAGAGATTTATCTTCAGATTGCAATCAAGGTCCAGCACTCATTATTGATGCGTGTTCTTTATACGTATGACGCGCTCTATAAGCTGGGTTGTGATCAACCACAATTGAGCTACCGAATTGATTATGTAGTGGGTTCTGAACTGCGGTCGTGCGGTTATTCGCTCAACGATCAGGTCAATATCCTATTTCATGGTCCCTATATTCAGTCACAGATGCTTTGTCACTGTTTGTCTGAGAGCGGAGCAAGACACTATATCCGCCAACGTCTAACCATTGGCCCAACTCCACCCGCACATCTGAAGCTGAGTCAAGCTCAGTCTACTCCCACAACTGCTGCTTAGGTAGTCATTGTTGGAGTTTCAGTTTATCTAAACCCATCAGAAAAGCATTCACGCTACAAGGAGAAAGAGAATGCAGACAGCAATACAAAAAATTGGAGACACCAGCCTCCTCGTTACCCCAGATGGCAAGCCCATCCCCCACAAAGATGCGGAACAGCCAACACTTCACATCATGCCAAAGCTGTATATCCCATACAGTGATATAGGTTTGGGGAATATTACTCTATTTGGTGCCTCTGTTTTACCCTTTGGTAAAAACGGGGAGCAGGGTAAAGATTTCATCAATATCTTGCCTGAAGATGTGAGGCTGACTCATCCTGTTCCGAACATCCGTTTTGTGATTGCAGGCACCTCAGACCGGAGGATGGGTTGGGAAATCCCCATCGACCCTAACCGACCCCCTCAACAAATCCAATTATTGTGGTGGGTGGAAACCTCAACGGAAGACCGGATCATTGAGCATTATTTTGATCTGGAATTTGAGCTGACCCAACAAGGCAATGTTTTTTCAATGGCGTCGCTTAACTTTGCGGTAGGCGAGGAACCAAGGGCAGTAAGCTTCATCGATCCTAGGGATGTAAGTGAGGCGTCTACTCGCAATGATCCGTCTTACCAGATCGGCTACCTGGACGATAGAGTCATCATTCGCCAATCGAACCAAATCCGGTCCTGCGCCTGGTCAGATCTAGGGCTTGAAGAGTTTGAGAATGCCGTGTATCTCAGAGATACTGAGCCAGTCGCAACCTTCAAGACTCATCTAGAAGAATTTGCTTCAGATGCTTGTATTGAAATGCCTGCCCATGTCCTAAAAGAGGCAATTTCACGAGCTAAAACTATCGCTGACAGTCAAGAAGAATTCTGGTTTGGAGAGAAGCAATACGAGCATTGCCCTGGTCTACAACATATCTGCCAGTGGTGGAACAACAATGCCCCTAACCCCGAATATCGAAGGGCGGTCAACATTTATCTGTGGGTAAGAGTTGAAGATGACAGCGAGTATTGGGCGGGTTGGTATGAGTGTCCAAACATTGAAATAGGAACATTATCTCCAGATCGATGTGCGAAAGTAGGCCAGCATATCATCGTCGAATTCTTGCAGGGTCATGGTTCCTATACTCCGATTGGTAGAAATGGCTTTATGGTCTGGGGAGTTGATGGTGAACCATTTTGGGACGTGGGCGCACCGTTAGACCAAGCCGATGAAGCCTACTACGGTCATGGGATGCTCAAAGGATTCTCGGAACGCTTCCCTATGGCCTGGGAGCAGCTTCAATCTTTTGGTGTGAATTCAGCGTATCAGGATGTTTCAAAGCTTAACTTCAACATTCTAGAGGTGCCAGATCTGGATGATCTGGATGAATCAAGCTACATCCAGCAACCTAACGATTAACGTTCCAATTATTTCACCTCTCCCATTTGCAAGTCGCCCTCTTGTAGGAGGTCTGACCGATGACTTCAAGTCTGCCAGCACTATCCACTTATCTCAATGTTTGTCACCCCCAATTGTCCCTTCGTTTTGCTAGGGGGAATCCGTAGCGATGGCAGATTCACGACTGTTTTCCTATAAAGGGTTGCGGATATCATCGTCTATTCGTCGGACCATCGTAAGGCATCCAGAACTGGACGAAGTGACAGAGCGAAGGCTACTGTTGGCCGCACAGTCTGGGGATATCAAAGCCCGCCAAACGCTTATTAATCATAACCTTGCTTTTATCTGCAAGGTGGGTGGTGTCTATCGCCAAGGGCAATCTCATCGTCTGCTCCTCGATGATGAAGTACTTTTCAATCAAGGCGTCCTTGGCTTGACCGACGCGATAGAGGGATGGTCGATTGATGGAGGAGCCAGACTGCAAACCTTCGCCTATTGGCATGTTCGTAAGGCCATGCAGTCGGATGAATCTTTGTATGCGGACAACATCATCCGTGTCCCTCAAAGTGCGCGAGACCAACTCAAGCAGATCAATCAAGTTATCCAGCAACACGAGGGCCACTCACTACAGAGGAGATTGCAGAACGGACCCAGCTCAAGGTCAAACGAGTGGAGACGCTGCTGCAAATTCACCAACCCTCCTCCCTGAATATTATTGAGCAGGGTTACCAGACTGAACTGGTGGATCGGATTGCTGACCCCGATACAGAAGTGGTCAGCGACATGCAAGAGATGCTGTCGGCCATTCCCTTAGAGATTGCCACTGCTATTCAGGAGCAGCGCTGGGGTGATTTGCTCACACTAATTCCTTCCACTCTGGCCGAAGTCATCCGTCTCCACTTTTTAGAGGGAGAAACCTTCAAAGCGATTTCCAAGCAACTCGCCATTCCCATCCATAAAGTAGGGGCAGTGGTCAGGGAAGGAATTGAGGCATTACGAATCCAGTTTTTAAATTATGGAGCTAACTCCACTTCAACAGAACCAGAGAGTGAACCGATAGAAGACAGCAAGCCTCTTGCACCCATCATCACCAGAGGCTTAGGGTTTAGTGTCCAGGTCGCCCGACAAGCGAAACGGGCTGTGAAGAAGGTCGCTGAAGTTCTGACTAGCCCTCTCAAAGTCTTCACTCGGTCAACTATCACTGAGCCAACCACCGATAACGCCACACCACCCACTCGCTCAGCGGACTCAACCAGCACATCGCCTTCCGTTACCTCCTTTGGAGCTGCCCACAACAACATCGTTGATTTTGAGCGCAGTTCCTTTAGGGGAGTCGTGTCTCTAAATTTCTATACCCAGAAAGTATTTGACAGTGGAGGTGTCCATGTTTAGGGATTTGCTGATCTTTTTTCTAGGACTGCTCACCTCATCGGCGCTGCATGTATCAGGTGTCGTGGATGCTGCTCGTTGGGGCCGCATCATCAATGGCGGTGAAGTGAGTGACATTGCTGATGACGTAGGCGATGTCGTCAAGGAGAAGCTGAGAAATAGCTGTCCCTCATCCCTGTTCTTGTATCCAACTCATCCTATGTAACACCCAAACCCATGTATAAATCTTCCCTACTGACAATGGCCTTGCTCTCAATCGCATCGTCGGCCATTGCCTCCACCCAAACCGTTAACCTATCGCCCAAAGCTGCCCATACCCTGGACTTAAAGGGTCAAGGCTGCACCGTGGAAAAGGCATTTTTCGGAGATCCGAGTGCCGCGCAGTACCTAGAGGTCAACCTAGACCAGCCCCAGCCCAGAACCCAAAAAATCACCCTGCGCTGGAAAGCCAAGCCTGACACGGATGGGGTTTATTTGCAGTTGCACCTCCAAGGCTGCTCCCAAGACTATGCCCAAATCTCCATACAGCGCGTTGACAACCCTCCACCGTCGCCCGTGACCTACATAAGTTCACCTATTGTCCAGTCATCAGTGGAGCCATCTGTATCCACGGCCCCTCGTCCTGCCCTCACCTCCACGGTGAGTTTCCCAACGGGTCAGAAGGTTGCAACTGGAAAACCCTTGACCCTAAACCTGACGGGCACCCCACCCCACCCACGAGGTATTCCTTCCCCAGCACCGAAGACCGTCCAGCGTCCCCTTGTGAGACGGTCTTCTTTTCCTAATCGGCCTAAACCTGTCCTTGCTGCTAGTCGTATTCAACCTGTCCCTCGTATCACTCCCTCAACCATCTTGAGAGGTTTGAACATTGCCCGCAGCAAGGGCGAGATTGGCTATCGCTCAGACATGCACTATCGCGTCAACGGCATGATTCGGGCGATGCGTCGAGGGTCAGGGCCTGAAGCTGCCAGTCAAAAAGCGGGTGTTCCAGCCAGCGTAGTGACGGCCCTGATCCGCTACAGCCAACTGTAAGTTTTTCCCAACCTATCGTTCCCTACTTAGGAGTCTAAAGTCATGTCAGCAATCATCAATCTATACAAGAAAATCCCCTCCATCCCTGGTGGTTCTCTCCCCTAGCCTTTATGGGGGTTGGCCTGTACTTCAATCATCCCGGCTTTCTAGCAACAGGATTCGCCATGCTCTTGATGATGGCCTCCGTCTTCCCTTGGGTCAAATTCCGGGGTCTGGGTAAAGGCTATCAACTCCTTGCCATCCATGTGTTTTGTCTGGCCTTGGGGTATCAGCAATATGCCCATGCCCAGCTCCGACCCACCCAAGATATCTGCACTGCCTTTAACTTCATTCCTGGCTTTGGGGATGCGGCGATTAAGCTACTGGGGTGGTTAGATTTCCAGGGCTTTTCCGTTGCGGGTCTGATGTGTGGTGTGGGCGGTCTAATCGTCGCATCTGCTTTGATCGGGGGACTGTTTATGACGGGAAAAGCCACCCTCGCCTCCTCTAATCATGGCTTCAACATGTCGGAGATGTCTCAGCCGATTATTGCCATTGTCTACTTCGTCGCCACCCTCGCCATCTTCGGCACCTTGATCTTTGGCGTGTCCAAGTTGGCATAGGAGGCAATTCATGGATTTTGCACAAGTCAATCGAGAGTCAAACAAAGAAATCTTGGGGGTCAATACCGTTGCGGATGGTGCCCCCATTCCCTATTTAATCGCCTTCGTCTTCGTCCTCATCAGCGGCATCATCTTCATCTTCACGATTAGCTTGATGTTCGGCTTTATGTATATGGTCGCCGTTCCTTCTGCCCTGGTGCTGATCTTTGGCCGCAACCCTGCCAAGCAACTGGAGCGGATGACCCAGCCCAAGCGGTATGCCAACCAAGACTGTAGTCTGTTCTACGACAATGTAGGGATGCCGCAAACCCCGACCCCTGAGCGCATGGGGCAACTGGCCTCTATTCAAGAGAACTTCCCCTTAAAAACCTATGGTCAAGTCAATATTGCGGGTCAAGAAATCGGCTATCGACTGTTTCAGTGGGGGGAGAATAACGTCAAAGCGGAGTTTGATGTCGAGGTAGAGGGCAATGACTCTACTTTGCCAGGGGATGAGGCCCAAGGCCACTTAGAGGGGACTAATACGGGTTTATGCAGCCTGGGAGCGGAATTAAAGTCCATCTGGGATGTGCGTTCGAGCTGTGAAGAACCCCTAGCCCAGATAGCCCAGCAAATCCAGCAGGCCAAAGATCCGCTGACCATCGCTCAGCTCTCCGCTGAAGCAGAACGGCTCGTGGCCCTCAAAGCATCTGGAAAATTGGCAAAGTCTCGGATCATCTATCAAATCAAATGCCGCCTAGAGCTGCATGAGACTGAATCACCCCCCGAATCTCCCGCCGATGTCTTGCTGGACTATTTAGATAAATTTGTCCCTCAGTTTCTCAAGGAGGAGAAGCGCAACAGTAAAGCGACCTGGGAGCGGGCCATCAAATATGCCTATGGTCGTATGTACAAAGAGACCTTTGAAACCATCACCTCACCGAATGGGTTTGGCCTTACCGCCAGACCCTTAACCGCTCAAGAGATGTGTGACTGGGACTATGGGGAAACCCATAATGATGGCCTAGAAGTGCCCCAATGCCAGATCCTGGATCATTACGGCCTGGGTGAACTTATCGTCAATGACCCGGCTAACCATGCCCTCTATGCCTTGTTTGAGCCAAGGGAAGGACTGCCCGCCGTTCCCCTGTTCAAAGATGACTGCGCCTATCTACCGATTAAGAATCAGTGGGTAGGCGCAATTCGATTTGCGGATCTACGGATGATGCCCAAGGTTGACGGTTCCGTGGAGAAAGGATTCCTAGAATTCTTCTACCGCAAGCTGTGTACGGGGAACTCCCCCATCACGGATTTTCGCTTAGTCACGGAACTGTTGCCTGACACTCCCTACTGGAGTCGATACCTGCTAGAGCAGACCTATCGCAACTCCGTGAGGCGGGAAGACCGTGCGGCAATGAAGAAAGACGTGGATGTCGTTGCCCGAGAGCGGAAGCGGGCCGCAGACCAGAACCTGGAATGGCTCAACCAGGGCAACCAGATCATGAACGTGGCCCTATGCCTATTCCTCTACCGCAGTAGTGAAGAGGAACTGAAGAAAGACCTCAGAACCGTCTCTCGACGATTCTCTTCCACCTCCTGCGAGATTATCCAGCACCGATTCAACTATGTCTATTTCGCCCAAATGGCCCTCTCCTCAGCCCCCCTGCTGACCTTTCCCACGAGTGCCTATTCTGGCCCTAGGCATTACCTGTATCGGACCTCATCCTTGAAAGCTACCACCACCATCCCTCAGATTCAGCCCCCCAAAATGGATGATCTGGGGGTGATGCTCATCGGTCAGGAGCTACCCATCTCCTACTTTTGGGATATCGTCTGGACGAACCCCAACCACACGTTAGTGACGGGTCAAACGGGATGTGGGAAGTCCATGTTTATGATTCGGGCGATTCAAGCTTATATCGTGGCTCAGCAGGCAGGGGTAATTTTTGATTTCCCTCCACCCAATGGTCAGAGTACTTATGAACCCTTGGTCGCTACCTTGAATCGCCTTGGTGTCTCTGCCACTTATCAAAGCGTAGATAAGAAGACCATCAATATCATGGGGATTCCCGATATCTCCTGGGTTGATGAACTTCCCGCCCCTGGTGAACCGGGTTATTACCCTGAGCAGCCGACTCGAGAATCCACCATCAGCTATATTGCCGAGAACAAACTGAGGATTTTGCAAGCCATCGCGGGCCTGAACAAGCAAACGGGCCTAGAGGTTGAATTGATGTCAAGGGCATTGAGTCTGTGTTTTGCTGAGTTTTACCAGGAGAACAAAGACCGCTATGAGGTTGCGGCCAAAGCCCCTTTTGGTTCTGAGGATGCTGCCCAGATGCCGATTTATTCAGAGTTCGTCTCTTATGCCTATGGGTGGCTGATTCGGTATGCCATTGATAATGATGTTCAGACCCATATCCGAGAGCAGTTTGATGCGTTGTATCTACTGCTAAAAGGGGTGATGTCTACTTCTTTGGGTCGAGCTATCAATGGCATTTCAGCCTTTGATACCAACGTGGATATCCTGGTATTAGGCTTGACGAATGTGGATACGAGTCAAGACTCCCTGATCTATGGTCTATCTGGATTTGACCTGCTACTTCGCAAGGCCATGTCCCAGAAAAAGACCTTGTTGATGATGGATGAAGGGAGTGAATTATTCGTCCATTCCGTCTTTGCTAATATGTTTGGCTCCATCTGTGCCGCAGGTCGTAAATGGGGTTGCAATGTCGTTTTGGGGTTTACGGGCTTAGAGTCCCTAGTGGCTTCCCCTGCCGCCTCCAACGTTATCGCCAACCTCCAGAACAGATTTGTCTCCAAGATTAACAAGAACAGCTACAAAATTCTCGTTGATCACTTTGACTTCCGGCCTGAGAACCTGAAGTGCTTTAAGAAGAGTGCCTACAACTCCAACAAGCAATTACAGGAGTCCTACTTTATCTGGAAGCGAGATGACCGAGAGCTGCTCGTCAAATATGCCCCGGATAACGTGACCTTAGCCGTGGGCGCAAATTCCAAGCTGGAGACAGAGGCGAGGAACCGAGTCATGGCCCAACATACCGACCCCGTAGCGGGCCTGGTCGCCTTCGGTAATCAGCTCTCAGAAGCCAATGCTAAAGGACTTGAACCCACTCATATAGGAGTAAATCCCCATGCTGCGTAAAAAGCGCTTTCTCATTATCACCCTACTGTCTATGCAAACGACGGTAGCCCTTGGCCCCGCCTATGCCCAGGACTCCCCTGGCTATACCCCAGACGTTATCAGTGTGGATGATGTCTATACCCCCTCTCCGAGCTATACCCCGGACATTATCAGCGTCGATGACATCTATACCGCTCCAACTGCTAATGAAGTGCCCACGGCTCAGATTCCCAAGGGATTAGGAGGGATTATTTACGGGGTGTTGGGGGATGATAACCCGAACACGATCAATGAAACCCAACGAAAGTTTCTCAAGGTCTTTGAGTACGGCCAGAAGGCGTTGAAAGCCTACCGCTTGGGCAAAGACCTCTATCAATCCGTTCGCAAGGTTATCAAAGACCCGGATGGCGTCCTCAAACATGACCTACTCGTTCTCCTAGACAACTACAACAAGATTGGCGGTAACGAAGTTCCCAGTGCTGACGCTGGAGGGAATGGTCCTGCAGGCAAGATATTTGATGACCCTCAAACCCCGGATGAATCCTATATCCAGGCCAAGAATGATGTGGCCCGAAGGATGTATGTCCCGTCCCTGATGCAGCAGTTGGTCTTTGGCGAGGATGCCCGTAAGCTTCGAGAGCAGCAGTCAGGCCAGCTAGAGGAGTCATTGACCAACACCATTGAAGCCTCGACCAACCTTGTCCAGCTCACGGGGGGCACGATTGAAGCCGTTGCTCATAATGGTGACCTCGCTAAAGCCGTAGGGGAAGAATCCACCCATGCCCAAAAGCTGAAAAGCTCCCAAGCAGTATTGAAGTCCCTGGCCCGCTCAGACGCCATCCAGTCCCAGCAGACCTCCTTGAACGGCGTCATTCTGGGGAATATTCAGCAATCCCAAGGGGAGCAGAACAAGGCAACAACTGCCTTAGTGGTTAGCTCTGCCCTGGCCTACCAGCAGCGGGACGTGGGGAATCACCAGCTAGCCTCCCAGAGTGTATTTCTAGAGCAAATTCGAGCTGATTTTGGACAGCAGGAAGATGAACGACGATTTAAGGCTTTCGCCAACCTTGAGAAACAGGCCAATGCCACCAACAACGTCCTCATACCAGGACTGGTCCCGCCTCAGCCGCAAACAGGTCAATAGGCTAATAACAGCATTAACCCTGCTGCTCACCCCCTGCTTTTGTGCCGTGGGTATGTTGAATGCCAATGCCTCTGTTTTTTACTACAGGGATGTGGATTCAAAAGGGCTGAAACTGCTGTCCAAGTCCCAAACCAATATGGCGAATACCTCCAAGTGGTGGGATGAGACCTGGAACTCCATGTTGACGGGAGAGAATAACTCCCTGAGTAGTGATGCCCTATTTAGCTTCCTGCTGCCCTTTCTCCTGATATTGCTGCTGTTGTTCCTCGCACGAGCGGGCTATGACTATTTTAAAGGGGACTTTATCAAAGGGTTTAACCGCTCAGTGGTTCCCATCGTCATCTTATCCCTGTTTCTCGCGGGTAATGGCTTAGCCGCAAAAGCGGTTGCTCATGGTACTAGGGGGTTGATGACCCGAGGTACGGATCTGCTGTTGGAAGCCCAAATCACGGAGGTGAATTTCGAGCAAGCGATTGAAGACCAGCTGTTTAGCCTAGAGCTGCGGAACGACTTTGGTTACAGCTCTACGTATTGTCGGTCCCTGCCCGCTCCCACCCTCAAAGCCCCTGGCGAGAATAAGATAGACCCCGCGACCCAAGAGCTGGCCCTCAACACCCCCGGTGGTAGCCTGACGGCATTAGAAGCCAGAGCCTATGACTCGTTGGGATGTTTCCAGAACCTGCTCGCCGATATCAAGGCCAGAAGAGCCGAGATTAAACGAAAATGTCCCACCTGTAAGACCGCAGAACAAGTGGCGGCTAACGCTGAGAGGAAGACGCAAGGCCAACTGTCTCTAGGCACCTTATTTATCATTGGGTCCACCACTCAAGCGACGGTGGGCGTTTCCCCTGAAGCAGTTGCCGACCGGATTGATGAAGCGATTAAGGTCGATGGCCCGCTGATGGTGCAGTACTGGTTTGTGTCAGGGCAAGAATTCATGCTGTACCTGGCAGCGTACCTGGCCCCGATCATGATCCTGTATGGCTCCCTCCCCCTGCCGGGTCGAGTGGGCATCGCCGTCACTTACTTCAGCTCCTTTATCATCATTGCCCTCGTTCGCATTGTTTATGTCCTGATTGTCGGCTTAGGAGCGTCCTTCCTTTCTGCGAATCCTCCCAATGATGGGGCTGAATACTGGGCACAGTTTTTGGGGTACTTTGCCCCGGCAGTCTCAACGGCAGCGGTGACGGGAGGTGTGATTGCCGCAGTTCATGCCTGGAGTGGTCAGATTATTGCCACCATCGCCGTGGGCACCTCCCTCGCCGCAGCGGGGTTAGGGAGTGCCGTCTCCTCCTTCCAACAGCGCGACTACCGAAATCGGTAGATCCTCACTTAGCACTACAGGAAAGACATCATGGACATGATTAAAGTTCACCCCGCCCTAGAAAGCGCCCAGCAGCAGAAAAAGCGAAGAATCCCCTGGCTGTTTATCGGGTTTGCCACCTCCTATGTGTTTCTGTTCCTCGCGGTATTGGGCATTGGTGCGAACCTTGCCTCCCTCAGAGAGGAGCGTTCCAACCTATTCGTGCAAACTACGAATGAGACCATTCATGCCCAGCGTAAAGACCCGCTGTATCGGTCTGAAGGGCAGCTTAAAGCCTATGCGCGGCAGTGGTTCAAAACGGCCTATACCTGGAACAGTCAAGACCCAGAGAAGAAGGTGGGGGTAGACGCCTATCCCGCTAAGCTCTGGGCCGCATCCTTTGCAATGGACTTGGGAATGCGCGAAGGATGGCTGCAGCAAGTCAAGACCCGCTATGCCCAGCAGCTTCCCTTGGATGCCTATCTGACGGGTAAACAAGAAGCCGTGATTGAGCTGACCCGAGACCCCACGGTCCAGGAAGTGGAGGCAGGGCTATGGCGAGTGACGGTGATTGCGGACCGAGCGCATGTCAAGAGTGATGGCACGTCCCAGGTGGAAGCGATGAGCGTCACCCTGACGGT
Source organism: Acaryochloris sp. CCMEE 5410 (assembly GCF_000238775.2). Lineage (NCBI taxonomy): Bacteria > Bacillati > Cyanobacteriota > Cyanophyceae > Acaryochloridales > Acaryochloridaceae > Acaryochloris > Acaryochloris sp. CCMEE 5410. The sequence continues at coordinate 291,113 of NZ_AFEJ02000006.1, read as the reverse complement.
CCAGGCCGTCCCCCATAGCAACGCGAAAGAGAACGACATCTTGGGATTGGGCACGGGAAGTGAATCCCTCAATGCTCTGATCCACCGATGGCGAAAAGAAGGACTGAAAATCGTACTCGTGGAGGCGAAATAACCATGAAAGACACAACAAAAGTCCAATCTGAACAAGCCTCCTTGGAGGTGATCCATCAAGTGACGGGGAAGACCCCACCCCCCAAGGTTGAGCCAACGGATGCCGCAGCAGAGCTAACCCTAGATGGTGTGGCTCTGCCTGAGCTGACGAATGAGTTTAACGCCAAGAAAAAGACACGCCGCTCCATCCCCTTCCAGTTCCTATTCTTCGGCACCTTTGTGTTGGGGTTCCTCTCCCTGGTGCGGGGCTGCTCTACGATGTCGCAACCCCAGGCTAAGGAGCAGGAGCAAACGGTTGCCTCAGCTCCGTTAGAAGAGAGCGAACGGCAAGAGCTGTTGCAGGTGATTAATGAGCAGAACCTCGCCATTCAGCAGTTGCAGCAAGGCAAGCGCATTGACTTACGCACAGGCAAGGACAAGAAGCTGCCCAAGCCTGCCGTTAGCTCCCGGACGATTAACCGAGTGAATCAGCCCACGAGAAAGACACCTCCACCCGCCGCAACGACCGCCAGAACTATTCCCGTGCGTCGTTCCGTGCCCCCAACTCGCCCTCGGTTTGTGCCATCCAAGCCCAGGATTGTCTATCGAGACCGGGTGGTGTATAAGCCAGCACCCACTCCTATGCGACCTCAGACCGTGGCAGCGGCATCCCCGAAACTTCAGCCCGTCAATCGAGTGTCCCTGTCCAAGAAGTTTGAGCCACCCCAAGCCAAGCCGAAGTCTCGCCCTATCCAAATCAAGCGGTTGCCCCATAAGCCCGTCCGTGTCTCCACCACACCGATTAGACCGGAGACCCCCATCCAGCCTAAGCTGACTGGGGCTGAATCTGGGGTGCTAGTGGCTTCTAATGCGATGACGGGTGACTTGATGCAGGATATGTCTGCTGCCAGTGGGCCAGATGCTATCACGAGACCACAGACAGAAGGCGTGACACCGACTCAAACGAGCTTCGTCCGTGGCTCTATTCCTGCTGGCACGAAGGTGAAAGCGGCCTTTGCCAATCCCCTGACTTGGGTTGCGGGTCAGCAAGCACCAGCGGGACAACGGGTCTTGCTCCGACTGAAAGGAGACTTAGGGAGTGTGGCGAAAAAAGGCTCGACGGCCATTGGTGAGGTGATGTCAGTGCAAGGGGATTTTGCTCAAGTCCAGATCGTGGAGATTAATGGTCGGCCCATTGATCATGTCAATCTGAATGACCCAGAGGGGAATACCCGAACTCAACCTGTTGCGATGGTGCAGTACAAGGATACGCCCTATCTGCAAGCCAAGGCCAAGAATACGGGTGGGTCAGACTTCGGGGGTCGTCTCCTGAGAGCGGGCCTTAATGTGGGCATTGACCAGCTACGCGACCAGGGGATTGGTAGTCGGGCGGGCAATGTTGTCAATAGCCTGCTACCAGACCGTAATCGCTTTAGTCAGAGAGGGGGCAATCTCTATTTCTTTGAAGGGAAGGATGTCGAGATTTATTTTTTGGAGGGAATGTAATGAAAGGTTGTCTCATCATTCTCCTGATCGTCCTCACGCCCTTCCTGTTTCTAGCAGGCCCCATCGGTTGGATCTTGGGGATTATCGCTTGGATTTTGCTGCTGAAGTGAGCGGGACGAAAACCCCGTTCTGCTGAGGGCGGGGTTGTCATTATTAAATGGAGTTCGATCATGAAATTAAATCAACGTCAAAGTCCTTTGTTGCTGAAGGCAGGAGAGGAATCAGCTTATCCCGTGAGTGGCAGTAATGCGGTTGAAGAAGTCTTGTCAGCCTATGCCAGAGGGATTCGGAACTTCTCTGGTTCTGAGATTTATTGGGAAAGTCTCTACCAAGCTGAACTGCAAGGGATTATCTTCTCAAACTCGAAACTTACAGTAGATTTGTGTGAAGCCAAATTGATGAATGCAGATTTTAGTAACTGCGATTTGAATCACTCAGAATTCATTTGGGCAGACCTGAGTCAGAGCAATCTTTCAGGCAGTGATTTGACTAGGGTTAACTTCATTGAAGCTGATTTAAGAGGTGCCAATCTTAGGAATGCCTGTCTCAAGAATGCCTGCTTGAATGGGGCGCACCTGGGTGAAGCCAACCTAGAAGGGGCGAATCTAGAAGGGATAAAAGCCTTTTATGCGTGGTTTTGTGAGGGGATTTATCGAGGTGCATGTTTTGCTGGTGCAACCCTGCAAAATGTCACTTTTGATGACTCCGATTGTAGGGATGTGGATTTCACAGGGGCTGATTTAACGGGCGCTGAGTTTCAGAACACAGACTTGAAAGGAGCAAACTTTACCAATGCTCAACTCAAAGATGCTTGCTTTGACAGCGCTGATCTCGTTGATGCGGATCTAACAGGGGCCAATGTGCAAGACGCGAAATTGTTGGATGTGAGGATGGTGAGGAGTGAACCAGAGTATGAGTGTATTTAGCCAAGAGAAGACAACGATCCGTCACTTACTAGAGTTCTTGAGGCAATTTCCTGCCAATATGCAATGGCATCGCAGTACAGAATCCTTGGTGATTCAAGGGGAAGATGCAACCAATAAGCTGATCGCGGCATATCAGCGTGGCATCAGAAATTTTAAGGGATCTGCTCTGGCGGCTGTTGATCTAACCGAACTCAAGCTCAAGGGTATCAACCTATCTCGATGCCATCTTGGTAGTGCTTTGTTAATGGAATCGGATTTGAGAAATTCGTGTTTTCAGTACAGCGATTTGGTGAATGCAGAATTCTCTGAATCGGACTTGCGAAAGGCTGACTTTTCCCATGCAGATCTCACGGATGCCACTCTGATCGGGGTGGATCTGAGAAAAGCTAACTTCCGAAATGCCTGCTTAAAGGTTGCGGATTTGACGGGCGCTGATTTGGTGGGAGCAGACCTGACAGGGGCAGATACCACTGGAGCTATCTTTGATGAAGTGCGCTGGTATCGCCACGAAGAAAAAGCGATTTAATTTTCGACAGTATATTCCCAAATGAAGGTGCGTCCCCAGCGTTCCTTCGTCTTTACATTGATTTTCCTCATGTAACTTAGTCCACCCTGGCTCTTCTGGGCCGGGGTTTTCTCTTGGTTGCAAAAGCTTCTGACACCCATGCCTCCCTTCTAACCTATACCCCGCGCACCTCGTAGAGTGCCAAATTAAAAAACCGTATATCCTCATCGACGCTACCAAGCATTTCGATGAAACGAAGACTCTTCTCAGCGTTGCTGGCCGCTCTCCCCACCTTGACCCAGATAGCCCCAGCCATCGCCCAAACCACAACCGCAGCGGCAGCGCCTCTAGATCCAAATACTGAGGTGAGCTTACCCGGACTCTACTATGACCCAGATGCCCCCTCATCCACCTTTAGCCAGCTCCCTGGTGCAGAGCAAGCGGGGTATGTGGATGTGCCTGCTCTGCCTGCTGGTGTAAAAACCCCTTATCTGCTGGATAGAGCATGGCCGCAAGGGGCCACCCCTGACCAAATCCTCAAGTTTGGGGATTTACAGCAGAACCCCGTCACGGCTGGCTTTACGAAGCTCTCTGTCAGGCAACTGACGGCATCCAGCGGCACCAACATTGGTGATGTGCCCGTGGGGGATGTGGCCCTGCTTAATGGCCTGACTATCCAACAAGTGGATGACCTCTACACCAAAATCAACAATGGCGAGAAAATCAAGCTCAAGGATGCGGCCCCTGCTGTCCAAGCTGCCTTTGGTGTTCTCCTCAATCCTGGTTCAGCTCCCCAGCAGTTACAGAATGCCGCCCTGACAGCGGGTGAGCGTGTGGCCCTCGATAAGCTCAGCAAGATTCCAGCCCTGGAGGGCATCCCCCTACAAGACCTGGCACGGGGGAACTGGGAAGGGGTGATTGATAAAGCCGACCAGATTAAGCTGGCGGGCATTGGCGAAAAGATTGGCCCCACCCTGAAGAAACTCCCCGTCAAGCAGATTGTCCCGATCGTGGGTGATGCGGTTGCGGGAGATTGGCGAGATGCGCGTCGGAAAGCGATTGCCTTAGCCCAGCAGAAAGGGACAGAAGTCGCTGTGAAGGAACTGCTCAAGGAGTTCCCCCAACTGAAGAATGTGCCGATTGCTGCGATTCCGGGTGTTCTCAATCAACCCGTTGACCAGGCATTACCCCAAGTTGCAGATCTGGCGATTGAGCATATCCCTGGAGCCAAGGATAAAACCATTAACTCCATACCGGGTCTAGAGGATATCCCCATCAATGAGCTGCCGTTTGACCTAGCCTTTAGCTTTTTTGCGGGGGATGTCTTCGCCCGGTTTGACATTGCCTATAGCGGGGTAGATGGCCCGGAAGAACCCTCTGTGAATCATGCCTTGTCTGGTGGGTCAGAAGACCAGAAGTTCAAGCCCATCAAATGCACGGTGGGAGAGAGCGAGAAGCAAAGAGCGGATAACTGCCCCCACTTTGAGATGCGGAAGTTTATCGATTCCGTTGCTGAAACCGCTGGCTTGGATAGCGATATCGAGGGCAAGCAATGGGTCCAGGGAGATTCAGGGGGGAAGAACGGCCAAGGTGTTAAAGGGGGCAAAGGACTGCTGAAGTGGGTGAATGGAGGCTGGGAACCTGCTGGCATTCATCCGTTTGGGGTGAATTCTCACACCAAGTTTGTCCTCAAGAAAATCACGGAGTATCCCGACAAGAAGAGTACGGCTCGGTTGAGTCTAGCCTTTCAGTTCTGCGTCACCATCCCTCTACTCGGCCAGCAATGTACCCCTCACTTCCTGGTGATACCGACGCCGTTTGTCATTAAGGAGGATGGGCTGTTCCTCGTGGCGAGTCGGCGCAATCTGCCCGCTGAGATTGCGAGACTGAGGAATCAGACGCTGACGGCTGGGGTGTACTGTGACCCCGACCAGATTATTGCGACAGCGGGCCAGAGTGACTCAAGTGCAGCCAATACGAAGTATGGTCATCACCCTTTTACGGAAACGGATGAACAGCTTTACAACGTGGCGGCTGTGGATGGGGCGACTGTTGGCTTAACGAAGGATGCCGCCGCAGCCTTTGAGCAGATGAGGGAAGCTGCTGCATCCCAAGGACTGGATATCAAAGCAGTCAGTGGGTTTCGGAGCAGAAAGCTGCAAGAAGAGTTGTTCTCAGATCAGGTCGCTAAGCAAGGCGGCTCAATAGAAGCAGCGGCGAAGATATCAGCACCCGCAGGCCATAGTGAACACCATACGGGTCTGGCCGTGGATGTAGGGAATAATGCCAACCCCTATCTGAATGAATCTTGGGCTAACACTCCTGAATATGCTTGGATGCAGCAGAATGCGGGCAAGTATGGGTTTGAGCTGTCGTTTCCTAAAGGGAATAGCCAAGGGGTGAGCTATGAGCCTTGGCACTGGCGGTTTGTGGGATCTGATGCCGCTAAGTCTACGTTCGCCTCAGCGAGTGGTCAAAGCACCGGAACTCAAGGGACAAAGGCTCAAACTGTTGGCAAGTCTGCTTGGGGAAGCGAAACAGATGTCTACAACTTAATTTTGACATCAGCATTGGAAAGCACTGGCACGCAAAATCAGGTTGATGTCGCTGTGGCAATCATGAACCGGGTTGTTTCTCCAAAGCATCCAAATACAATCACTGATGTGGTATTCCAGCCGAAGCAATATGAACCTAACTTTGGTCAAGCCCCGGTAACTTCCAAGGAAGAAGCCATCAGCCGTATTGCTAAAAAAGCAGGTAGTATCCAAAGTGCGATCTCAACTTACGAAACCATCGAACAAGCACTCAACGATCCGAATGCCATTGCAGCATCCCAGGCTTTTCTCCAAGGTGCGACTGACTTTAGAGGTCAGGATTGGTTGCACATTCGCCAACCGGGTGATCCTTACCGGGGAGATGTTGGGGCTAACTTCTATTTTCAGGAGTCACAGGATCCAGCTATCGCAGCGGCAACGTTAGGCGTGTTGGGCGTTGAGAGTACAGCGGTTGATCCGAATAGTATCTATGCGTCCGCCTCCGGTCAATCCATCCCCTGCAAGCCCAGTGCGATTGCGAGTTCTGGTATTGATTTTGGAGCTATCACTCCAGGAGATGGTATCACCACAGGACAATTAGCTCATCCTGCTCCTGGTTACCGAGTAACATCAGGCTGGGGGGGACGGTATATCGATGGCATTTACTCTGTCCACCGGGGCATTGATTATGCTGTTCCAGTTGGCGGGGATATCTTTGCTGTTGATGGTGGGATTGTTAGTGATGTGTTTAATGAATGTCACCCAACGGGAGGCTATTATCTGAACACATGCGGGGGATATTTAGGCAACTTCGTTAGAATTAGACATGCTAATGGTACGGAGTCTGTTTATGGACATTTGGCCGGGTCGCCATTAACTATTGGTGCGCCAGTTACAAAAGGGCAAGTCATCGGGAAAGGTGGTAACAGTGGCTCTTCCACTGGTCCACACTTGCACTTTGGGATTAAAGGTTCCAATGGCAAATACTTTGATCCAACACCTTACCTAAATTAAGTGATGCAAGACTATGCTTAAAAAATCACTACTTCCATTGTTTGCTTTAGCATTTTCTATGCCGATACAATCTGCGATTGCAACAGAGATACCCAAAAAACTTCAATCTTGTGTTGCACCATCCAATATGCATAGTTATCTCATTGATGATTTGCAAGAGATGGTTCTAGAAAAAGAAATTGATGGCTTTTACCTGATCCGATTGCAATACAGTGACTACCGAACTTGGTTGATTGCCAGTTTGCCTTGCAAACATCATGCGTTTGTCGGGGGAGATGGATTTGCACCAAACTTTACGGGCTTGTTTAGAGGTAAAGGTGAAGGTGTGAAAGTTGAGAAGCCATTCACTGAATATGCAATAAAATCTGATAACGAATATTATCGCCAGAGATATCCAGAATTGCACAAACAGTGATTAGCAAGCCTAATATGTGATGCGACGATATTCACCAAGTCAACCCAGGCAATTCCTCTGGTCTGTAGACACTTGGGTTGCTCCAGCCAGCCCATAATTGCGGAGACCTGCGGCTGTAATATCAACTCCCAACTTAATCAAAGATTGCCTCCATTCCTAGAAAAGGCTTCCTTGAAACCCCCTTCCACTCCAGCCTAAAGACCTCCTCGAAAAAATCAGTATATTCTCAGCAAACTCACTATTTGCTGACCATGCAAACTCACACAGAACAACCCACCAGCAATTCAGACGCTGAAATCCCCGCCATACTCACCAACACCCTCGTTGGTTGTGGCAGCATCCTGGTTCTCCTGTTCATCCTCAATATCATCTGCGGCGATAGTCGCACGGGTCGAGATCCTGATGATGCCCGCTGGGCGACCTGGGGGGAACGTCGCAAAGCCAAACGCAAAGGACTCAAACAACGACGAGAAGGTGAACGGGATAAAGTCGGCCTTTGCTTGGGCAGTGACAACCCCATCGTCTTGCCCGACAACCAACCCCTTATCAAAGTCTTGGGAGCAGCGGGGGAAGGAAAGACGGAAACCGTCATCGAGCCAATCCTCTGTGATGCCATCAAGCAAGGCCATACCTTGTTTGTGTTCGATGTGAAAGGCACCCTCAAAGAAAAGTTCATCCCCTATGCCCTCAAGCAGCCCATCCCCTATAAGCCCTATATCTTTGCACCAGGGAAGAAGTATTCAGACTCCTTGGACTTCCTGGGATTCTTAGAAGACCACAACGATGACCTGACGGCTGGGGCTACCGTCACCACCTTTTTCGATAACGTGATTGTGGCTTCAGATGGCAAGAATGCTTTCTTTGATAGCTTTGCCGTCTTCACCCTGACCGCTTTGATGATGATGTCGAAGCATCCAGACTCCAATATGCCGGACCTACCAATGGTGTGGGAATACCTGGCCCTCCCCAACCTGGGCAAACGACTGGTTGCAGCGGTCCAAGCGGGCTTCTTTGATGAATCGGGGTTTGGCCCTTGGGCAAAGCGAGAGCTGTCCGGTCTGTTATCCACAGCGGGCACCCGTGACACGGAAGCGGGGATTACGGCCAGTGCGATGAACGTGCTGATGCCCTTGCTCAGTCGGAAGTTCTACCCCTGTTTGAGCTACCCCTTTCATGAAGGCAGCACGATTCCCTTGGACCTCAAAGGCAGACAGATTGTGTTCTTTGAACTGGATGGTCTCGCCATGCAGCAGACCTCGCCCCTGGTGGCAACGGCTCTCAACATGCTGATTCGTCGGAACCTGAATGAGCATTCTGACCGGGATCGGCCCTTGGGCATCATCTTGGATGAGTACGCCCGGATCGTCCTGCCAGACTTTGAGCAGATTGTCTCATTGAATCGTTCCTATGGGTTCTATGCAGTGACGGCATTCCAGAGTAATAGTCAGCCGAACATCAAGCAGAAGTCCGAAGTGGTCAAATCCATCTTTGATAACACCGCCGCTCAGTTCATCTTCAGAACCGAGGATTTTGAGACCCGCAAGCAGCTAGAGGAAGACATTGGAGATTACGAACTCAAGCGAAACACTCGGTCTCGGAGTCATGGCAGGCAAGGGACGAATCGAACCATCTCAGAAGCCCCTCGGCGTAAACCCTTGATATCGAGGCACCGACTCAAACGCCTCGGCAAAGGTCAGTTTGTCCTGCTGAGTGCGGGAATGCAGAATCGTCCCGTCATCCACCAGTATCGTCGGTGGTGGCGCAACCGAACGGATATCCAACGCCTGAAAGAGTGTAAGCAAATCTATAAAGAGCGAATATATCCCGTTATCAATCGCAAGCAGGAGCAGAACATGCGGGTTAGGGATGATGACGGGTGTGGGAGCCTCAGCGACCCCTCCAGAACCTCTTTAATCTGCCCTCAAAGTAGCACTAGTCCAGGGATTCTTGCAAATCCTTAGTTTTCATGCGAATCCTTGCGGGATTTTGCGGAATTTTGCGGGGTTGTTCTTTAGGTATTCCGCATCCTCTCGCATAAACGTCGCATGAATCCGCAGAAGTCCGCATGAATTCGCATGGATTTAAAAAAACCGTATATCCCCAATAGGTGCATTCAAGGTAACTGCAAAAAATGAATCGAAAACAAATCAAGGATGAGCAGAACCATCCGAACACTGATGGGGTTGCTCGCATTCCGATGGGCCACAAGGACATTTATGTTATCGAGGTAAGTCGCCATGAAAAAAAATAGAGCGAAGTTTTGTTTTGACCTGGGTGCGTCCGGGACAAAGGGATGGGTTCAAGTGATTGGACCTGGGAAAGTCGGGATAGAGGAAACCATCTTCCAGGTTCCCAGGGCTAGGAAGGTGACGGATGCTTACTACGAGAACCTTTATTTGGAGAACAACAAGCAGGGGTCTTACTTGTCTTTTGGCAACCATTGCTGGGTGGTGGGATCTTATGCTGAGGACTCGGTATTGAAGACCAAACCCAACCAGATTAAAAACCATCATGCGATTGCCAAGATTCTGAGTGTGGTGGGGTATTACGTCCAGCAGTCTGAGTCAGGGGTAGAAGTTGAGATAGACTTACTGCTGCCATCTGATGAGAAGGCGTACTTTAGAGCTGCTGAGGAATTAATTTTCAAGCATCTTCGGCAATTCAACTATGGAACGGAGAGCCTAACTTGCACGCCGATACGGGTTGATGTCCACCCAGAGGGAGCGGGGATTGCTAGTTATGCGTCGGTGTTCCCCTGCTCGATTCTGATGTTTGGTCACCGAGATATCACCAGCATCAGCCTCAAGTCACCCGGCACGGACATTTCTAACAATGCGTTTACCTGGGGCGGATGGGGAACGATGCGTCTGTTGCAGAACTTCCCTCATGCTTTTAGCAACGAGCTGACGGGAGCGGAGCTTCTCTTTTCAGAAGCACGAGCATGGGGCAAGGGTGGTTTAACTCAGCACCTCATGAAGATGATGAGTGAGAAGGAATGCGAGGCCAAGATCCGGGCATTGGATGAGGCCAAGGCTCTGATCTGGGGAGAGTTAGCGGACCAGCTCTCCATAGACACCGACTTTATGAACTCCCGCAAGATCTACATCGCTGGGGGTGGTGCGGTGTTCTGGTTTGATTATCTATCCCAGCTCTGTGCGAGTAAGGCCGACATCTTGGATAGCGTCCGTAGGGAGGTTATAGCAACAGCGGGTAAGGGACTTAGCAGGGATTTGCAGCTTCGTCTGATTGATTCTTATTTAGTGTGGCGGCAATCTGCTAAGCCCGTTTTGAAGTTAGAGAACCCACCAAAAAGGGAGGCCACCCATGCCTAAGAAAAAAACGTTTCGATTCATCATCAATACCGAGTGGTCGATGAAGACTGACCGCGCTCAGGTCTTTTCTAGAGTCTATGACCATTACGGCAAGAGAGATTTCCAGGACAGGTGCTTTAACACGTTATATGCAGCGTTTAAACCGTTGAGTATGGCATTGGAGGGTGGCTCTCAATCTGAAGTGCAGCGGGAAATCAGAGCTACCAGGGACAAGCTTGAGATGCTCTTGGAATTAGCGAATGATCTTGCTCTGCCATCGCCAGAAGTGACTGCTGAGCCTGCTGCCCTTCCTCAGCCACCCTCAGTGGATTCATCAGAAGAGGCAGAGCAACGACTCGAAGAAAATTTAACAGTATATTCCCAGCAAGAGAATGACCCACCTTCATTAATGGAGATTTTTAACAGTGACTAAGAAATTAGCTGACCAAATCGGTATCGAAAGTAGTAAGCTCACCCATCTGCTCAAAGGCTGCGGGATGACTCAGGATGTCTATGACGTGGACATCCTCAAAGCAGTTTTTGAATTGAGGGAAAAAGGCCAAGCGGAATCCTACCGTCATGGCTGGTGCTTGCATGTTGCCTCCCTGCACCAAGTCAGTGCAGAGAATATCTGCAAAGCGATTGCCAACGAAGGAATTGACTCCAAATCCAGTGAGTATGTCCCCTTGTTTAGTGCTGCTTGCAAAAAAGTCGCAGAGGGCGTGGACCCGGTGACCGCAGTTGTTGAGGAGCTGGAGAGCTATGCCACTGAGGAGGAGGCAACCACCAGCACCGCAGGGTTTTCTCTGAATGAGCTGGACTCAACCATTGATGAGCTGTCAGAGGCAATTGTCTATGACGCGCTCTCTCTGATGAAGGAGCGCAAGCGGGAAGCCCGTCAGTACGTGGATGATCGGCTGCGAAGAGGAATGCAGCGCTGCATGAAGTCACCCGAGGTCAAGGCTGCGGCCAAGCTGCTGATTGAGGGCGAACCAGCGGGAAAGCCGCTATTAGAGGTGCATGTGGAGGATTAGGGGCTTCCGTTGCCGAAGACATGGTGCATCACTTTGTCACTGCGCTAGCTCTAGAAGTGGAGCTGGCGCAGAAGGCCCGTGAGCATAAACTCATCAACGACCGCCAAGAGCAAGCCCTCGCCAGCGAAAAGCAACTCCGCAACCAGGACTACCACGAGCAGGTCTGGGGCCAGTGGCAACGGATCATCACCGTGTTTGTCCTGGGGGCAACGTTGCTTGGTGGTCCCGTGGGCTACTGGTTTGGGCAGCAGTCGGTTAGCGATGTGAAAGGTGTGGCTGAGAGGGTGTTCTAAATTGATTTTGATCTTTTGGACAATCTGCCTATTACTAACTTGAAGCTCAAATAATTAGGAGTCATTCAAAATGAACCCTTTTCTTTTAGTGATCTGGTTTATGGCTGGTATGGGATTGGTCGCCCTGAACATTTATTTATTCCAGGCGGGTCAAATGAACTTCAGTGGTGATATTAATGTTAGTCGTGAAAAACACCCGTTTTACCTGATATTCATCGGATGGATTGTCATAACCCTCATTGGTCTTGCGCTGTCTCACCCGATTACCCGTCTCCTCTTTCTTGGGGGTATTAGACGACAATCGAGCTGACGGATTAATGACGATGTCGTGTCGGCTATAGCTATGAAGAAACCAGTCATCCCCAGAGAGGGATAAAACAAAATCTCAATTCTCTAGAAACGATGTGTGAGATCGCGTTTCTAGAATTTAATCTCAAGAAAAAAGACACTTTAACATCCCCATTCGATAGAGGGCTGTACAAGTGCCTAACAAAACAATTGATTCCTATCATACTCGTGTTTATATGAACGGACGAGACCTCGGCTTGAAACAAGCTGATGCAGCTTACATTGCCGAAATATCCCCCCGAACCGGCCAACGAATTGAGGCCGGTACCCATCAACCTAATCGCGGCCGCATGCAGGACCAACGCACCGTCCCTGACCCCTTGGCGGATGTGTGGGAAGACGAGCTAGAGCCAATGCTGCGTCGAGACCCGCGCCTCAAACCCATGACCCTGTACGAGTATCTGCAGGATAAATATCCAGGCCAGTATCCCCAAGTCCTGCGGACCCTGCAACGTCGGGTAAGAACGTGGAAAGCCTTGCATGGTCCGAGCCCTGAAGTGATGTTTGAACTACGTCATGAACCAGGGGTACAAGGGTTCTCCGATTTACAGAACTCAAGGGCATCACGATTACCATTGCCGGTAAACCGTTTGAGCATCTGATATACCATTACCGTCTGGGATATAGCGGCTGGCGATATGCCCAGATTATCCAAGGAGGCGAAGCTTTGTCGCCCTTTCAGAAGGATTACAAATGCCTTTGAAGCCTGTGGAGGTGTTCCTAAACAGCATCGTACCGATAGTTTGAGTGCAGCCTATCGCAACATGGGCGGCCGTCGGTCCAAAAATCTCACGCGTTTGTACGACGAACTGTGTGACCACTATCGGCTAGAACCCACTCGTAACAACAAAGGTATAGCCCATGAAAACGGTTCAATCGAGTCTCCCCATGGTCATTTGAAGAACCGAATTAAGCAGGCGATCTATCTGCGCGGCAGTGCAGATTTACGAGCGTTGCTGAATATCAAGCCTTGATTGATGCACAGGTCGCCAAGTTAAATCAGCAGTGCCAAACCAAGTATGAGCAGGAAAAGAGCATCTGCAACCCTTACCTAAATATCGAACCCCTGACTATGAAGTGCTCACGGCCAAAGTCAGCAAACGCAGCACCATTGATGTCCGCTGCATTCTATACACCGTTCCTTCTCGGCTAATTGGCCGTCAATTGGAACTGCATCTATACCACGACCGGATTGTCGGCTATCTGGAACGACACCCGGTTGTGGAACTGCCAAGAAACGCGTCAGTGGCAAAGGCAAACGTCGAGACCGTTGCATCAACTATCGCCATGTGATTGGTTCAATGCGATTGAAGCCTCGTGCTTTTATCTATTGCACCTGGCAATCAGACCTACTTCCCAATCCTGAATACCGCCAAATTGGAAACAGCTCAAAGCTCAATTTGACCTGGAGCAGGCTGCCAAAATCATGGTTGAAGGTCTCTATATTGCTGCAGTTCAAGATAAAGAGCAGGCCGTAGCAGCATACTTACAGCAGCAACTCCAGGCGTCCAGTCTCACCCTCAATCGCCTGAAAAAGCAGTTTGAGCCTCCTCAGATGAAGCAGGTTCCTGACCTCAGCATTGAACAACATTCACTTGAACTTTATGACAAACTCCTCCCTCCTACTCAGTCCCCGCTAAGCCCCTACCAACACCTGAGCCTCTATTTAAAAAGCTCAGGCTCTCCACATGCTGACCCATTGGGAATCTATCGAATCCCAAGCTATGCAGGAAAGCTGGTCCTATGCGGAATTCTTACTGGCCTTGTGCGAAACGGAAACTCAACGAAGAGAACAAGCTCGTCTAAAGCGAGCTCTCACCGAAGCCAGACTCCCAAACGCAAAAGTTTACCAACTTTGACTTTAGCCATTGCCCCCAGCTCAATCCAGCTCCCTTAATGCAATTAGCCGCAGATCCAGGGTGGTTGGAGCGGGCCGAGAATTGTCTTATTCTGGGTCCCTCAGGAGTCGGAAAAACACATTTGGCCACTGGGGTCTCCCAAAAATGCTGGAATTGGTAAACGAGTGAAGTTCTTTGCGGCCAACGCATTGGTCCAACAATTACAACAGGCAAAGCTCCAACTGCAACTGCATCCAATGCTCAAAAACTGGACCGCTATGATCTGTTGGTGTTGGATGACTTGGGCTATTGCAAAAGTCGGAAGCGGAAACATCCGTTCTGTTTGAATTAATTGCGCATCGGTATGAACGTAAGAGTCTGCTGATTACAGCCAATCAACCCTTTAGCCAATGGGATGACATCTTCACTGATTCGATGATGGCGGTGGCTGCCATTGATCGCTTAATTCATCACGGTTTGATTATCGAAATTCAAGCCGATAGTTACCGGCGTAAATCCGCGACTCAGAGAACGGCTCCAACTCAGTCTCAACCTCAAAATCTCAGACAAAATAATCGAGCGATCACGGGTTGTCATTTCGATCACGGGTTGTCGTTTTGACCTGAAAGTGTCGTGTTAGGTCTGAAAAAGAGCTAGCGCAAAGGAGGTGTGCGCCAAATAATACGGTTCAATTTTAGGGGCTGATCCGACTTTTGGTTGTCGTGACACGCCCAAGGGGTTGACATCCAATATGGGGGATTGGCCTTATGGTTCCATCAGTCCTCTTAAGGCTTTCTAGCGAGATCCTTAGAATTTCCTAGGCCCAGGTGCGATGGCCAAAGGCCGACCGGAGGCCATCGCAAGTTCAATCCCAAGTGATACGGACTGCGATCGCAACGTCGATACCAGCTCATAGAACTTGTCTTTTAAGAAGGAGAACTGATGGATAGTCAGGAAATCAATGTAAGCCTAAACCATGCCGTCAAGGTCAAGCTCACGCCTGAAGGCTATTCCCACTTGCATCGCAAAGGGACTGTTCCACCTGAAGCTGATCGAGAGGGCTTCTCTAAATGGGCATTATGGCAATTATTTGAATCATTCGGGGAAGCCATATCAATTGGCTCACCCACTTATTTTGAAGGTGGGATTTTTATTGATCGTCATGAATTAGGGCTGTGACTTCTCCTAACGCTGATGCGAGTTGCGATCTCATCTGTGATACCAGATAACCCCACTCTTGTCCTTTTCCTCCAATCCTCGCAACCCCTATTCTCAGCTATGATGAGCTACCCAGTTCTTTTTGGAGGGGCAGCTCTTTTTTCTCTGGCGGTGATATTCTGTCTATACTGAGGTCTCATCGAGCAAAGAGCCATGATGCAATCATCAAAGTATTGACCTTTGTTGTTGCGTACGAAGCGTTTTCTGATTCCTTCTAATTCAAACCCTAAACTCTCATAAAGGTGTCTGGCCCTAGAGTTGTCGGCTAGAACATTGAGTTCCACTCGGGTAATTTTTGGATTGTCAGAATGTTTGGCCCAATCGAGAAGATAATTCATCAGCGCTCGACCGATACCAATCCCCTGCCTTAACGGATGTACACCGATGGAGACGGTAGCGATATGGCGCGTAAGCTGAGGTTTGGAACGCTCTATCTGAGCAAAGCCTATGACTTCACCCTCATATTCTGATACGGCAAAACAAATGTTATGTTCAGCATTTTCTACTTCTAGGAGCTTTTTAAGTTGTTCACCATATTCTTCATCCGAGCTTGGGATATCATCTACTCCTTGCACCACGCCAATACCTGCATTTGTAATAGCGATTTCAGCCAGACGTAGCGCTGCTGCATCGTTGATTGTCGCGGGTCGAATCACCAGGTTTTTCCCATTTGATAGGCATGTATGGCTTACTTTCTGATCCACACTCAAACTCCCCCAGCTCGATTGTGATTAGTTTGACATCTGCTTAGTTGTTATCACATCCTTGATACCAACTTTTGGACACTTACCGGATCGAACTCCATTCAATAAAGTCTGTCATTAAGAGTGTCCCAGATGTGCCCCAGAGCTTTCTAAGGAGTGACCAAGATGGCGACATTGAGGAAGGAAATCACCGAAATCATCACCCGGAATACTCCAGAGAGAGCAGCCCTTGAAATCCTTGTTTTATTAGAGGACAAAGGGCTATCGCTCATTAAGAATGGTTGGTTGGATGACGATGAAGGTGTTATCCCTCATCTTGAATCTATAGCTGAAGACTGGGTCCATCCTCGCTTTGGAGATATTCCAGTGGGAACATTCTTTATCCATGAAGGGATTAACCGAAAAGTCAGCGAAACGGAGGCCCGCAAGGTTGATTTCCAAGAACCAGAAACTTTTATTGATGATGGCCCAACTGAAATCGGCTTAGATGTTCGGGTTTACCCAGCTGAAGGACTCATTTAACCCTCCCTGATGCGAATTGCGATACCGCAAATCCAGTCTTACCCCCCAATCTCCACAACCCTGACTCTGCCTTATCTTCACCCTTTCATCGAGCCTCAAAAATTTAAACAGTATATTCCCATCAAGAGTTCCAACTTTTGAAATTAAGGAGCAAGGAATATGCTTACCCAAGACCGCCCCACTCAGCCCAAACCAGAACTGTGGGTCCAGACTCCATCATCCAATCAACTTCTTCTCAAACGCCTCATCCTGGTCAAGGCCATCGTCACTCCCCTCTGGAAAGACGAGGCCCGTCAGCAGCTCCAGTCCCAATCTGACCAATTAGATGAACAACTAACCCAACTGGATACCCAAGTCCAACAAATGGTCGGGGAACTGAGTCAACACACCATTCAAATTGTCGGAGCTGATAACAGCACGGTTGCCGAGGCTCAGACTCAAATCCAAGGTATCCAGACCCAGGCCAATGAGCGCAAAGGCGAACTGCTGGAACAGAAGAACCAAGTCTTAGAGCAACTGGAGCAGATTGAAACCTTGAACTTGGGTGAAGAAGTTGAGCAAGGTCAAATTGATAGCTATTTCTACGCCAAGCAAGGCGACCATTTGGTTCGCAAGATGCAGGTCGAGGTTGTCCTCCGTGATGGCGTGATTGAAGAGATTCGGGGCGAATTGTAGAACGGCTTGGGCTGGGAGTCGTGATGGCTTCTGGCCCATCCTTTCTGTGATATCGAGCCTCACCAAAAAAATCCGTATATTCCCATCAAAGGATTCTGGAGGTTTTTCTGATGAATAAGAGACAGCCACTTATTAAACGCTTTAGCCAGAACATTAAGCGGATGCCTCGCCGCATTGGGCGCTTTAGTTCTCGTTTAGATGCTGCCTTTTGGAAGGTAATTTTTGGAGATGAGAATTTGCCTAAGCGCAAGTCGTCCCATGTCGTCGCCACTGTAGTGGTTAGCTTGGCTCTCGGTTATGGGATGAGTCGGTTTTTGGGTGTGAGTCTTGCGAACAAATATCCCGCTTTAGAAGACAGTAGCCTTCTGGCCTCTGGTTGGGGAGGAATGCTGGTCATCCTGTTGGTGCTGGTCGGGTTCAATACTGTCACTCTGCTACTTCTCGTGGATCGGCAACATCGAGGTGACGACTCAGCGACCCACCGCATAGCAACGGCAATTGTGTCGTGGGGTGGTGAAGACGAGAGTCGGACACCAGCTAAGCCCGATCAGCAATCTTGAGCGTTGAGTCCAGAAACTTTCCTGTACTGAGAAAAAATATTGAGATAACAACAATGACTAAATTACCCACAACCGAGAAACCATCCATAAAAGATTCGATAGTCTCTGGCTTGCTTTTGGGCATCAAATCTTTCGACCGAGCGGTGATGACCCACTGGCGACTTCTATTTATAGGACTACCACCAGTGATGACAGTCATCAGTATGTCACTGGGATATCTCACTGCTCCTGAACCGTGCAGACAATCCTTTGATTGTGTGGAGCTGCATATCGTTAAGTCTACCAAGCCACTTTTTAACTGGATTGAGGAGTTGCAAAGCATTCCCGACGATAACAAGCTTCCGGTTCTGATTGCGATTGCTTGTGTTCTTCTCTACGCATTTGCTGTTTTTGTGTATGCATCACAGGATCTGGTAGCACCGCTCCGTCTCAAGAGTAACCAGGATGACGATGTCGGGTGATACCAGCGATGCAGAAATGCGATGACCTCCGGTCGGCCTTCGGCCATCGCATCCCTGATACCAACTCCCCGATATCACACCTAAAAAACATCCCGCCACACAAGGAACCTCCATCCATGAACCACACCCCATACCCAACCTCCTCCTTGCCCTGGTACGACCCACAAAACCAGGAAGCGATGACCCGCACAATTCTGGAAAATACCCGTACTCAATTCCAGTTCCGCACAGACCGCCCCGCCGATGGTTCAGACGGATGTTCTGAGGACAAAACGACTGAATGATTCCGTTAATCAACTGACGAACAATTGAGGATATTCCCATGAAACTTTCCCTACCGTCCAGACAAACTCTCTGTGCCTTGGCCCGAGGTATTGTTGTCGGCTCTATCGGCGTGTCACTGGGGTTTTATCTGGTGATGATGCACCCCATCCCCAGAGCGGCCCGCCCCTTGTCCACGCATTTCTATCATCAGTATGAGAAAGCCAATATTGT
Organism: Acaryochloris sp. CCMEE 5410; assembly: GCF_000238775.2. NCBI lineage: Bacteria > Bacillati > Cyanobacteriota > Cyanophyceae > Acaryochloridales > Acaryochloridaceae > Acaryochloris > Acaryochloris sp. CCMEE 5410. The sequence continues at coordinate 272,643 of NZ_AFEJ02000006.1, read as the reverse complement.
CCTGCCTGAGATAACTGAGGACAGCAGTACCAAAGAAACGCTGGAAGTTTTGGAGCTGATGAATGAGTGGTCAGGGTTGAAGACCAATATTGTCACTGCTGGCCTCGCTGAATACCACATCTACTGGAATCTCGCATCTGCCCTGATTGCCTTTGGGCTGTGGTTTCCCGTGACCTGGCTGGGAAGGAAGTTTGAGGCTCGATAGTTGTCCACCAATCCCTACCCCAGAACTTAGACCATAGGAGAAAAATCATGGATTGTGCTGCTACGCGAACCCCCGAGGAAAGAGAATTCTTGCGGATGAAAGGTCGCGATATGGCCTTTGGCTACATTCAGATGGCCCGCCACCGACCCCGCCCGGAGGAGATTGCTAATATGGCGCTTGCTGATTGGGGCCAGGGCAATATCTTTAATGGCGTCGTGGATCAACTGGGCCTCATCTGGGAGGACGTTGACGGCAAGATTATCTATCGCAAGAATCTCCAGCGAGAGCTGGAAAAAGAGCAAGCCCTTGACCGTTATCGATGTGCCTCAAAGGAGCCACCTTTCACAAAGTATCCAGACCTTCTAGATATGTCGCTTGAATTGCTGCTCAATGAACTGGAGAGCTGGCACAAGATCGGTGGGCTTGATGAGCGGTATGACTCATGCAGAGTAGAAGCCTTGGTCTGGATGTTGTGTTATCACATTGCTTCAGTGATGGAAGAAGACCATTGCATTCTGCTTGAGATGGCGGCATACGCGATTGCCTACCGACGCAAGACTGACCCAACGGCTAGCCCTGAATGGAAGGATTGTGGCATGGCGATGTGTGACCGGGTTCTGGGGTCAATCTATACGAAACCGGAATAAGGTTCCAAACTTTCAGTTTCGAGATGGATTCTATGTTGCCTGGATGCGATGGTTTTCGACCGCTCATTGAGCATCCCAAATCCCAATACCAACCCCCAGAATTCACCCCAGCCACAACAAAAACGCCCTCCCATCACTTCCTGCTCTGGGAGAGCGCTAGATCGAATCGTTGCCTAAATTATAACGAGGTTACCCCAATGGAACGAACCTATTTTTTCGGCTACATCGAGCAAGCCTGGATTGACCACCAGACCGACTACGGTCAGCACCCAGACCCATGCACAGGGCTGCCATCAGACCAGATCCTAGACCGGGTTTCGTCCTGGCTGTCAGAGTTTAACCCGCTGATTGAGCCTGAGTCTCAGATAGCTGAGAGCATCCGGGTGGGCATTGTCCAGCGATTTTATGGGTGGTAGTTATGGCAAATACTCAAACCCAAAATGAATCTCCGGGCTGGAAGTGGGAGAGTGTTGCAATTGCATGTTTTATTGTCATCGCCATCTCAACCTTTGTAGGACTCATCGCTCTACCTAAAAAGGAAGGAGAAAAGCTTTCATTGTCTTTTTGGGCGCTTACAATTCCATTTACGATATCTTTCGCTGTCGTTGGGTGTTGGTTGTCGGAACCTCGCGAAGGTTGCTCTGATCAAGATAAAAAGCCCGACAGCCTCGCCGGGAATTCTGAAGCTAGACGAGGGACCAGAGCTGATGATCCGCAAGTGCATACCCATGTCGTCCTAAATCCTGAATTGGATGAAAAGCTTGCCAGTATCGAAAAAGAGATGGCAGAGATAGTGCAACGATTGGGAGCAATGGGTGAGGTGGCATCTAGACGTGCCAGGGTGAACACAGCCCCAGCTTCATTAGGCGAACGAGAGCGACAAGCAAGATGGAATTTGATGGCGATGCTCTCGGACTTGGGAGTGGATGGCAGTATATTGACGCCATTGTTGAGGGCAGTTGAAATTTGCTCAGATGAACATCTATGGGAACATCCTGCCAAGTATGGGACGTTCTACACCGACACAGAGCGGTTTTACCGTGAGGAGAAGATTTGGCCGATCATCCGGGACGGTCAAATTGAATGGGGAATGCGCCCTGATCTTGATGAACCAGATGAATCACTTTTGGGCTATGAGGATGAAGAAGATGAGCCGAGTGTGGAGCAAACTCTTTTCCGTTCTTTTAATTGCTGTATTCGGTGTAAGTACATAATCGAGCGTCCCTGCGCTTGTGCGGTTGTCCCCTTTGGTTGCACAGGCGATCCATCTGAACAGTGCCGGGAATTTGTGAGCCAGGACAGCGATGTTCATGTTCATATGCCTGAGTTGAATCCTGCTGTTTAATTTTTTGTTTTCTCTCTGAAATTTGTATTGCCTAGGCACTTCAAATTCTGCACAGAACTTGTAATGCCTAGGCAAATTATCCACTTCATACCTATTAATCAATGGAGGAAATAGCGATGCAAACCGCAGTTACTCCCGTGGGTAACCCCGTTTACTGGATTACCTTTGGCCCTCGCATTAATAAGCCAACAGAAACAAACATTAAATTTCCTGGCACTAAGCTTGATTTAGTTGAATCCATTTTGCACATCCTTTCAATCCACTGGGACGCATGGGAATACGGACGTAATGCAATTCAAGACTTCCCAAATCTAGAAGAAGCCATATTTTCAAAGCATGTTTGCTACCTATTGCAGAAATATTATGGTGCAACGCATCAGCCAAATGTGGACCCAGAAATAGAACTTGACGAGATTGATCTGTACGACGTTTGGAACTGGAAGCATCTGTTTTTCTCAGATGAAGAGACCCACACCGACCTTGCAGATTGCCTGTTAAACCCTGAATTAATGGCAGGTATTAACCACCGACGGTATAAGCCAGGTTTGACCCTTGAGGTTCATGCCATGACGCTTCAAGGATTTGAGGATTACGAAAGATACATCAACACTCCAAAAGTATCCTTGGTTGCGAACCCAAGTAATGGAAGTTCTGATATTCACAATATTTATGAGCAAGCTATCGAGTTTTTTGAGGCTGGCACTGATGAGCCTGAGAGCTTCTGCATTACCCAGCGAGTATTTGGCCGACCATTTGAGGACATCCCGACGATAGACATAGAGCAGCTGGGAAATCGTATCACGATTAATCAACTCATCGGTGGTAATGATTGGAAACGGGTATATGCATCCCATCGCTTTTCCGATAGAGGCTGGGTTTTCGACCCAGTAATAAACTTAAGTCTGAATAGCTTGAATAGAGTCCTCAGTATCCTGAGCGGAAAGGTAAATCTAGCCACGGGTGCTGACATACCTTTGATTGAGGAAGTGGCTACAGAAAAAGTGATTAAGGTGCCTCCCAATCCAAGTATTTTCTGGATCACCCATGAGGCCAGTTATCTGAAAAGCAAGATGACTTGCGTTCGACATCCAACCAGAACCCATACCCAAGCAAAGCTTGATGCCTACTACATAATCTATGAAGGCTATGATCATTACGAGATTAATGATATCGAACCACTGCCAGAATCGGTGTGTCACCTACTGGTCAAATTCTTTGGCTATGAGATTTGTGAGTACGATGATTCAGCGATAGAGATAGACCTTCTCTACATTTGGCAAGGGCCAAGAGATCCTGATATTAAGGTAGGCAATAAGAGCTGGTATCTGTGGCTGAATCTGTCCCGATTCCGTTGGGGGTTTTATCCCGAATTGATGGCAATCATGGAAGGTCGCCTCAACGTCAATACACTGCCTCAATACCCTTGGAATTCTCAGCACGAGTCAGTCACTGGCTGGGATTGTGGTGAGTACGTCATTGAAGTAGCGTTTAATTTGTTCAACAGCCAGTCAGAGGCTGAAGAGTTTGGGGAGTCTTGCTACGCCCTTGCTCCCTATGAGGAATATTGCAACCTTCTCAAGCTCCGCTACATCGATCCATGCGGTGATGAAGAGCGAACCCCTATCCGCAAGGATGACGTTGAGGTATTTCTCCGTTCATCCGTTTTTGATATCAGGTCTGGAGATCTGCGTGATCGCGATGAATGGGAGCTTGTCTCACTAGATGTATGGGATACCCCTAGTCTAGTGATTGGCGCTCAACTTTATTGTCAAGGTCGGGAAATCAAAGGAGCTTGAATCATGAAAACTAATCACACCAGCACCCAACACCCCCAGCAAATAGACAAGGTTTTGCTGCCCCATGAAGCTGCAGAATTCCTGAGAGTCACTGAAGACGAGTTAATGAACGGAGTCTGTCGAGGTAGCTTGCCAGGTGTTTGTATTGATGGGAAGTGGCGCTTCAGCGAACGCGAATTGAGCAAATTTTGTAGTCAGTATGATAGTGTCCTTCTGGGCACATCATGGGATGCAGGTAAGCGGAACCCGTATTCATTTGAGGATGCAATAGAGAATAAGTCGGGGAAAGTTATCGAAGCATACGATGCAGGGGAAAGATATTTTCCTTCATTGGGTATTAAGGGTGGAAGATTTGAGGGCTTAGATTTAAGAGAGATTGATTTCTGGCAATCTGAATTGAGAGGAGCTGATTTTACTGGGGCAACTCTTAAAGGAGCTATCTTTGTTCTTGCAAACCTTGAACATGCAGTATTTAGAAATGCAGATTTAACCCAGGCCAATTTCGAACGAGCCTGGGTTGATCATGCTGATTTTAGTGGAGCTATTCTAAATCGAGCGTTATTTGCGGTTAGTTCAATGCGGGGAGTCAAGCTGGATGGGGCAAAGATAAATTTAGTTGAGTTCTAAGGCAAGGTTTATATTGCTGGCAGGGCAAAAAGTGTATTGGTACATTAGATCTTATTGAGAGATTTAATTTCCAAGTTGGCTTTCTGGAGTTTAAATGCACTATGCCAAGCTTTATATACCTCCTGAAAAAGAAGGAGATGAAGGAGAATGGGAGTATTTGGATGCGTCTAGTCTCAAGCAGAGAGTTACTAATCCGCATGACCCATTGACCCAAGAAGATGTGCATGATCAAAGCAATCAATATCAGTGTCGATATTGCTCTGCGAAGGTCTGGCCCCGTGCGATAGGTGAAACAACAATTAGAGACGATACACCAATTCAGAGATCGCCTTGTTTTTATAGTTTAGAAGAGCATGATCCGGCCATATGTGATGAAGGTAACGGGCCGAAGGGTTCTTCAGGTGTCTCTAGACCTTTAGGTAATGAAGTCACTTTGAAGGGGTATCCAAATAAGCTTACATTTGATTGGTTGAATCCTAAAGACCGAGAGAGAGCGGCATCTAGATCTTTGGGTGAAGTAAAAGGAGCAAGAGCAATAGTCCGTAATTGGTCTACTGACCTTATTGCTCCGCTAGTGACCCATTTCTTAAACCCCTTGAGCAAGGGTCAGGATTTACATATTCCAGTCATTGAAGATGTTCGAGGGTACGACTCTATTTTTCGGCAAATCAAATTTTCTCGTCCTGGGATGCTGAGTCCTTTGCGCATTTACTTTGGGCAATTTGTTTATAAGGATTACTCGTATAACAACAAAGCTTTCACGCTCCACTTAACAGATGGCCGTTTTGATCAGCCAAGTCTTGGTCGATATGTTCCAAAAAAGCTGTCAAAAATAATTATCCAAATTGATGATACCTGGCGTCAAAAAGATATAGAAGTGCTTCAAAATGACCTTGAAAAATTAGAGAGAGAAGCTGATAGGGCAAGAAAGAGCACCAAGCCTGGAATGACGAAGCCCTCACCCTATATATTTTTCCTGGGCCAAAGTAAAAATGATGAAAATACAGAATTTTCCTTAAAGCACAATAATTGGAGATTGATTGATCTGCGTCTTATTACTCAAGAGGATGAATCGCTATTTCGTGAAAGGTATATAGAGATTCCTTCTAGTGACTTGCCTGCGAGCCCTGGGCCAGAATCAACTGCCCCAAGCGTTTTAGTCTCCCCCGAACCGGAGGTGTTTCCAGCAGAAGAACCTGAACCTAAAACAGAGAATTCTGAATTCATTGATATACCAGAGGAAGATGAGCCTCAAGAAAATGAGGACCCTGAAATAAGCCAAGAACATCCACATGAAGATGAAGAATCTCAGGAAGGCGCAATTACTGGCGTAAGCCAACCTGATTCTGACTCAGATTTGCCAGTAGAATTTCCACCTTCTTCAGGAATACCGCCAAATGATTTACCGCAGCCAGCAACAGAAACTCCTGGAGTACCTGAAGGTGAAGTATCTCAACAAGATGAGGTGGCTGATGTAACTCACGAGAAATCGCTTTTTAAAAAGCTTCAGAGCCCACTTATTTTTCTAGCAGTACTTATTGGTTTAATAGTTGTAGCTAAAAATGTCATCGTGGAAGAAAATATCCGAGATAGTCAGCCTACTGAAGAGGTCCAATAGACCCATCCCTCCACCCACACTCTGCACACTCCCAGTGGCTCCTCGGTAGTGTAGTCTCCCGGATCGGCCTCTCACAGTTTGGGCATCGTCCCGTGAAAATCGGATGCCAGTCCAGCAGTTCCATCTTCTGTTCTGTCGTCAGATGATTTGAGGGTGGGGCGATGGGGGTGCCGTTGTAGTAGGCTTCGTTAGGTGCCATTACGTTAGTTGTTTCTTTGTTGGTCACAAGCATCCCAAACTTCGGCCATTACCCGCACGGCTGCTTCTAGGGGTAAACGCTCCAATTTGCTCCTGTGATGAAACTTTAGACTGATTGCTAGCTGCATCTTTAAGGCAGCAATTTCTGGAGAAATATCTGATGCCTGACTGTTGAGATTCGTCATATAAACCACTAATGCGTCCAGAGGCTATTATTCCCCTCTCAGATGATTTCCATATCTTGCCCCACTGTTTTGGGTATGCCCAGCCCCCCAACTATCCCCAGATTTGATTGATAGATTTTGGGTTGAGGCTCGTTTGAAGTCTCTATTGCAGAATGTAATTGATGACTGGATTATATACCTCCTGGAGAAGCCGTGCTTTAGCAGGGTAAGCGCAAGAAAATTATGTCTCTGAAAGGCTAGACTGTAAAGGAATAGAAGCGCCTAGAACTTTGAGCATATACGCTTCATCCATGCTCGCCCGTTTTAGTTTTTGACGGGTACTTTTCTTAAAGGACGTTTCTTGATTCAGGAGGTTGATGCTCCAGCGCTTCAGGATGGCCATGTTTTCCGGCGCATGTCCTGTGCGGATACGGCTGGCATCTTCGCCAAAGGTCACATCTAAGACCCAGTGGAGTTGGTTCTCAATCGACCAATGCTGGCGGATGGCTTTGCCCAACTGCTGAGCAATGGGCGGTAGAGAACTGATGTAAAACATCACCTCATAGGTGGTTTTGTTCCACAAGTGGCGGGTCCGAGCGACCTTGACGATGCTTTGCAAGCCCTTCCACTGCGCCTGCTTGTACAGAGGACCCATTTGTTGAAGGGACACCGCCCAAACTTGTCGTTTCTCGCGACGATGGTGTCCGGCTTCCACCCGCACATCATAGCTGTACTCAATGCCCTTAAACTCATTCGCTTCCGCCGTTTCAAACCATTGCTCAACCTGCTCAAACAGCGTGGGATGATTCTCTTGAGGGCCAGTACATAGTCTGCGCCTTTGGCCTGAATGCGACAGGCAATCTCGTGCTGAGTCCCCATCGCATCAATGGTGATAATGCACCCGGCAATGTCTAACAGCTCTAAGAGGGCTGGGATCGCCGTAATTTCATTGCTCTTGTCCTCGACTTTGACTTGTCCCAGAAATAACCGATATTCACTGGCCCAAGCACTGACCAGATGCAAGGCGGATTGGTCTTGATTGCGGTCATAGGAGCCCCTGAGTTGTTTGCCATCAATCGGGATCACTTGAGCACCGAGGGTCGTCACGACCTGATCCAACCAGTGATTGAAACTCTGCTCAAAGGCGGTGGGGCAAATACGCTCAAACACCCGTCGATAGGTGTCTGCTGTCGGTATTCCGGACGGTAGGCTCAGAAAACTCGACAACCAATCCTGATGGCTCAGACCATAGGTTTCAATATCTTCCCACCCCTGTGCGCCACCTAAACTTGCCAATAGTCCAATCACGACGATGCTGACAAACGGATGCTGGACACCTTGGCCTCCCCGTGGATCAGTCAACTCCTCAAAACACTCGGTCAGTTGTTGATAAGCCTGATCGCAATCCGTGGTTGGCAGTAGTGACGAGGATGAGTCAGTGGAAGCTGGTGAGGAAGGAGGCTTGCTGAATCCTGTAGCCATGGGGAAACCCTTTTAACAGAATGGAGTTCCATAGCATATTACAGCTTTATTTTTCTTGCGCTGCCCCTGCGTGCTTTAGGAGGTTCTCTGTTGGCTTGGTTCTGGCAATAGCTAGGCAGTCTTGGCCTTTGTAGCTTGGTCACTGTTTTTCTGTAATTTCTTAATGGCTTTATTGACGATTTGACGAATCCGTTCCTGGCTAACGCCAAGCTGTTGACCAATTTCATTCAATGTCTTAGGTTTGCCATCATCCAGTCCGTATCTCTGGATGATGATCAGGCGTTCACGTTCATTCAGCATGGCTAGATAGCCTGATACTTCCTCAGTCTGGAGCAACTGCTCTAGGTAGGGTTGAGGTGGATTCTCCCCCTGAATCAGCTCAACCAAAGTTGAATCTTGCGCTTGCCCCACTCGTTGGTCTAAAGAATTCACCGCTTGTGGGATCTGCATATACTGTTGGAGTTGAGCTAAATCCATCTCCATAGCCTGGGCAATTTCAGCCAGCGTGGGGTCACGCCCTAGTGTTTGGGAGAGCTGCCGTTGAGTCCGCTTGATTTGGTTGCCAATTTGCCATAGATAAACAGGAAGACGAATGACTCGACCTGAGTTTTGGATCGAACGAGTGATAGCCTGACGAATCCACCAATAGGCATAGGTACTAAAGCGGTTCCCCTGCTCTGATTCATACTTGTCAACAGCTCTACTCAATCCGATGCTGCCTTCTTGGATCAAGTCCATGAATGGCAAGCCGCGATTCTGATGCTTTTTCGCAATGGAGACGACCAGGCGCAGGTTGCACTCGATCATCCGTTGTTTGGCCCGAAGGTTTCCAGCTTTAGCTTGCCGTGACAGTTCAATTTCTTCTTCGTGGGATAGAAGGGGATAGCGTCCGATTTCTTTGAGATAAGCGCCAGTGCTGTCTGTATGAGTGGTCATAAACCAATCCTGCAAACATCGTTGGTAGAGGAATACCTCGAAATGCCAGAAATGGGAATGGTCTTGTGTTATTTCTTAAGGTTATGAGGGGCATAAAGAAGCTGGCAGAATTATAGAAATATCCGCCAGCTTTAATGTAGGAATGAGGTTAAATATTTAGCGATATTTCCAGTTTATCAGTCTTTTACTTGCTCCTTTAAGACCTTACCTGCACTAATTACAGGTGCTTTTGTCACTGGGATTGTGAGCTTTTTCCCTGTCTGCGGATTGCACCCATTTCTAGCCTTGCGGTCCCTGACCTCAATTTGTAGACAACTTATTAGGCATAGGGAATAGGTTTAGGGCTATCTCCCTTATCTGTGAGTAAAATTATTTGGCATCAGTCATAATGCAAGTGGGTTGTTGGTTTTTGGGGGACTTATGAATACAAGTAGAGAGATGACGCATAATGATGAAGTCTTAGCTCTCCGCCAGCAACTGGTAAGCAGCCTCAAATTCCATCATTGTGAAACCCTTCAGAAAATTCCACTAGAATCCGCAGTTAGAGCTATGACTGCGGCTTGGGATACTTGTCATCCACAAGATTTGCCGCCGTATTGCAGTGGTACTTCAACAGCCATTGTTACCCGCGAGCAAGCTGCTAAGTCCATCCGGGAAAGCAAATACTTCTCAGGTAGTTAGCCATAAATCATAGTTGCTCTCTTTTAGTAGGGGGTTAATGCATTGTATGCAAGTAATAGATTGATATGCTTAGACGAGAGAATAATTCAGTATAGTTTTATACAATTTTAATAAGGGTTTCATCGATTTAATCCCATAATTGATGCAGATAATAATTTCATGGCAATCAGTAGGTGAGTACGATGAGTAAAAAAGGTTTGTGTCAAACCGCTTTAATTTGTGGTTCTTTAGTCAGTATGTCTGCTTTGCTAAGCACCACTTCTGCTCACGCAGGAACACTCGTTACGTGTGGTCCTAATGGTGCTGCGTCCATTGTGAAAATTGTTCCAGCCGGGTGTCGCCATTTGGCCGCAACGTCTGCACCTAATAGCTCTCCCGATAACCCTGTAGAAGAATCTCGTTTAGGGTTTGTCTTTAGAGCATTTGTACCTGAAGCTCAAGAGACTCACCCTGTTGCTGTTGAGCAAGAGATAAGTAATACAAAGAACGTTGCTACGCTTCAACAGCGTTAATCTCGCCCGCATATCTTCTTTAGGATCATTGGTTCAACCTGGAGTTCGTTTCCAGTGCTGAGCCAATGATCTGACCTTGTTCTGAAAGCTCATACCATTTGCTAGTGAATCAATGCAGAGCAATAGTTACACCGAGATATCCCTGCAGACTAGCCAGCCAAGGGAATACCTTTGCTGGGACCGTGAGTGCTAGGCATCTGAAAATATCTCCCCAGTTCAATCATCTAAGTTGATGCTAGCAGCCCTGTTTGAGCAAATTATCTCAGAGATGGTTTAGCTGGGTTTGGCGGTGGCTGGCTTATCATCTGCTAGATACTGGTGCCATAATTGGGCCAAGCGCTTAGCTTCATCTAGCTTTTCGAGTCTGACTGAAAACATCCGTTTCGGTCTGCCTTTAGAGGGTGCATTTTGCCAATAGGACTGTATCATGCCTTCGTCAGTTAGAAATTCCAGGGCACTGTATAGGACGGTATCTGAAAGTCGATAAGGTGGATGTTCAGCTTTGATGTGTTGAATTAAAGCTGTACCGTAGGATTCGCCATTATCAATCAGAATGGCAAGAATATAGCAGACCGCGACTTCCTTCCCCAGGTAAACCGGGGGCGGACTCTGGAAGTAATGATAGACATCCTGTAATTTCATCTTATTGTCCCTTTGACTTTACAGACCTAAATGACTCCGTCTTGCAAGCTGTAAATGCTCTGGAATATCAGTAGATCAAAAGCTCAATCATGAGGATGCATCCACGAAATGGGTCCCATCCGGTCTACCTTGGACAAAATTCGAGATTAAAAAATTACTCTCCCCAGTAAGTTAGCTTCTCTGTATATATATCCTCATTATCGCTGAGTATCAGTTGGTAATCTCCTACAAAGTTTTGGTGGGGCATCCCTAGTTCATACATAGAATTATTAGTGTTTACATACATGCGGCCACCGTTACAGAAGTATCCCTGAATAGGAGACGTTCTTAATTGTGTACCTGATGGATACTTAGGATGATTATGGATTTGCCCGCGAATTACCACGTGGTTCCCGGCATCCATGCAAATCCAAGATTCAATAATAGCTTGGCAGAGTGAAGGGGTATTAGGAGTCGTTAGGGAAGATTGAGCATTCTGTAAAAAATAGTCGGTGATTTCATCAGCAGTTATGGCCACGGGGTTCTCACAACGAAGGTTACGATACTCAAGGTGCCCATGAAAACTGAGTTCAGTATATGTGAGTGCATCTAGAGCAATATTGGGACAAGAATGCACCCTACACTCCAGCCTTACCATCGGGTTAGATACTCAGAATTATCTGTAGGATGAATAAACTTCCTCGCCGGTGCTTTCCAAACAGAGTGAAACCGCTTCAGACTCTCTTTGGTGAAATTGATCTTGTCATCTGCCAGTATCAATTCACCGTTGCTCAAGGTTGACCCCGCAGCCCAGAGAAGGCCAATGAACTCATCGCGCTCCGCAATGACGGGAGCAACTTCACCCAAGTCGCCATTGATATACATCTTAGCAATCCACTTCACGGTGTCAGGGTGTTTACGCATCAAGGCCCGGAAGTAAAGAGAAAGCAAGGGCTGTGGATCATCGAGTCCAAAAATGGCGTTACAGATGCAGGTTGAGGTGGTTAACATCCAGGTTGCAATCTTACGCGGATCGGTGGTGCGATCACGGGCCATCTCTAAAACGAGATTAACCATGTTTTCTCTAAAGGAAGTGCCCAGACGAGTCTCTAAGTTTTTCCAGACAGCAAGGGTATTTGGGTCCATTGAAGGTTTAGCTTTGCAATCCTTTTATATTGAATACCCAAATAAACCGAAAAGTCTTCTGAGGGTTTCACTCAGTATGGCAGCCTAGACAGTAATTCTTCCATCGCCCCCTGCCATTCTTCCAATCCACCTGAGTCCTTCCACAGTTCCTTGAGTTCTGACTCGGCTAGAATTACCTCAATTGCTTGTCGAGCTTGGGCAATTCTCGTTGCTGAGGGGGCTGGATGACCCTCCACCCATACCTCAATTTCTTCAGGGCAGTCTTCATGGGGATGACCTAGCTGTGCAGCAACGACCTCCGCAGCGGCGATGGCGTTGGAGCAGTCCGGGGCTTCCAGGTAATCACCCGCCTGATCGATGACGGTATTGAGAGCATCAACAATCGGGCTATCGTCAGCGTAGCCTTCTAGATCTGCCACCCAGTCCATTGCATCGTCGTTATCGAAACTGCCTGATCCTGATGCACCCATTGTCATACCCCCTGTTTGAGTTCAGGGATAATTTACCTTGAGGATAGAGGATAAGCCAAGGGATATAGAGGTGAGACTACATTCTCCTTATCCCTACACTTCTAACCCTTCCCGGTACAAGCCCCCTCCAAAGTCTTCACCTAGGAACTTCCTGAGCCTGGGCTGTCTTGGGGGTGGAGCTTTGAGGGGCTAGAGTTTTTGCTGTTGCTGAGGTGTTGGTTTGGTATTGTTGTTTGTGATGGCCGAAGGCCGGTTGTAGACCATCGCAATCCCGATACCAGGCTGTAAATCAAACCCAGGGGCCTAGTTCTGTAAACGAAAGAAAGCATCACAGGTCTTAGCTTTGAGCGCTTTCTAGCCTCTATCTGCAAGGGAAAAGTTTCACTTACAGAAGCTTACTATGGGTCTATTTTCTGGCAATTACCCACACGGCATGGACTATCCCCAAGATGTAGAAACCAAAAATGGTTAGCAGCACGTTTATCCAGAAATCAGCTCCAAGCCCCACCTTAAGAAAAACACCAAGCGGTGGCAGTAAAATCGCACAGATGATCCGAATGATGTCCATATTGTTTTGCCCCTACTTTTTAACAAGGATGTTCTGATTCTCTGTACCTTCAAGGATAAATCTTTGCGATCGGGAAAAACTCTCGGGGCTTATGTATTGCAAGGAATTCCCGTAGATCCGTTGATGAACAGGAATGATGGATCAACTGTGCGCTCTCATCCTCGGTATCGTTACTGCGATCGCAATCCCGATACCAGATTATAGGCCGACTCCCTTGTCCTTGCCCCTTTCACTTACAGACAGATTGAGTACATCAGAGAAAAGCACTTGAACCCTTTTTGTAGACTGAATTGCCATTTTTGTGGTTTTACTCCTCTGCCCAAATACCGGAATTTCGGTGATTGATTTTGGTGGTATCGAGGTAGCGATGTTTGCATAAAAGACTGCCAAAACCCCCTAAATGTAGCAAGATTTATCTCTACAAAATAAAATTGATGATCATAAAAAAGAAAAGAGTAAACCAGAGAATACCGATAATGACATAGATGGTGTTGTTCATGACGGAACCTCCTAAATAGCCATCGCTAATCATGGGCTAAGTACACATCAATAAGTCACTGAAGCAACTGAGACGATTCTGCTTCAGACTTTCCCTGAAAACCTTATTTCGATCATAGCTTTTGGGGCTGGGTAACTCGAAGGTCAATCTCGCGGATCCAGACATTACTGAATTCTTCAAACCCAGATCCAGGTGTCATGTCAGGAATAATGCTACCTGCTCTTTGGGCAGTAAATGCCTTTCGCCAAAACTCCCAATCTTTTTGGGAGGGGGAATGAATATCATCACAATACACCGACCAGCTTTTTTGCTGAACCTTTGAACGCTGGATAAGGAGTCCTGTTACTTGTATTTGAATCAGGTTCTCATCGATCAAGTCTTGGATGAATGCAGGATGTTGACTCGGGGGGTCATCCCGGCCTATTACAGGAAATTCATACGAAAGTTTAATTATTTGATTGGGATGTTTGATAGCGATTCTAAGCAGCTCCAACTGATGTGGCTTCAGTGATGGGATGCAAGTCATGGCTTCAGTCCAGGGGTATTGATGCCTAAGATAAATGATGTGGAGAGAATTCTGTATCTACCTAGAAGCTGAGATATCTCAATGATTGTTTCAGAAATTTGTTGAAACTAGATTCGCAATCGCATCTTTGATACCACCATAACCGAACTCGCTCACACCACCACCCGAACCTCCACCGAGGGAGCTGCGGCCCTTCTGAATCGCCAGATGCAGGCACTAGAGGCTCCTAAGAGAATGCCGAGGTTTGTGGTTGTGTTGGGGAGATTTTTGATGTCTATTAATCAGTTCAGATGGCACTATTATGATGGCATCTCATTCCAAGAAATATAGCGATCTCGTCCTTGAGCTTTGGCTTGATAGAGTGCATTATCAGAAGTTTTAATCAGCTCTTGCGGGGAGTTGTTTCGACTAGGAATCATAGTTGCAATTCCCATGCTAAGAGTAACGTACGTTTGAGCTATAGAGGTACTGTGAGGGATCTGGAGTTGATGAATAGCGTTTCTAATGGCAGAAGCTATTTGGGTAGCCTCAACACTATTTACGTTAGGTAAAATGATTGCAAATTCCTCTCCACCGTAGCGAGCCGCAATCTCTCCAGAACGCCTGACACTGTTTTGCAAAACTTGGGCCACATGGCGCAAGCAATTATCTCCGAGCTGATGACCATAGGTATCGTTGTAGTTTTTGAAACAATCAACATCACAAAGAATGAGTGAGAATGGAGCTTGTTGGCGTTGAGATCTCTGCCACTCTTGCTCTAAGCATTGATCAAACTGGCGTCGGTTGACTAATTGGGTTAAACCATCAGTAGTGGCTAAGCGATTTAGGGCAGCAGTTCTTTTCGCAACTTTCTCTTCTAACTCTTGAGTTGTACTACGAAACCGCCCGATGACTAGAACTAATCCTGAAATAGCTAAAAAAATGATCGTAGCTAGTACGATATAAATCGTTTTTAGTCCATCTTGGGCAATCAACATGCTGTGATCGAGTGGTTGCGTAATTTCAACAATTCCCCGAACTTGACCGACTTTCCAGTCTTTTTTAGGGCTGCTTGGTAAAGTATTGTGGCAGACGACACAACTTGCTTCCATCCGAACAGCCTCGGTATAGCGAAATGAGAGAGTATTCCCCACTCGTTCTTTGCGGTGAAAAGAAGCTTCTGGATGCTTTTTAAGATAATTGAGAGCCGCGTGCTCAAATTGATCTTGGGGGCCACCAGTTGCTTGCCGATTGGGGAAGGGATAATCGCTATAGAGTCGGAATATTACTCCTTCTGATTGATTACTAAGTCGATCTCCAATTTCAATCGTAAAGGTAGCAGGATTAGGAATTCCACCACTAATGGAATGGTATTCAGGTATAGCTTCCACATCGTTAATGAGCTTCAATCGATCAACGACATTGCTGCTGTAGTATCGTCCAGTCTCATTTAAGGTCTTGATGACGACTTTTGAATAGTGCATTGCTTGGGAATCTACCAAGTTAATGGAGAGGTAGTATGTTCCGACAACCGCTACACTGAGTCCCAAGCCAAGCAAAATGACAAGGATAATAATCACTCGTTTATAGAGTAACTGATATAGTCCTTTAAGAAATTTTGATGTTTTTGCTTGAAACAGTTGCATAAAACATCTAAAACTACATTCTTGCTGTCTTAAAATTTTTCCCACAATGGAGGTCTAAATTATCATCATAATTAGTCCTACCTGAAAGTAAAACGAATCAAAGAATATATATGTTGATTCTGTAATAGTTCAACGAATATTTTCCTCTGACCTAGTCCTGGCTTAGAGCCTTCAGTTGTGTGTCTAAACTGGCTAGATAGCTGTCATTATTGAGCGTATCCGCAGACAAACGGTTAGTTTGAACAGCAGCTTGGGCAACCTCAATCGCAGAGATGCGTCCAGTTCGATAGTCTCGAATGAGTTGGTTCGCTGAAGGTACTCCTTCATTGGTAAACCAGCCTTGATAGGCCATGTACGCCAAGTTGAAGGGAGACAGTTGACGAGTGGCTTGAGGCTGAGAAGCCATCGCCACCTTAACAAGCTTGCTGGCACCATTGGGGCCTTGAGTCACGATTTGACGTTGGATCGGTGCTGCACTCGCAGTGGTGGAACTGAAGCCGATAGCTAGTGCGGCGAAACCCGCGAGTGTTTTTGGGGTTAAGGCTTTGGTGGTTTCCATTGGATCGTTCTCCATCTCAATATCCCTAATCTAGGTGGGGAGCCTGAGAAGCTAATGATGCTTATCTGTGCCAATCACAGAACCTTGCTGAGATATTCCGCAGAGTTCTCTGAGAAAGCTGAGAAAAATGTCATTGACAGTGATTCTGATCTGGAATTTCTTCTTATGAGGTTATTAATGCAAGCTCTCTTCCCAGTATCGCGCCTGGATCTGGCGGGTGTCCTGGTCCTGAGTTGGTTTTGATGAGCAGATCTGACGGATGCGGATTTCAGGGGTGCAAACCTCAAGCGCACAATATTCAGAGTTAGGAGCTGGAGAGGGGTGAACTTGGATGGGGCGCAGATCAGCCTTGCGAAGTTCTGAAGTTTTTTCGTTGGTTTCCACTCCCCCAACTATCCCCAAATTTGATTGATAGATTTTGAATAGCATTCCTTAAGACCCTGTTGATATCCATGAATACAGGGACACCCCTTGCAGCTACTGTTATGCTTTGAGGGGTTTCTTTTCGTACTAGACTTAGCGAAGGGCAGCAGGCATAAAAAACTGGCAGCTCGACTAAGATATCTGCCAGCAGAGTGTAACTAGGGTAAAAAATATTGACCTTATTACACAGTCTATCAGCCTTCAAGTTTTTCCCTCTCCGCTCTCGTTTGCCATCATGCAATTTCATGGATATTGGGCATCATTTGTTCTGGTATATAGATTCTGGGTGGCTTGATTGGCGCTTGCCAGGTTAAATCGAAAATAATGCTAATCAATACGCCATTAACCAGCGTTGAAAACAGCAATAGCCCCATTGTCATTTTGAATTTATGCTCTGCTTGGATGCAGCGATGATAGAGCTGTTCCGCTGTCTCGACCGCTTCTTTGTATAAGAGATGCTTCTCTAATAGCGTGCGGCTAGCTTGAGTAATTTTTTGCTGCAGATGAGCGATTGTGGCTTGATCCGGGTCTGTCGTCTGCTTCAACTGGCTATTCCTGTTGATGCTAGAAAGATGCTCTGTCATGGGTGCGCCTTCCAAGGTGTGTTTTGGCGTTTGGGATAAGATAGCACTTCAGACCCTATCGTGGTGTATCCCTGATACTGCTCTATTTGGAGGCTGTTGAGGGTGATACTATCTCTCTTCCTGAATCGTGTTCGCCCCGCTGAATTATCCAGAATTGCTCTTGTGCCTGGCCTAATCAAGCCGTCCTGATCTCTGTAGCTTGGTCACTGTTTTTCTGTAATTTCTTAATGGCTTTATTGACGATTTGACGAATCCGTTCCCGGCTAACCCCAAGCTGTTGACCAATCTCATCTAGTGTCTTAGGTTCGCCATCATCCAGTCCGTATCTCTGGATGACGATCAGGCGTTCACGTTCATTCAGCATGGATAGATAGCCTGATACTTCCTCAGTCTGGAGCAACTGCTCTAGGTAGGGTTGAGGTGGATTCTCCCCCTGAATCAGCTCAACCAAAGTTGAATCTTGCGCTTGCCCACTCGTTGGTCTAAAGAATTCACCGCTTGTGGATCTGCATATACTGTTGGAGTTGAGCTAAATCCATCTCCATAGCCTGGGCAATTTCAGCCAGCGTGGGGTCACGCCCTAGTGTTTGGGAGAGCTGCCGTTGAGTCCGCTTGATTGGTTGCCAATTTGCCATAGATAAACAGGAAGACGAATGACTCGACCTGAGTTTTGGATCGAACGAGTGATAGCCTGACGAATCCACCAATAGGCATAGGTACTAAAGCGGTTCCCCTGCTCTGATTCATACTTGTCAACAGCTCTACTCAGCCCGATGCTGCCTTCTTGGATTAAGTCCATGAATGGCAAGCCGCGATTCTGATGCTTTTTAGCAATGGAAACGACCAGGCGCAGGTTGCACTCGATCATCCGTTGTTTGGCTTGAAGGTTTCCAGCTTTGGATTGTCTAGCAAGTTGGATTTCTTCTTCGTGGGATAGAAGGGGGTGGCGTCCGATTTCTTTGAGATAAGCACCCGTGCTGTCTGTATGAGTGGTCATAAACCAATCCTGCAAACATCGTTGCTAGAGGAATACCCTGAAATGCCAGAGATGGGAATGGTCTTGTGTTATTTCTTAAGAAACTGAGGGGAAGCAATAATACCCAAAAAGAGCTAGCAGAATCACAAGGAGATCTGCTAGCTAGATGGTAGAAAATAGAGTAAGTGATATGCTCCAGTTTATCAGCCTTTAACCTTCTCCTTGAAGACCTTGACCGCACTGAAAATAGGTGCTTTGGTCGCCGGGATTTTAAGCTTCTTTCCCGTCCTTGGGTTGCGCCCGTCTCTGGCTTTACGGTCTCTCGCTTCGAAGCTACCAAAGCCCACTAGAATAACCTTTTCGCCAGCGCTAACGGTCTCCATAATGGTTTCTGTTAGTGCTGTGAGGATAGTGTCGGCCTGCTTCTTTGTGACCCCAGCATTATCAGCAATCACATCGACTAATTCACCTTTGTTCATCGTCTTCCCCTCAATGTGCTTGTGGGCATTGTATAGCAAGAATTGCAGTTGGGTTTATTGGGGGAACCTGAGCAATATCAATGGGTCTGAATACCTGACGATAACCCCCTCTGTTTTGCCATGTAGTGAGCTTACAAAAGCTTTTACAACTCCCCAGTATTGTTTAGTGCAGGGGAGTTTTTTATGTTGAAACTCATAACGATCCCCTAATTCTGTTTAACTGCGTGTTTTCTCTAACGTATTTCGCGGTTCTTAGCAATAACACTCATGATATTTTCAAGCATGTCAGATAATAAACTCACTACTATCCACCCTTAGAGTAAATCTAATGTCGTCGTCTTCCTCACCACCTCCAAACTCAGACCAGTTAGACCCTGCCTCTAAGATGCCAGACACATTGGTACGCATCAATGGTAAGAAACAGGAGCAGAATTTACGGCAAAGAAGACGAGCATTTTCAATTAAAGCAAAACTTATTGGTTGGGGACTCGCTTTGAGTATGCTGCCTGTTTTATCAGTTGGCACAATTACTTACTTGACGAGTGAGACATTCAAAGAGCAATTGAATACGACTCAGCCCAATAACTCTAATCAATTAGCTGACATCCAATCGACATTGAAGCAACGTACACCATTATTACTGATCGGTACGGGTGTCATTGCCTTGCTATCGGGGAGTCTAGTTATTTGGTTAATCAATCGCGAGTTACGCCCACTCTTACGAGCAGCCCGGCATTCAAATCAACTTGTAAATCGGTTATATCGGCTAGAGTCCAATTCCGAGGAAGAATATGAGGCCCAAGACCAGCTATTGTCATTAGCAAATAACATCAACCTAATTGATGAACAGATACCTAGCATCCTTCATTCTCAAGAACATGAAGCAGCTCGGGCAGAGTTATTGATGCAATTTATCGGTCAACTCCATGTCTCTCTATCAGAAGAAGACTTATTAAAAACGACCGTCGAAGAAGTTCGCCAAATCTTACAAACGGATCGGGTCACTATCTTTACCCTCAATCCTGACGGTGATGGTACTTTCACAGCAGAATCTGTCGCTCCTGGCTATCCAAAATTGCAATGGTCGACCCTACATGATCCCTGCTTCAGTGAAGGTTTTCAGGAGCAGTATCGTCAGGGACGAGTGCGCGCGATCCATGATATTTATCACGCAGGGCTAAACGATTGCCATATTGGACTACTAGAGCGATTTGCCGTGAAAGCGAATATCGTCGCCCCAATTCTCCATAGTGAGAAACTGTATGGTTTATTAATCGCCCATCAGTGTGCAAGACCCAGAGAATGGAATCCATCTGAAATCGACCTATTTAGGCAATTAGCGTTGCAAGTGGGCTACGCCTTAGACCGATCGAGAGTCATGAGCCAGCTGGATAGCCAAGTCAAGCATTTGCACCTATTAATGAAGTTTACGCAATTGATCCGAGGGTCATTACAGACAGAAGAGATTCTTACAAACACTGTTCAAGAAAGTCGCAAAGTCCTTAGAGCAGATCGGGTTATTGTTTATAGCTTCGATGAAACATGGCAAGGTACCGTTGCAGCCGAAGCAGTCCAGCCAGGCATTCCCAAAATGATATGGGCCAAAATCTCAGATCCATGCTTTGCAGACAAATTTGTTGAGCAATATCGACGGGGACGAGTGCAGGCCATCAGTAATGTTTATGAGGCCGGACTGACTGAGTGTCATCTACAACAGTTAGAAAAATACGGAGTACGTTCCAACTTAGTTGTGCCAATTCTCGTGGGAGAGACTTTATTTGGCCTATTAATTGCCCATCAATGCTCTGGCTCCAGAACATGGCAAGCATCTGAAGTAGATCTTTTTACTCAAATTGGCATTCAAATGGGCCATGCATTAAAACAGGCTAACCTCCTCGCTCAATCCGAACAAGATTGGATAGCCAATACCACTCAAACCCACATGGGCCAGCAGCAACTCACAACTTTGCAGAATCAACTTTTAGCGTATCTTCAAGCGAATCAACCGAGTATTCAGTTCTTGGTTGAAGGGGTCGATCAACATACTGCAACAGCCCAATCAGCCTATACACACTTACAAACAACCATAGAGTTTGCTCAACAGATCAACACCATCACCTGGCAGTTCCAGTCCCATAGCCACCAGATTGTAGCCCAAGTGGAATCAGTCCAAGAATATCTCAATCGACATATTAAAGCTCGTTCATCTATAACTCAGCTTCAAGACCTTGAGAAACCGATACAGCAACTTTCTCAGATCCGCATATTGGTTAGCCAGCTTTCTTCCCAGATGCAATTACAGGCGATGAATATCGCAGCTAAGGTTACGCAGGACTCAGTTCCCCATCCAGAATTATCTAGCGCAGTCCAAAAAATCATCAATGTGGCTCAGAAATTGGAAGACAACCTGACCGGAATGAAGCCATTGATAGAGTCTTTGCAACAAGATCTCCAACAAAATACCGCTATTCTAGACCCGCTAATTTTAGAAATGGCGAACACCTCTACAGCACAATTTCGACCTGAGCAACTATCCTCGAACCTTAATGCTGAGATTACTCAAATCAACGCTGATATCGCGAAGCTGACTCAGATAGTCAGCAACCACCTACAGACATCTTCCACAGTAAGCCAGCAAGTATTTGAGTTAAACCAGTTTCTGCAGCTTCTGGCACCCCAAGCCCAATTAATGCAGGCATCTATTCAAAAGATGGAAACAGAGATGGCTACTGAATAAGTTAAATTTAAAGATGAATTCATATGCTATTGTTATCCCAATCGATCATGAATATCTTCCTGCATTTATATATAGGATTTGCTAGGTGAAGTAGCTAGCAATGAGCGATCATTGGAAGCCAGATGACTATTAATTAATAGCTATAAATTGAGTAGTTCTCACGGCCATTATCAATCTTATTTGAAATCTTTTATAGACGAG
Organism: Acaryochloris sp. CCMEE 5410; assembly: GCF_000238775.2. NCBI lineage: Bacteria > Bacillati > Cyanobacteriota > Cyanophyceae > Acaryochloridales > Acaryochloridaceae > Acaryochloris > Acaryochloris sp. CCMEE 5410. The sequence goes on along the minus strand of NZ_AFEJ02000006.1, from coordinate 251,018 downwards.
ATATTGAGTATTTCAATAATCATATATCGCTAAAAAGACTCTATCTGATCCTAAGCTAGGATACAAATAAAATGAGGTAGGATTTTAAAATATCTAAGATTTCTTTGACCCAGTCTTTGGCACTTGTCTTTGATAATTTAATGCTGGCAGCTAGTATTATTGAGTGTACAGAAGAAACTACTGAGGAACTAAGCCCAGCATCAAGACGAGGTTTAGATAATGTCCATACTGGCTTGGTAATGGCGATTCAAGGGATGAAATGTGAGGAGCTACAGGCACTGATTATGCTAGATCAAACCAAGGAAAATAATATAACCAATTAAAACTCTTGCTATCAATTTAAATAGCTTGATAGTGTTTCACTATTTCATTTTTAGGCGTGAGCTAGAAGTTGATCAATTTGCACAAGGGCTTCCTTCAATTGGCAGACAAGGGTACGGGTGATCACCCTTCCTCCTTCAACCAGAACAGTTCCATTTATTGGATGAAGAATAGGTTGTTGGACCCTTTTCCCAATTAAAGAATCAAGATCATCAATCTCACTGAGGTACATACCCGCAGGCAGTTCAACGATAACTCCTTCGCCGAGTACACGGGCTTGGCAAGCTAATCGAGAATTTTCCTCACAGTTTGATATCAGTGCTAAGGTTTTTAGCTCTCTGCGACTTTTAGGAGATAAACTTTCAACGCCTTCTCGAATATAAACATGGCAGGTAGAACAACGTCCTCGCCCCCCACATTTCCACTGCACGTTCAATTCATGCCTAAGCAGCATGGAAAGGAGATTATCATTGGTTTTAACTGAGCTTTCTTGGGCGATAGGCTCTAGGGTAATTCTTTTTGCCATAATAGTTGAACACCTTGGAAAAATTAAAAATGGATGAAGAAAGGCATCAATTAAATATGTTTACTCGACAGTTTTTAGATATCTAATTAGAATTAAGAATTAAATATATGGAAATTGGCTAAAGAAGCGCATATATTCAACCAATTCTAGAATATATTTGAGCTATAAATTTCCCCAGTACACTCTCATACTGGGGAATAGAGCGAGGCATTGAACTCTTAACTGATCAATATGAACCAGAAGAGTCCGAAACATAATTTTCATGCTAGAGTCAGGGTAACAATATTTAATAAATGCCGACCTGCGTATTTCTACGAAATTCAATTATCTCTGATAATCTTTTTTCATTGATTAAGATTGTCTGAATGATGGAGACCAGCCTGAATTATTTTGTACGAATAAAGTTTAAGCCTCTAACCAAATAGATTCTCAACCAGATATTGTTCTGTCTCTTCAGGTGCTGAAGATGAATCAGTGATGAGGTCGTGAATACTCTGGCTCAATGCACGGGCTCGTTCATATTGCTCTAGTTGCCCATCTTCAAAATAGAGTTTTGCTGCAGTGCGTAAATTATCTACAGCACTTTGCTTGTGACCTAGCTCCGACTGAAGTAAGCCCCGCTCAAAATAAGCCCTCATATGAGTTGGTTCAAGTTGAATGGCTTTGGAGAAGTCATCAAGGGCTATCTGTTGATCCTCTTCTCGCTTTAAACGCTTTCGCACCAGACCCCGCTGATAGAAGTTTTCAGCGACATTGGGTTGGGCTGAAATGATTTGGCTGATAGCATCAATCTCTCTAAGAATCTCCACGAGTTCCTCAACATTATCTGTTTGAGAGGCAAGGGTTTGAGAATTAAGTTGTTGGGTCTCTACTAGACGGCTCAGTTCTGAGGTTGATGATTGTAAAAGCGAGATTGCACTCTGTAGATCTATCCCTTGTTTGGATAGGTCATCAAACTGTGATTGAGACGTTTGACTTTGCTCGCTTAACGTATTCAAGGCAGTTTGATTCTGTTCTTGAGCTTGTTGGAGAGTGGTAATTTCAGATTCAAACTGCTCCGTTTTCAAGGCTAATGTCGAAATAGCTTCGGAAGATTGTAGCCCCTGTTGGGACAGCTTTTCAACCTGGGATTGAATGGCTTCACTAGCTTGGTGAATGCTGGTTAGATCTGCCTGGATAACATCTTGGGTCTGTTGTATCAAAGAAGTGATTTCCTGGCGCTGTTCACCCTGCATTAACGCGATTTGACGACGACGATTAGCGAGGTTGAGGGTAGCTGTCAATGATAAAGGGATGGTAGCTATTGCGATTTGTTGAGACACAACGACAGCAATAGATCCCCCTATCGCTGAGACAACAGCCAAGCCTTCAACGATATTGAGCCAATGTGAACTGTTCGCTTTTTCTGCTTGATATTTAGTGGCTTGCATATTTTTCAATAACTCTAATAACTCTCAATAATGATGTGGTGTTGATTAGTGCAGTAAAGCTTGGGTCAGATGTAATGCAGGCATCATCAGATCTACTTCCTCTGCCGATAAATGCGTCCGTAGAGTTTCAGGCATCTCTTGCCAAGTTAAGGTGGAAGCATGCTCATCTTTAACGGCTCGAACAATGGTACTTTGCCAAAGCAATAATCCATCACGGAGTCGATCTAGATCGTTAAAGAGCATTGCTGTTGCAACATAACGCAGGGTATTTTTACGATCTCTACGACAGGTATTGGTAAAATCATCCGTTCCGTGATGAAAGACCTGTGGATCAACTTCTGTTAACTGGGCTTCTGCATCATCCATAAGGGTGTCTTCAGCATCACGAATTTTTTCATAACCACTAATACGCTGACGTACGGTTTGACCATAGGATTTTAAGAACGCCAGCTCGGCTTCCGTTGCATAGCGACCGTCTGCATCAAGACTGAGACGTTTAAGTTGAGACAACATAATCTATTCCCCCTTTATTGAGTTATCGGTTATGCCAGTGTTGAGTTGGCTAAATGAGTGGCAACATTACTTCGGGTCTCTTCCAACTGACTAATCATCGAGCGGGTGATTAATTTCCCCGCTTCCACTAAGACATGACCATCCAGGGGATGTAGGATATTTTCTTCCGCTCGTCGCCCCACTAAACTCTCGATATCTGTCGTATCGCTGAGATACATCCCGGAAGGAAGCTCGACAACCACCCCTTCCCCCATCACTCTGCTTTGGCAAGCCAGACGAGACCCCAAATTGCTAGTGGTGATCGCGCCTAGGGTACGCTGTTCACGACGGCTGATGGGAGATAACTGCTCCATGCCTTCTTTAATGAAAATATGGCAAGTGGCACACATGCCTCGCCCTCCACATTCATGGAGAACATTCAGCTCATTTTTGAGTAACGCTGATAGCAAATGATCGTTGGTGAGCACACTTGTTTCTTGACCCAGCGGATCAAGTCTGATTATCTTCGCCATCACCTTACGCCTCTAAATCTATCTCTGGTTAGCATTAATTAGTCTTTCGTTGTATTAGGCTGCATCTCTGGGCTGAGAATTACACAATCTGACCAGAATGGTGTCATGGTCTTGAGCCTCTTCTAGCCAGGCTTGTGCCATCTTGATCCGCTCTGGTAACCCCAAAATAAAGCGATTGCAATCAGCTTTCATCGACTCACAAGAGGTTTGTATACAGTCCAACTCTCGACCTGTCAGTTGGCTGAAAAAGCTACTCAGCAGTCCCGTTTCAACGAAGCAAGAGGGTTTCTTGCCCGCTTCCCGTGCTTGGGCGAACGCAGAATGCTGAGTCGTGATTACTAAAAAGCCTTGGTTGTAGTGACTGAAATCAAAATCGATCAGTCCCCAGCCATAGGTTTTCCAACATTCCTTGAACGTCTGTAAGAACTCCACCATTTCCATCTCTGCCAGGGACTTTCCATAGTAGTCGCTGACTTCTGATGCAAATCGGCGATAGAAATTCTTGCCCCACCAACGGCCACATTGCTGCATCACTAAATCGGCAGCGGGGCCGACCTCATGTTCTAAGCTACTGTATAGAGATTTGAGTAGGGTGTCCGGGAGGGCAATGAGGCGGGATCGATTCCGGTTTTCGATGAGCCCTAGTTCGGTATCTCCTTGGACATAGACTTCGGGGGCAAAGAAATTACCTGGGATGTGGTTTTGACCAATTAATTCTTCAACAGCAATCATATTTTCCTCTGGTCCTTAACTCAACAGTGCTAATTCGGGGCTGCTTTGGCTGACCAGAGCGCGATTTGCCTCTGTCAAAAATGGCTCAAGCAAGACAAGTTGGCTCTCCGATAAGACGGAACTCAAACTCAGGTTTAGCAGCTCACTGATGCTTTTATGCAGAGCGGTAAATTTACTACCACCAACCACATCCTTGAACCAGCTCAGTTGGATGGTAAGGGTTTGAGGTTGATCCGTGAGCATGGCCATGGCGCTATAGCGCAACACCGACATCCAGTGGGTAAACACCTTCTCTTGTTCTGATTGGGAATTAGAGAAGGTCTCCTTGTTTAACTGATCGGCAATGGCCTGAAAAATAATCAGTTCTTGATCCCGTAGGGTTTCATAGAGGTCTAGGCGGTCTTGAAGGGCAACCACTTGCTGTTTGAAGCCATTTATTTCTGGTATCTGTAGGTAATGATCCTCTGCGGCTCGCAGATAATCTTCAAAGTTCGATTGCATGGTAATCCTCAAAACATATCGGAGAAGTCATTTAGATTCAGATCATCCTCAAGGGTAATTGGGGATGATGGGGGAATGCTGGGCATCGCTGCAATATTAGGTTGCCCCTCCCAGATAAAATGCTGAAAAAACGCCTGCACATTTAAACGTGTAGAGAAAGATGGAGCGGTAGCAGCCATCGTTGGTTTCTCTACCAGGCGTCCTGTCCAGTTGAATTGGCTGAAAAATGTCTGGACTGTCTGACGTTGCCACGCAATAGACTCACTTGCCTCAAGGATAGGATCAGCTTGGAGAATGGATTGTCCGGACCAGTTGTATCCTTCTAAGAATTCACGAACGGTTAGATATTTCCAGCTATGGGGCTCGCTCATGCTAGGTATTCTCCACCCTGAAGTTTGGTTTCGATATCCCGAGCTGTGGCCCCTTCGTTTTGCCAGAATGCGGCAGCATCAATACGATCTTGTTTACCCAGCAAGAACTTGCAGTAGGTTTCACCCATGGCATAGCATTGGGTTTCAATGCAACCAAGGTCTTTTTGAACCAGATGACTAAAGAAGCCAGCAAATAATCCCGCATAGATATGGCAAACAGGCTTTCCGACATCCCCCAATGTTCGAGCAACCGCAGAATCGAAAATGTTGATAAACATAAAACCGTTTTGCTGGTTATCCAAATCAACTTCCCAATTGCCCCAGCCTTGACTGGTAAAAGGCCACCACCAGGCTTCTAAAGCCAGGGAAGGGCGGCATTTTTTCACTGGTTGTTGGAATTGGTCTTCAAACCAGTTTTGGAAAAAGACCGCGTCTTGCTTTCCCCATTCGTGACCGATGTTATACATCACGACCGTTGAAGCACTACCGACTTCCTGTTCTAAACCTTCGATCAGGGCCACAATAAAATCTTCACTCGCCAGAATATTGCGAGATTCATGCCAGTCATCGATAGTGCCTTCCGAACGATTAAAAGAGAAGAAGTCTTCAAATCGATAGTGGTTCAGCTTGTGAGGGTAGGACTGTTTATAGGAATAACCCGACTGATTGCTATTTGAATCAGCACTAGCGGTTATGGTTGAAGTAAAAACCATAAAGAGCAACCTTATCTAATTCTATGAATGAATACCTAATAATCCATACTTTTTTGAGGTTTAATGCCTCATCAAAGTCAATAAATATATGTAGGGAAGAGAATGAATAAAAAATCTAAGACTAATTTTAAAATTCCCCTTCAGGAGTAAAGATTTACAATCTTTACAAATATTGGACTTGTTATAGAAATGTAAATTTCTTGATAACTGTAGTGAATGCTACTCGAATATTTATTTTTTAATAAAAATCAAAGCTAAGCAGTAATTATTAGATCTAAAGTGTTCTTCAGCAAAAATTTAGTTTCTAATCTGCTATTAGCATTCAGAAAGTCTGAGTTAAGATGACTTGATAGTATTATCTTCTTTGTCATATATCTGTTCCCCACTATAGCCATCACTCAGATGACCAAGTACCCAAAGATTATTGCCTTAAAACGAAATAGTGATTTTTATCAAATCAATAGATCATCATCAAGTAGAAAAAGCCTGTTCATCTATCCCAGAACTTTTGAATGCTAACTTTTGGGTTCGCAATAATCTTAGTACTAGATTCTTGCCCAAAAACTTGTAAAATCTACAGAATTTATATAAAAACGACTCTTTAAGAATTCATATTTATCCTGTTGATGAATCTCTCAGTACAGCCTGGGCTGTCTCCGTGATGATGTCATATTGATAGTTGATTTTTAAAGACTCCAATGAAGATATTAGGGATTGGTGTTCATCTGGAATATCTAAAAGCAACTTATCAAGTATTTCTTCATCTAACCGAATCGCAGCCTTATAAAGGCACTGCACCCATGATTGGGGCATTTTTTTGAGATTCTCAGCTGTGAGGGGAATAGGCTTAGATGATGGAGTGGATGGATTGAGGATTTTGTATCGGTACGTGATCCCCAAATGCTGGGCCATCTTGTCAAAAATCTGAGATGCTTGATAGGGTTTACGCACAGAGTCATCACACCCCATAGCCAATGCCTGTGCTTCATCCTCAGCAAAAGCTTGAGTTGCTAAGGCAATAATCACAGGAGGATGGAGATCTGCCTTAATCTTTTGAGCTGCTTCTAGGCCATTGAGTAGAGGGAGGTGCAAATCCATCCAGATTAGATGTGGTTTCCAATCCTCATTCATTAGGATTGCCTCACGACCATTGACTGCTTCAAGGACTTCAAAGCCAGCAGATTGTAAGAGTCGCACTAATCTGTGTCGATTCTCAGGATGATCTTCGACAACCAAGATTCGAAAAGAAAGCTGATCTGGGGAGATACCGATCACCTGCTGCTGTTGGGTATTTAGCTCAGAAGCTGGTTTTCCAGGCTCAGTCTGAATAGAAAAATGAACACTTGTCCCCTGACCCTCCTGACTTTTAAGGGTAATCTCTCCCCCCAGAAGTTGGACAAATTTTTTGCAAATAGACAAACCTACTCCAGTACCGCCATGAATATCTCGGGTGAGGGAATTTTGTTCAAAGGGCTTAAAGATCTTTCTCATCAGATCTTTAGGAATACCAGAACCCGTGTCCTTGACAGTAAAGTGCAAGTCATTCGATTGGGAGACTGGAATCAAATCTTGCTTCTGGATGAAGAGTTCCACCCTGCCATGTTTCGTAAAATTAAGCGCATTGTCTAGCAGATGAGTGAGTACTTGCTTGAGCTTTTTCGCATCGGTTTTGATGTACTCAGGAACATCGGCTTCATAATGAATGTGGAGTTGTAGACCCTTGGATTCCGCTTGTTGCAAGAAACGATTGTGTAAACCTGCACATAAGCTCTTGAGATTGACATCTTTAGGAACAACCTCATCATCCCCTGCTTCAATTTTGGCCATGGTGAGCACTTCGTCAATTAAAGAAAGTAAATGCTCACCGCTGCGGCTAATCCTGGTGAGCCGATTTTTTTGTTCATGAGTTAGATGATGATCCCTGAGCAATAATTGACTAAAACCAATCACACAGTTAAGGGGGGTCCGAAGCTCATGACTCATGTTGGCGAGAAAAACTCTTTTTGCTCGTTTGGCCTGTTCAGCCTCATTTTTGGCTTGCTTTAGCGATGCAGCTTGTTTTTGAGAGTGAGCTAACAATTTTGCAAGATAAGCATCCTTGCAAGCCTGGCGAGAAGAATATACGATTTTTACCCACTCCGGCTTGACTGCCCTAAACTCATCGATAAATGAGCCACCCCAGTTTTCATCAAACTGATAGAATGCCACTGGCTTTACATCCAGTAACCGCTGAGCTTCTTGAGTCGTAGTCTGGAAAAAGGTGTCTAGATCCTGAGTTTTTTGCAGCTTGGATAGAGTATCGGTTAAAGCTGCCTGCTGCTTGGCAATCGCAGTCGAATGGTGCAGCTCAAGTGTACGCTCTTTAATTTGCTCTTCTAGATGGATATTGATAGCCTGGACCTGCTGATTGAGCTGGTGTAGTTGGTCTACTTTCTGGCGCTCAAAATCATAAAGCTGATTAACATGGCGAAGCTGCAAGTGCGTGTTCACCCGAGCTAAGAGTTCAGCTTCTTGGAAAGGCTTACTGATGTAATCAACCGCTCCCACCTCAAACCCTTGGAGGATACTTTTAGTATCAGTACGAGCTGTAATAAAGAGGATGGGGATGTCGATGGTTGTCGGATTCGCTTTGATTTGACGACAGGTTTCAAAGCCATCCATGACCGGCATTTGAATATCCAAGAGAATGAGGGCAGGAGGGTGGGTTTGCAGTCGCTTGAGGGCTCGCTCTCCATTAATCACTGCTGCAACATGATAGCCAGCTGAAGATAAAGTATCTGAAATAACCTCTAAATTAGCAGGGGTATCATCCACCACCAGGATTTCGGTACTATTCTCCATTTGTTTGTTCCAGGGCTAAGTACTCTTGGAGTAGGGTTTCTATTTCTTCCGTTCGATATTGTTTTGCTAGCTGCAGTATCGGGTCAGCGAAGGTGAAATACCGATCATCCTTTTCAATCAAACGATCCAGGTGTTCCCTCAAGTCATTGATATTATCGAGCTGGGCAAAAGTGAGTAAGGTTTTCAGTATTTGCCGTGAAGGTAAAACCACTTCACCCGCAATAGGTACTAGCTCTGCAGATTCTCCAAGTTGATCCTCAAATACCCAATCCAACTTCATCTGCTCGGCAAGTACCTGGAATAAGGCCTGGGCATCAACGGGTTTAGCCAGGAAAGCATCCCCCCCTTTGTCTAATGCCATTTGCTGATCGGATTGCCCCACAGAAGCAGAGGAAACAATCACGGGTGTTGATCGATAGGCTTTCCAGGTTGGATCGTTGCGGAGGTGCTGTAAAAATTCAAAGCCATCCATCACGGGCCTGTCTAAGTCTAGGATTACCGCATCGGGCTGACACGCCTGGAGTTGTCTAAGGCCATCCTCGCCATTAGTTGCTTCCACAATCTTGAAATCTAGCTGGGCCAACAAGCTTTGAAATACAGCCCGGTTCTCCCTATGATCATCAATGACTAGCAAGGTGCGATGATCCCCTAGATAGCCAACAATTGGCTGGAGAGTCGATTCTTGAGCTGTCAACATTACCGTGATTGTTTGGGGTGACTTCTCATGAATTTCCTTGAGGACTTCATCTCCTTTTCTTCCCGGCATGATGTAATCCGAGATGGCTACTGCCAGCTCAAAATTATCTTCCAGGAGTTCTTCTAGAATTTCTAGTGCTTCTTCCCCTCCCTGAGCGGTTTCGATGATGCATTCTTGACCGATGGATTTGCGCAACTCGATCTTTAAAGACTCAAGTACCGTATCCTCATCATCAATACAGAGGACAAATGGCTTACTCATAGGGTTTTCACAGTTGACTTTAGTGGTGTAATTAACTCATTTTTATTTCAGGATTGAAGAACAAAATAATAAAAATCTTCCTCCTCTTTCATTCATGCAATCATCACCCAATCTGCCTGCCCCAGAAGCATAACCTTGGAGTATGGCAATGATTTCTACAAGAAATCAATCCTAGTACCTTCAATCTTTTCCAACAAATGATTTCAGGTTTCTAGTCTAACTGACCTATAAATATTGCCTATTTAGGTTAATATGAACAACTGAAACAAAAAACAGACTATTTCACTACATCACTTGTGAGAGTGCTGTCTTCAATAGCGGTGACTTTAATAATCTGAGTGATCTCATCAATTCATTCGCTCTTATTGATTGTCTATCCTCAATGAGCTTGTTGGCTTTGTATAGTAAGGTCTGCAATAAGGGTTTAATAGGGGAACCTGGGCAATATCAAATAGGTCAGGGAATATCACATGTTGGAAATAATCCCCTCTGTTTTTGTCATGTAGTGAGGTTACAAAAGCTTTTACAACTCCCCAGTATTGTTTAGTGCAGGGGAGTTTTTATGTTGAAACTGATAACGACCTCGTAATTGTGTTTTATCTACGTGTTTTCTCTGAGGTTATCAATTAGAAGTCGTTGCCAAGTTAGTTGAATCATGAACTCTAGATTCTCTGGCTAGAGGAATACAATACTACTCCAATCCCTGGTGAGACATTCACCAGGGATTTTATTGAAATACGGCGTAGGACTCTAGTCCTGTTGTATTTGAGTTAGATGAATATGCTTACGCCCCAGAGCTATTTCAAACTCATCTCCCGGTTGCAGCTCCATTTTCTTGGTGTAAGCACTACTGACTAATAGCTTGCCGTTAGATTGTACGCTGATGCGAAAGTTGGGTTGACGTCCTCCCATCTTCTTGTTGCCCTTGACTTTTGCATCCAGGTCCATTCCTTCTGCGTCCAGGATTGCATTGAGGAAGGCCATGACATTGATGCGTTCAGTGCCATCTTTAGCGACTTTATAGTAGCCACAAGCTTTGGCTTTTTCTTCCCGAGTCAAATCGTTTAGGGTTTTAACTTTAGTCAATAGCGCTTGACCTGTTAAAGGCTTACTTTGTTTTTTAGTTTTCTTCGGCATCATTAAACCTCACTGCCTACTGCCCCCAGTTTGATAAGCAAATTAATTGATATTGAGTGTAGGACGAATTCTGGTTATTGAGTCAATTCCAGAGATAGTTTGTCTACACTAGGCTTGGGACGTTGCAAAGGCGGGGTGTGAGATGGGGAAACCAAAACAATTCAGTGAAATGGCTGATTCTGATGAAATATCTCGCTTAAGAAAGCAACTGGCGATCAGCCTTAAATTTCACCAATACGCACATCTTCAAAAGCTGCCATTAGAGGTTGCAGTTAGAGCGATGGCTACGGCTTGGGAAGCTTGTCATCCAGAGGGGTTACCGTCGTCTTGCAGTGGTACTTCAACAGCCATTATTCCCCAAGAACAAGTTGCCAAGTACATTCGAGAAAGCAAATACTTCTGAAGGGCTTAGAGATAAACCGTCGCCGCTCTGGGTGAGGTAGAGTCGCCTGTGGCAAGACCTCACGAAGCCTTGGATAATTCCTTGGTTCTGACCGTAGACCGTGTACTTGGTCCTTGCTGATTGCCATGCCTGTAGAAGTCAAATTCCAGTGATGAGCCAAGAATTCTCCCTCCACTTGAAAGCTCATACCATCTTTTAGAAGTGCGATGTTGAGCGAATGATGCCTTGGACATCCCACATCTGGAAATCCCTGCTGGCCTATTGGCTAGCGGTATTGGATGTCAACCCCTTGGGCGTGTCACGACAACCAAAAGTCGGATCAGCCCCTAAAATTGAACCGTATTATTTGGCGCACACCTCCTTTGCGCTAGCTCTTTTTCAGACCTAACACGACACTTTCAGGTCAAAACGACAACCCGTGATCGAAATGACAACCCGTGATCGCTCGATTATTTTGTCTGAGATTTTTGAGGTTGAGACTGAGTTGGAGCCGTTCTCTGAGTCGCGGATTTACGCCGGTAACTATCGGCTTGAATTTCGATAATCAAACCGTGATGAATTAAGCGATCAATGGCAGCCACCGCCATCATCGAATCAGTGAAGATGTCATCCCATTGGCTAAAGGGTTGATTGGCTGTAATCAGCAGACTCTTACGTTCATACCGATGCGCAATTAATTCAAACAGAACGGATGTTTCCGCTTCCGACTTTTTGCAATAGCCCAAGTCATCCAACACCAACAGATCATAGCGGTCCAGTTTTTTGAGCATTGGATGCAGTTGCAGTTGGAGCTTTGCCTGTTGTAATTGTTGGACCAATGCGTTGGCCGCAAAGAACTTCACTCGTTTACCAAATTCCAGCATTTTTTGGGAGACCCCAGTGGCCAAATGTGTTTTTCCGACTCCTGAGGGACCCAGAATAAGACAATTCTCGGCCCGCTCCAACCACCCTGGATCTGCGGCTAATTGCATTAAGGGAGCTGGATTGAGCTGGGGCAATGGCTAAAGTCAAAGTTGGTAAAACTTTTTGCGTTTGGGAGTCTGGCTTCGGTGAGAGCTCGCTTTAGACGAGCTTGTTCTCTTCGTTGAGTTTCCGTTTCGCACAAGGCCAGTAAGAATTCCGCATAGGACCAGCTTTCCTGCATAGCTTGGGATTCGATAGATTCCCAATGGGTCAGCATGTGGGAGAGCCTGAGCTTTTTTAAATAGAGGCTCAGGTGTTGGTAGGGGCTTAGCGGGGACTGAGTAGGAGGGGAGGAGTTTGTCATAAAGTTCAAGTGAATGTTGTTCAATGCTGAGGTCAGGAACCTGCTTCATCTGAGGAGGCTCAAACTGCTTTTTCAGGCGATTGAGGGTGAGACTGGACGCCTGGAGTTGCTGCTGTAAGTATGCTGCTACGGCCTGCTCTTTATCTTGAACTGCAGCAATATAGAGACCTTCAACGATGATTTTGGCAGCCTGCTCCAGGTCAAATTGAGCTTTGAGCTGTTTCCAAATTTGGCGGTATTCAGGATTGGGAAGTAGGTCTGATTGCCAGGTGCAATAGATAAAGCACGAGGCTTCAATCGCATTGAACCAATCACATGGCGATAGTTGATGCAACGGTCTCGACGTTTGCCTTTGCCACTGACGCGTTTTCTTGGCAGTTCCACAACCGGGTGTCGTTCCAGATAGCCGACAATCCGGTCGTGGTATAGATGCAGTTCCAATTGACGGCCAATTAGCCGAGAAGGAACGGTGTATAGAATGCAGCGGACATCAATGGTGCTGCGTTTGCTGACTTTGGCCGTGAGCACTTCATAGTCAGGGGTTCGATATTTAGGTAAGGGTTGCAGATGCTCTTTTTCCTGCTCATACTTGGTTTGGCACTGCTGATTTAACTTGGCGACCTGTGCATCAATCAAGGCTTGATATTCAGCAACGCTCGTAAAATCTGCACTGCCGCGCAGATAGATCGCCTGCTTAATTCGGTTCTTCAAATGACCATGGGGAGACTCGATTGAACCGTTTCATGGGCTATACCTTTGTTGTTACGAGTGGGTTCTAGCCGATAGTGGTCACACAGTTCGTCGTACAAACGCGTGAGATTTTTGGACCGACGGCCGCCCATGTTGCGATAGGCTGCACTCAAACTATCGGTACGATGCTGTTTAGGAACACCTCCACAGGCTTCAAAGGCATTTTGTAATCCTTCTGAAAGGGCGACAAAGCTTTCGCCTCCTTGGATAATCTGGGCATATCGCCAGCCGCTATATCCCAGACGGTAATGGTATATCAGATGCTCAAACGGTTTACCGGCAATGGTAATCGTGATGCCCTTGAGTTCTGTAAAATCGGAGAACCCTTGTACCCCTGGTTCATGACGTAGTTCAAACATCACTTCAGGGCTCGGACCATGCAAGGCTTTCCACGTTCTTACCCGACGTTGCAGGGTCCGCAGGACTTGGGGATACTGGCCTGGATATTTATCCTGCAGATACTCGTACAGGGTCATGGGTTTGAGGCGCGGGTCTCGACGCAGCATTGGCTCTAGCTCGTCTTCCCACACATCCGCCAAGGGTCAGGGACGGTGCGTTGGTCCTGCATGCGGCCGCGATTAGGTTGATGGGTACCGGCCTCAATTCGTTGGCCGGTTCGGGGGATATTTCGGCAATGTAAGCTGCATCAGCTTGTTTCAAGCCGAGGTCTCGTCCGTTCATATAAACACGAGTATGATAGGAATCAATTGTTTTGTTAGGCACTTGTACAGCCCTCTATCGAATGGGGATGTTAAAAGTGTCTTTTTTCTTGAGATTAAATTCTAGAAACGCGATCTCACACATCGTTTCTAGAGAATTGAGATTTTGTTTTATCCCTCTCTGGGGATGACTGGTTTCTTCATAGCTATAGCCGACACGACATCGTCATTAATCCGTCAGCTCGATTGTCGTCTAATAAGCGGTACGCCTCTAATTGGATCATGGGTGCTGGGCATTTGAAAATATCTCCCCAGTTCAATCATCTGGACTCATGCTAGCAGTCCTACTCAGGCATCTTCAGATTGCCCATTGACACGTCCATTGCTAGCTCCATATCGCTTTTACCCAGAATGCTCTCGATGGTTTCGTCCTTGATGTAGTCGGCAATGTTCAAAATGCCCGTGAGCGCCTGGTCAATTTTGTCTACCTGTTGTTCCAGCCTATTGATATCATTCAACTGTTGTGGTGAGGGGCTTTCCTGTTTCCAATGAGAGAACTGCTCTCGATAGACCCACAAGAATTCATGCTGCTCAGAATACACGTCAATCACCCGTTGAATGGTGGCATCATCCATCGTATGGGGTTTCTTCTGGGCTTCCAGCATATTGCTGTGCTGGCTTTGCACCTCCTCCAACATGCCATCGACCATCGGAATACATTCGTGCATTACCCTGATCGGTTGCCATTGAGGGGACTCAGGTTGCTTTGTCATGGTGATGATTTAATCAGAGGATTGATGACAAATTATCAGATCTTGCGTCTCATCAAACAGTTTGGGTTGTTCATTTTGTCCCCTTCAGTAAAGCAACCTGCCAAGTAAATCATTCATGGAAGTTTGCCATGTTTCAAACTCATCCGATTCTTTCCACAAATCTTTGAGTTCAGAATTCTCTGAAATAGCCTCGGTGACGTATCTCGCCTGAGAAATCATTGTTGCGGAAGGGGCTGGTCTTCCTTCGACCCATGCCTCCACCTCCTCCGGGCAATCGTCAGAGGGTTCTCCCATCCATGCAGCCACAACCTCCACCGCTGCAATGGCAACCGCACAATCAGGGGCTTCAGGGGACTCGTCTGCTTGGTCGATGACAGTGTTTAGAGCATCAATGATCGGATTGTCGTCATCAGAATCGGCCAGTTCAGCTATCCAGTCTAGTGAGTCATCATTCTCGAAGCTGCCTGGTCCCCATATGCTCATAGCTCATCCCCTGGTGAGTTCCAGAGACAATTTACCGTGAGGACAGAGGATAAGCAAAGGGATGCCGTCTTGGATACAGTGAAATTGGGCCAAGAGTTCTCTTGGGAATGGTCAGTGATGTCATCAGCAATCTTGATGAAGCTGAATGGGTTGATATTCAGAAACTAAGAGAGACTCAAAAATCAAGCAATGCCAAGCATCGGGCTGCCAATATCCAGTAATTGAGGAGGCACGAATATGAAGAAACTCAGCGATTATGCTGTGGGAGTCTTCTTGATAGTTATTGCTCCCCTGGTAATCGTGATTGCAGGATTCCTTTACATCGACTTTGTGTATGTTGGACCGCCCACGGTCGAACAGTTGCTGGTTAAATATCCTACGTGTGAACAGCGAGGAGAATTTGTCGCAGCATCCATCAAAGAAAGTCAAACAACATCAAACCCATTGATCAACAAACCAACCAGAGACCTAGATGGCTTGTGGTAGCAATATCGAGCTAGGGTCGAGAACATTCTTGAAGATCGAGATGAACGGATATTGGCCCATACCCTTTACAAGCTGGGCAGCGGCTGTTGGCATGATTAAACTTCGCGTTTAGTTGAGTCTGGGGATGATTGAATCTAGAAAGGGTACATCTTCGCTGCTTGCAGCGAATTACTGGGCTTACTATCCAAATCGACGGTTTAGGAGTGAAAGATCTTTGATACCTCATCCGCTTGTGGAGAGGTGGTTAATTTGATCTTAGAGGTCTATGCTGTTTGCCTCTATGCGCCACCCTTACTTTTGGCTTGTATACTCAGCGTTGCCCGAAAGGTTATTGCACTTCCTAGTGGGTGCTTGCCAAATCGATCTCAATCGCTGTAACCCCTTTGGGTTGATATGGATCTTGTCTTCTATCAGTTTCAATTCGCCGTTAGCAAAGGTCGAACCAGCAGCCCAGAGAATACTCGTAAAGTCGTCACGTTTAAGAGACGAGGGAGCGTATATCACCAGACCTTCATAGGATAATATTTCATATATTTTATGCATGGTGGCTGGATACTGAGTATCTAGTGCTCGGATATAGAGTGAGAGCAAGGGCATGGGATTATTCGTCCCGAAAATGGCATAACAGATGTAGGTAGAGGTCGTCACCATCCAAGTCGCTATCTTATGCGGATCGGTGGTACGGTCACGAGCCATCTCCAAAACGAGATCGACCATATTCTTCCTGAAAGGAGTATCGAGACGAGTTTCTAAGTTTTTCCAGAGGGCTAGGTTAATAGGATCCATGTAGGGTTAATCTTTTCGATTAATATTTCAAAGCCTCAATTTTGCTGTAGATCTTTCAGTAGATCATCAAGGACTGCAATATCTAGCTCGTCAATTTCTGGCGAGCTATCATTTTCATCTATAGGAAGATTTTCTGTTTCTAACGGTGACATAGTTACTAATTACCATATATATATTCATCTATTTATTTCCCCATAGTAAATAATCTCTTGTGTATTCTGTATCCGAAAGTTTACGGAAATTCCGTTGATATAGAGGTGGTATCGCAACACCTATATCACATACCTAAAATCCATTTAAACCTCCCCCACCTGAATCATCATATGGGGCGGGCCTGTGAGGTGCCAGAGAAGAATTCTAGAAGCTCCTTTGGAAAATTCAAGAGCTATGCAAAGGGTGGTGGTTGATGTTCAGAGTGTGGCTGGTGGGAAGTGGGAATGTTGTCTTAGCTATTGGTATCCCGGCTCATTAGGTAGTCAAGGATTCGGTCTTGTTTCTCTTGCCCCGCTGCCAATGATCTGAGAATTTGATCATGGGATCTTAAGAGTTGTGCTTGCCTCTCTTCATTGCCTTGAATTGCGGTTACAGCTTCAGCAATAACCTCTTGTGTTTGTGCTAGCTGGTCTTGTGTTTCCGCTAGGTCAGCCTGGACATTCTGTAATCTTCTTTGGCCTTCAATCAGTACACGAATGTCAGCGCGATCATTGGCAACAATATCAGCAAGCTGATCGAGCCTTTCATCAGTCCATCTTTCAGTAGTCATTGTGTTTATCCGATAACTGTCAAATATCACTTAAAAAAGAGATTAAGAAACTGGATGCATTAAGTATCAAAATCAACCCCAAAATCAACGTCCAACACCGACTCAATTCTTCTCAACGTTTCTTCAGGTAGGATCTGCTTCTCAGATTCAATTCGATACCAGTTTGCAGTTGTCATTCCAGCAGCGCCACAGATAGCAGTGAGAGATCTTGGATCTTTTTCTCTCGCTTCTTTGATGGCAGATCCTAAGTCAGGAACGCTTAACTCTAGAGTTCTAACAACTTTCACGCCAATATTCATAACAAATCACTTATCACCATAGTGTGATGTACAACATTATAGTTGTCTAGTGTAACTTATTGCTTGACAAGTACTACGTAATACTTTATACTGATGATATACCAAAAGGAAAGGAAAGCGCCTCAAGAAAGGCTTCCACCACAACTAAAGACCGGGCGACAGCGACCTTTCCCCAACTGCTAGCAACCACCTGAAGCTGGTGCCGCGACCGTAAGGCGATGCCGACTAAGGCTAAAAACTAGAGACAATTCAAAAAAACTTTCATTGAAAGAGCCGCTGTAATTCCTGCAAGAAAACCCAGCGGCTCTGACTCTGTAAACCTACAAGAGGTACTACAAATGTCAGATATTCTAACCCAAGCTTGGCAACCCAGAACCGACGCTGAGATGAGTCAGCCTTGGACTACTCCTAAGAAATGGCTCTCAGTCCCGACCCAGGACGGCTACCAGCATCAACCCTATGATTCTGGAGATTCTCGTCATTTCGTCCCTGATACCCACCCAGAAGACACCTGGAACTAATCCCAGGTCAAGTAAGGGGCATCTCTTGCCCCTGCCCCGTCTCAGGCAAGTTCAGAGGACACAATCTTATGACCACTACAGAAGCAACCCAAGCCCCCACTATTGCCCAGCTCAATGACCGCTTTCGTCAAGGTGACCATACCCTAGGCCAGGTCTTCACGACTCAACTTGTTCAAGGTCTTTCGTCAGAAGAGCAGCAAGAACTCTTTCGACTGGTCCGCACGTTCGATGATTTCAATGAAGATAATGACCCGTGGAAAGAGCATGATTATGGGCGAGTTGAATTTCAGGATGAGCAGTATCTCTGGAAAATAGACTATTACGACAAATCCTTGAAATACGGCTCAGAAGACCCCAGAAATACAGCCTTCACCACCCGAGTTCTGACCATTATGCATTCCAGCGAGTACTGACTCTCCCTCCCGCTGCACCCTGGTCTCTATGCTGGGGTGCTTCTCATTTCTGATTGATACAATGACATTAACGAAGGAAAATAATATGACAGCAGCATCCCCTGATAGGCTTGACCGGATAGAAAGCACTCTAGAGACTGTTCTAGAGAGAATCCAAGCACTGGATACAAAGGTTGGTCAACTTGATGCCACAGTCGGCCAACTCGACACTAAAGTAGAAAAGCTTGATGATGATGTTCGTGCTGCCAACGAGCGAACTGATACCTACTGGGAAGCTTCAAAGCTGCTCATTAACCTGGCTTTTGGATTGATTGCAACGGCTGTGATTGCCATCATCGTTCCCGCAGTGTTGAGCTAGCCCCATCCCTTCACCCAATACTTGCAAAGCACCCTGGCCCTTTCTGCTAGGGTGCTTTGCTATGTCCTTTCATTGAGCTGGACCCATGCCTCCAAAGATAACCTATGCCTATGTCTGGGTCGATGACCAAATCAGGGTTGATGCTGCTGTGGAGTGCGGGAAACGCTTTGAAGGTATCGCTTGGGTCCTTGACCCGAATTCTCAAAATCCCAGTCTCAGACTTGATAATCCCCTTGGCATCAGAGCAGTCCAAACCATCCTGGATCGGACCAGGGTAGGGTTTGCAGCTCCCACTGCTTGATGCCAGCTTTTCGTCCTTTTCTCTGATCGGTTGAGAACTTGATTAATATGTACCCAGATTTACAACTTGATTAGGTTTAGAGATGTAGTCTAATACCTAACAATAAGTAGCATTATCTAGTATTTAAGCCTCAATACTTCATTTTTGAGTTTCTTCTCTCACCGATTGGGTTTGTCACTCGATCTTCGGTTACTCCCTAAAACCCCGGCATCTCCTGTCCGGGGTTTTCCCTATTTAAATCATTGGAAGGATACATCCAAACCTTGCAACCCAATTAACAGCCCCCTCCCCCCCAAACTTTTCTCTTTCTTTTCTTATCCTTGCTTTTTCCCTCACACCAATCAGCCCCCTGGATCACGACTGGGGGACTTCCTTCTGAATCACTGGAGGTAATCCCGTGAAAATCCACATTGCCAAAATCGAAGTCTGGAATGGCCGCTCCTTCCAGTTGATTGATTTCCATCAGGCCCAAACCCAGGAAAGCCTTGGGGCGGTCATCAGGGAGTACGTGGCTGCGGTGGGGTTGAGGTTGGTCTATTGGTGCAAAGTTTGATGTGTAGAGCATCAATGCAATAGAGATTGCAATTTACCCATCTCCATCCGTTATCAACAGATTGTCTTTTTACCAGGCGCAAAGACCTTTTCAAAAGAGTTTCGAGCGGCTGAGAGTTGTTGAGCATCATATTCACTCAATCGTTGCCCTAGTTCATAGCGAGAGCGTTTAGTTTTAGCATGGACCTTGCCATCAGCACTGGTCTTATAGCCTTGAAGTGAAGAAGTCACAATTCTCTGACCATTCTCATAATTAGGATGATTATTGATGACACCAGAGATGACAACTCTGTTGCCAATTACCAATTCAATCCAATCATCTAGCTTGGGTGTTGGACCATCTTGCTCAGTCTGATGAATTTTGGGCTGATTGAAAAAGCCTGTGACGTCTTCCACTGTTTTGTTTCCCCGCTTATCCGCACATTTACTCTAACTAGAGCAATAGAAGATCGTCTTGCGTAACCTCACGGTAATTTGTCTATTAGTCATAGCGGATGCGATCACTTGCGGTCCATTTGCAATCGCATCCACCTACAAGCTAGCTCAAATCATTTCCCTTACTTCACACCTATTAATTGATTTCACACCTATTAATTCCCCTGGCTGATTCGCTGGGGGTTTCGCATATCTGGAGAAAAACCTATGACCACTACTACCCTACCGACTTTGCCTCCTGTACCAGCTCCCCATCCAGAGAATGCCTGGTGTCAATTATCGATTGATCAAGCAATTGCATTTGCCAGTGCTGGACAACTGGACCCGGCAATCTTGATCTGGGGGTTCTCTCCCCAAGTGTTATCGGTGATTCCTCCTGATCTGCTGGCTGCTGCCAATGAGAGCTTGCCAGGGCTGATGAACGTATTAGAAGGAGCAGAGCAATGACACAAATACTAACTGCTAAGGTCAAATTTCCCGCTAAAGAATGGGATACCCAGCATGGGCCAAGACTCAATGCAAAAATCACACTCCCTGATGGAGAAGATATAAAGATTTGGGGTAATCCCGATGATGCAGCCTTGAAAGCTCTCCGCAAAGGTCAACCTGTTCAGGTCGCTAAGGATGCCAAAGGCAAGTACAGCCTGGTCGAGCAAGCCCCGGCTCCAGGTCAGTCCCCAGTGGTCGAGGCACCTCCTCTGGATACTGGGGAGTTGGAAGGAGAAGTGAAAAGTGCGATCGCAAGTTACATCACGAGTCGGGCTGATCTTTATGCGTTCTGTTTCAAACAGGCATCCAGAGCGCTAGGGGAGTCTGGAGTGAGTGAAGAAACGCTCAAATGTGCGGCTAGCACCTTGTTCATCTCTGCTCAGAAAAAGTTTGGAATATGAATCCGACCATCGACTGGCAAGCACTGAAAACCCTGACGGAATATTGCCGGGAGGATATCAAGGGCTTCTGTGAGGAGGAGGGATTCCCGGTTTATCCCGGTCGCCTTCATCCTTACCAAGCTCTATCCCTCCGTAACCTTCTGTTGTGCAACTGGTCGGTGCGAGAGGGTTATTTTGCTTATTACTGGCAGGCTCAGCAAGCCTTTGAGTTGTTCTGGGCAGAGCTGCCCGATGATGTCAGTGATTGCCAGTTGGCGAAATCTTGGATGGCCTGGTGCGAGGGGAGCTTGAGACAAAAAAGACAGCTTCAGTAACGAGAAGCTGTCGAGATCTATTTCGTTGATGGTTGTGAAGTAGTTATCCGTACTCACAACTATGAGGATGCCCCAATTGAGGCGAAGGATGACAAAGCGGTATGGAAAAGGGCGACCTGGAGTATATTAGATCGCCCTCAAATGATTGCTGTTCATACAATCCCCAAGAAATCTAACATAGCCCGAAGGTTTCAGGCAGCTTCAATAAAAAAAGGTAGCTAATGCGGACAAGCTACCTTTATATATCTGAAGAAATATAGTGCCCTTAGTATTCCCACTCTGAAAGCATTTCCGACATCCCAAGTCATAGAGCTATCGGGAAATTTCTTGAAAAAAGGCGATTCTCGTACCTGAAAACCGCCTTTGGCTATGAAATTCATGTGTCCCTTTCTCAAGGAACAACATAGCAAAGTGTGCCCCCTTGGCCTGCCACTGCGATGCCGTCAAGCCCTATCTGGAGTGGAAGTCCCAGAACCCCCGTAGCTAGGGATGTAGTGAATCAATTGGAGAAAGTAAAGAGGCAGCTTCCCAAAGAAACTGCCCAGAGAAGACAAATGATGTTTTGCTCAATGTTCCCAATATACCTGAGCCGTAAGTGGTTTTGGCTGGGTTATTTGAGCAACACCCTGCAAGCCCCATCTCAAGCATTTCACTGCAATCGAACAAAGAGGCGACCCACGGTTAGAAAGAATCGCCTCAGCTAATAACCAATTAAACATCCTAGGAGCAACCTACCATGTTTGCCAAAAAATCTGTGCGGCTCCAAGAGGTGCCGTTAGTTCGTCGTTGCCATAGTTGTCATCAACTGAAGTTTGCGATCGCATCCCAAGCCTTGATCCACAAATCCTCTGGTCGCCCCTACTGTCGCTGGCTCTGCCAGGACTGCGGGAAACCACGGGGAATTTATCCAACACCTGAGTTTCTGAAGAATCTTCGAGAGATGGATGAAGGGGATGAGGTGGAATCAGACTTGAAGGTACTAGTTCGGATTTGATTGGAATGCGGGGAACATATGAGTATGGCTATCTATTCCGCATCGTATTTTGAGCCTCAGAACCATCACGGGTCTCTGATATCGATTTCTCGCTCTCATCCCCGCTCCTTCAAGGTTGATGCCTGGTTATCCTTCCTAGCCCCTTCCCAAAGGCTGCTTGATGATTGGAAGCACAACCAGCTAAACGAGGAAGAATATACCGACCGATATCGTCAAGAACTCCAGCAGTCTTGGCCCCAGGTGAATTCCTGGTTAACTTCCCTGACCGCAGAAAGAGATTGCACTCTTTTGTGCTGGGAGAAAGCTGGTGAATTCTGTCATCGAAACCTAGCGATGAAAGCTATCCGTAAGCATCGACCCGATTGCTATGGTGGCTGCGATATCACCGCAGACCCGGGTCTGCGGTGCCCTAGCTGCCAATCTCTAGTCATTCCCGGTGTGGATCAGTGTTATTGCCCTCGCTGTGGCGAGTGGATTCCTACACCAATATAAATATTAGACTCAGCTATACCTCGAATATCAAGGGCAACCCACGGCAAGAAAGTTGCCCTACTACAACGCATCAGTTTCCGCTAATTGAAATTTACCACGTCTACTCACAGCTACATGCGGCTCCCCTGCTGATGAAGCGATAGCCACCACAGCAGAATCACGACCTCAACAGAAGGGTGGCAACTCCATTCTTTTGTTTGCTTATGAATAAAAATAGGAGACAGTTCCATGATTGAAGTTCTGGAATTGCGGGAAGTGGGCCGTGATTGGATCGGTGGCTTGCAAGGGTGCTATGCCCTCGGTCATTTTGATCCAGTTGCGTTTACTCAGGCTGTCGATCCAAATTGCCCTGCTGAAGCGCATCAGGTTCGCCATGAGTTTTGGTTGGAGTACTTCCTAGAACCAGACGGAGATTGCATCTGCTTTAGAAAATGCAATGCAGATATTGAAGGTGCGTTTGCCGTCACCTATCTCGAACTTAAACGGTAACCACAACCCCAATTAACCAATTGAATACTGGAGGAAAATTCCATGAGCAATTTAGTCTATTCTCCTCAGCATCATCTGGTGTACTTCCTCGGGACACTCAGGAGACAGAATGGCACCCGTCTCAAGGTGTTCTCAACAGTCTCCAGACAGCATGTTCTGATGATTTCCAAGGACAAATCCGGGAAGTGGAGCAAGAACTTCACCACGGTCAAAATCACCGACTTACGCCCCGCTGTTCGACTCAAGTTGTGTTGTTAGGGGCAGGATCATGAGCGCCACCCAAATGGTCTTGCCCCTCCAGGTGCCCGGTGTTTCGACGCTCCCCGATCTGTCCACCTATGACCGTATCTTGGTTGCGTTCTCTGGTGGTAAGGATTCGATCTGTTGTCTGCTTCGACTACTGGAACTGGGCGTACCCAAGGGCAGGATTGAGTTGCATCATCACTTGGTAGACGGACTTAGCAATCCTTCAATCAACCCCCAAAGCTCTACTTTGTTTGACTGGCCTATCACAGAAGATTACTGCCGAACGTTTGCCCAAGCTTTCGATCTCCCGATTTACATGAGCTGGCTGGAGGGAGGGCTTGAACGAGAGATGTGCCGCGACAACCAACCCAAGGCACCCACGCACTTTGAAACACCTGATGGTGAGCAAGTTTCTGGAGGGCAAGGCAAGCCTGGAACCCGGTGCAAGTTTCCTGCCAAGACTGCTGACCTCAAAACCCGGTGGTGTTCTTCGTATCTAAAAATTGATGTTCTCAGCACTGCCATTGCCAACCAATCCAGGTTCAACCATTCCCGAACTCTGGTGGTCACAGGGGAGCGGGCACAGGAGAGTGCAGCCAGGGCCAAGTATCAGAGTTTCGAGCCTCACCGGACTGATCGGCGGGACAGCCCAAAGCTCAGGCGTCATATTGACCACTGGCGTCCCGTCCACTCTTATTCTTCAGAGCAAGTTTGGAAAACAATCCAGCGTTGGGGAGTGCAGGCCCATCCTGCCTACTATCTAGGCTGGGGTCGGCTGAGCTGCCAGTTCTGCATCTTCGGCTCACCTAACCAGTGGGCTTCCAATACGGCTATATCGCCAGAACGTACAGAGCGGTTGCACCAGTACGAGCAAGCGTTTCAGCACACCCTCGACAACAAGCTTTCCATTCCAGAGATGGCGGCTAAGGGCATGGTCTATGACGCCATTCACCAACATCCTGACCAGCTCCGGTTAGCCCTCAGCAAAGAATACACACTGCCCATCCTCGTTGACCCAGATACCTGGACCCTGCCTGCGGGGGCATTTGGGGAGGATGCGGGACCGACTTAAGGAGATTAAACATGAAATCCTCTGCCTATCGCAAATTCAACCGAGAATACTGGAATCGCGTTGCATCTGAGCGCAAGCGACTCCACGTTAGCTTTCCTGGCAAAATTATTTCTCATATCCTCCAGTCTGGCGTCATTCTGCATGATCGACAGTACACCGTGGAGGAATACCTCGATACTCAAAGGTCTTCCTGGGCCATCCTGGACTGGCATCGGCATGGAGAAGTTGAGTGCCGATCTAACTCTCCAGACGCTATCGCAATGGAATTCATTGATCTAGTGGGTTCCAAACGAGCCTTCATTGCGACCCAAAAAGCTTGGGTCTAGCTAGGGCTGCTCAATCGTCCATCACCACAATTCATTTAAGGATTTCTGGTTATGACTCATCAGAAAACGTGCTTGTATTGCCTCAACTGTAATTATCTTTCTGGTAGTGCTGGTGGTCTATATGAACCTCCTGAGCCAGACACCTGGGAGTGTGAACTCGTCAACAACAACACCGATCCCGCCTACTTCGATCAGTTCTCAGAATTGGAAGAGACCATTGCCTCAACCTGTCAATACTTTCAGCCTCGCATGGCGAAAAAGTGTGGGCATTGTGGCAAGGCAATTAGTGTTCCTGAGTATAGGCATGAGTTTTGGGCACATGCAGCTTATTCAGGCGAAGGGTTCCCTGTTTGCGGTGAAGAGTGCAGGGATGCTGCTACGGAGGAGGCTAAGCGCCAAGAAAAAAGGCTTTTGGCGGATGAAGAGAGAGAGCTGAGACTCTTCCGTAAATTTGGTGGGTATTAGGGCTATGAAGAAGAAATCTTATATCACCGTCACTGATCAATTTTGCGGCTGTGGCGGTTCGAGCAGTGGTGCTTCCCAAGCGGGCTGCGAGATTGTTATGGCGATTAACCACTGGGAACGTGCGGTGGAAACCCACAATACCAACTTCCCCGATACTGCCCATGATTGCGTGGATATCAGCGCTTGTGACCCTTGTCGCTATCCCAGTACCGACATTTTGATTACTAGCCCTGAATGCACGAACCATAGTTTAGCCAGAGGGAAAAAGCGAAAGAACCTGGGCCAGATGGACTTGTTCAACCCCCAGACCATTGACCCGGCTGAAAGTCGGTCACGGGCTACGCTCTGGGATGTCGTCAGATTTTCAGAGGTTCATCAGTACAACTTCGTTGTTGTGGAGAATGTGGTCGAGGTACATCACTGGATCTTGTTCGATAGCTGGCTCAATGCCATGCATTCCTTGGGGTATGACCATGAGGCAGTGTTCTTCAATAGCATGTTTGCAGGTTCGACGCCGCAAAGCAGAGACCGGGTTTACATCGTCTTCTGGAGAAAAAACAACCCCAAACCCAATCTCAGCTTTACTCCTCTGGCCCACTGTTCGGAGTGTGGCGAGGTCGAGGCCATTCAGTCCTGGAAAAACCCATTTAAGAAGTGGGGACGCTACGGCAAGCGAAATCAATATGTATATCGCTGCCCCAGTTGCGCTCAGGTGGTGGAGCCGTACTACACCCCAGCCCATACCGCCATTGACTGGAGCTATCCCAGCACCAAGGTAGGTGAGCGCAAAAGGCCCCTAAAGCCAGCAACCCTAGAACGAATTCGTAAGGGATTAGAAAAGTTCTGTTCTCCTGTTCTGGTGGAGACGGCTTACGGCAAAGACACGAGCAATCGGGTTCGGAGTGTGGAGGGTGCATATTCTCAGTAACTTCTCCACCCCTTGGG
Source organism: Acaryochloris sp. CCMEE 5410 (assembly GCF_000238775.2). Lineage (NCBI taxonomy): Bacteria > Bacillati > Cyanobacteriota > Cyanophyceae > Acaryochloridales > Acaryochloridaceae > Acaryochloris > Acaryochloris sp. CCMEE 5410. The sequence goes on along the minus strand of NZ_AFEJ02000006.1, from coordinate 224,981 downwards.
AGGGTAACTTCTCCGGTCGAATGGCAGTAACTTCTCCACCCCTGTGGAAGTTATCTTCGCCAGTCAAATGGCAATAAACTTCTCCACCCTTGTGGCAAAAACTTCGCCGGATAAGTGGCAGTTAACTTCTCCACCCCCCTAACCATCATTTCGACAGGTCATTATCCCTAGCCAGGCCACCCTCTAAACTTCTGTGCATTAGCCAGAGGAATGGAGATTGGCAATGGCCTATAAACGTCAAGGAGCAACCCTGTCGATGAGTAAATTTAGAGAAATTATCCGTTTACATGAACTTGGCCACAATAAATCGGAGATCGCTCGTAGCTGCTTCATCTCCCGTACCAGTGTCCGGGACTATCTGCGCCGTGCCCAGGGTCAATCACTCAGTTATGACCAGTTAAGCCAACTGAGTGATAGTGATATCCAGCATCTGCTGGGAAAAGGTCAACGTCAGTCCTCCCGTAAGAAACCTGCAATTGATTTCGAATATATACATCGAGAGATGCAACGCAAAGGGGTCACCCTGGGCCTGCTGTGGATGGAAGGTAAAGAGAGAGGAGACTGGAACTGTAGCTATAGTGGCTTTTGTCGTCGATACCGCCAGTGGAAAAAACAGCATTCGCTGTCCATGCGCCAGACCCACAAGGGAGCGGAAAAAATCTTTGTGGACTACTGCGGAATGACCGTTCCGGTGGTCCATCCCAAAACTGGTGAGGTGACTCAAGCTCAAGTATTTGTGGCCTGCTGTGGAGCGAGTAACTACACCTATGCAGAAGCGACCGAAAGCCAAATCATTAAGAACTGGCTCGGATCTCATCAACGGGCCTTGGCCTTCTTTGGTGGGGTGCCGGTCGCTATCGTTCCAGACAACCTCAAGTCAGGAGTCACAGATCCGTGCCGTTATGAGCCCGGTATCAATCGGAGTTATCAAGACTTTGCGGAACACTACAACGTGATCATCTTGCCCGCTCGCCCCAAATGCCCTCGGGACAAACCCAAAGTAGAGAATGCAGTGCAGCAAGTGGAACGTCATATTCTGGCTCCCTTGAGAGATCAGACCTTTACCAGTTTCAAGCAACTGAATGAAGCGATTGCAGCAGGGTTGGAGAAACTCAACCATCGGACCATGAAATCCTATGGTCTATCCCGTCGAGAATTATTTGAGCAAGTGGACCAACCAGAACTCAGACCCTTGCCCAGTCTCTCGTTTGAGTTTGGCGAATGGAAGAGCGCAAAAGTGAGTTTTGATTATCACATTGAGGTGAACCGCCACTATTACAGTGTCCCTTATGGCTATGTGGGCCAGTCGGTATCGGTCAAGATCACTGAATCCTTAGTACAGATTTTCCATGATCATCAGCGCATCGCGGTGCATGAACGTTCCAGCGTTTCATTTCAGCATTCCACGCAAGAGGGGCATATGCCACCGGCGCATTTGGCTCACAAAAACCAATCGAGAGAGACCTTCATCACCTGGGCTCAGAATGTTGGACCGGCAACGAAGCAACAAGTGATAGAGATCTTTGAGAAGAAAGCCCATGATGAACAAGCATTTCGAGCCTTAAAAGGGGTGCAACATCTCAGAACAACCCATGGTGCTGAAAGATTGGAAGCCGCCTGTAATCGGGCTAATGCTATGGGGATGGTGGGCCAACGCTATCTCAAGTCCATGCTCCAACACAAACTAGAATCCGACCCCTTACCGGATGAAACCCATAAGGTGATTCCCATTCACCATGCCAATGTCCGAGGGTCTGAATACTATCAAGCAACGTAGGGGGAGAAAGTCATGCAAGCGATGATTGAACAGCTGCAACACATGAAGCTCACGGGCCTCTTGGAGGCTTGGCGAGAACAACAGGCCTTGCCCACCTATCATGATCTGTCCTTCGATGAACGACTGGCCTTGATGGTAGAGCGCGAATACATCCGGCGTCAGAATCAACGGATGCAACGCCGACTTCGACAAGCTCGACTACCGGTGCACGCCACCTTAGATGCTGTAGATTTCGATGTCCCCAGAGGACTCCGTAAGATCCAGTTCCTTGAATTTGCTCAAGGTCATTGGCTCCAAGAAAATCTGTCATTGATTCTATTAGGGCCGACCGGTGTAGGGAAGTCGTTCTTAGCGGCCGTACTGGCCCATCATTTGTGTAAGCAAGGCCATAGCGTCCGCTATATCAAAACCGCTGATCTGGTGCTGGAGTTGAAGTTGGCCAAAGGAGATGGGTCCTATCCCAAACTCCGAAAACAATTAGCTGCCTACGATCTACTGGTGCTGGATGAATGGCTTAGAGATCCTCTATCTGTCTTTGAGGCTAGAGAAGTGCTCGATATCCTAGACGAGCGGTTTCGCAAAGCCTCCTGTTTATTTGCCACGCAAATGCCCCTAGAACAATGGCACTCACAAATTCAAGATCCCACTCTGGCTGATGCCATCCTGGACCGGATTATCCATGATGCGATGAAGGTCTCGCTCCGAGGAGAATCCATGCGGAAATTGACCAGCAAACTGACCCTGAAGCCAGAAGGAGAACTGAGAAATGACCGTTCACATGAGGAGAAAACAACGAGAGAAACGACCCCAAGATCTAACCCTAAAACGCACAAGGAGAAGAAGGGTGAAAAAAAGGAGGGACAGATGGATGAATAGACCGGATGAGATCACGATCTTCCATTCGTGATATGTATGGATTTAGATCTGAATTTTTGCCTATGAATTGCAATCCGTAATTCCATATCTACCTGTCGAAAATGGTTGGTCAATATTTTTTTGGTTGGGGGTGGAGAAGTTAGTGCCACTCAACCGGAGAAGTCGTGATTATGCTGCAGAGGGGATTCTACCCACCCAAACCGCCCGCCAAACAATGGCCTTGGCAACACCGTTTATTGTGCGGAACTACACCGGGGCGCAGGCTGCTTGCATCCGTGACCCACTGCCCACAATCACCACAGTTGACCATAATTCCCTGGTGCAACCTTTCATGGTGACACTCCGAAATCATAGTCTATTTCACTCGTTGGAGAAGCCGCTAGGTACGGTCACTGCTGGGGGAGGCCATCACGGCCTAGTTCAACCCTTTCTAGCTAGTTACTACAGCGGCTCAGATCAGGTCTGTGGCATGGATTCTGCCATTCCCACCATCACTGCCGGCGACCGCCATGCACTGGTGCAACCGGATCATTCCATCTCTGTTGAAGACTGCTATTTCCGTATGCTTCAGCCCCATGAAATCCAGGCAGCGATGGCCTTTGCTCAAGATTACAAAGTCTTGGGAAATAAACGCGAGAAGGTCAAGCAGCTTGGCAACGCTGTCACCCCACCCGTAATGCAGATGATTGTGCAACGTTGCCTTGATTCCCTGTCATCCTCACATTTTTGAAGCCACGAAGATTTCAGTTTCCACCTGGAATTTGAAAACTCAGGAGGCAATTATGAATAGCTACACCTTGCTCTGGTGGCTGCTCTGGCGCTCGGCCTTGTGATGTGGACTGGATTCGCTCCATACGGGACCAATGCAAATCAGCGGAAGTCCCCGTGTTTATCAAGCAGCTCGGCAGCAATCCTGTGGGGGTTCCCAAGTTCCGTTCAGGGAAGGGTGGGGATGCCGAGGAATGGCCGCAGGATCTTCGAGTGCGGGAGTTTCCTGAGTTTGAGTGATGGAGGTGATTGTCGATGAAGAGAGAAGAGATTGAAGGGTGGCGAGTGGGTCTGAAGTCTGAGACTCAAGTCGGCTTGGAGTTTCAGACTTTGGAAATATTTGGGCCGGGAAATTTGAACATTGAAATCCAACGCTTTGATCGGTCAGAGGTTGGCATTGAAGGCTTTGTAAATTTGGAGAGAAACCCACCTCAGTTTTATAAGTTGGGTTTCGCGTATTTTGAAGTAGCGAATAAGTGTAAGGTTTACCTCGACTACTATTTCACGGGAGATCCAGAGGCATATCTAATCGTGGGATGCGCTCATTGGGTAGTACCGATAGCATTTGCGCAGCAACTCGTCCACGTTTTTCTGCTGGGAGATTCCATCAGCCGCAGTTGTTATTAAGTTCGAGTTGTTTCGAGTTGCAAGCGGTATATTCCTAGTAAGATTTATCAAAAGGATTGAAAAAATGGAAAGTAGAGACAAAATAAGACCAGATTGCACTGGCCATTTCATCAATATTCCAACACCTTATAAGGTTAAGGAAGCTGGCCTGTTCGTAGTACCGAGCAGAAGAACCATCCCCCAACCTGATGTTGTTGTCGAAGATGGGTCTAAGGAGGTGGGATTGTTCTGTAAGGATGAAGATAAGTGATGACCAAAAACTTACAACTTAAGCCAGAACCATCAGAGACGCAAAGTAATTCAGTCCAAGGAAAAATGATGACTTACGGCAAATTTTCTGGCCCCAACCAGTCCACTGAAGCCGATTTCAAGATTGCTGAGTACAGAGATAATCAACAGGATTAAAACCAATGTCTGTCAATTCAAGTAACCAGGGTATTTCTAGGGAGGGAAAAAGTATTTCGATTCTCGATCTCCACGCCGTCGAATATCTGTACTTTGACGGTGTAGCCAAACAAAGCTATTTTTCTCTCCCGATAAGCATCACCTCAAAAAATCATCGAGAAAGAGAAAGCAATATTTCCTCCTCAACATCCTAAATCCCCAATGACAACTGTACCTGCCGCCCTTCCCGAGTCCCCTCTGGTAATGGCTCTGGCTTCTTCGTCCTGGCAGGACAATACCGCTGATACCCACAGCGATCGCAATGTTGTCCCTCCTCTGGCTCCCAGTCCTGGTCTGCCCTCAGTTTCAACGCCATGTCCCCGATCAGTTCTCGAACCTGCTGATGATGTTCTGGGGTCACATCAAACGTGATTTTCTGGCCTTGCCGTAAGTAGATCAAGCTTAATTTTTGGAGTGCTTTGTGATAAGTCTGCTCCAGGATTAGGTAGTAGAGTCCTAGCTGTAAATCAATTTCATCAGAGGGTGCAATCGTCTTACTGGTTTTGTAGTCGATCAGCTCCAGTCCGTCATCGGTAAAGTCCAACCGATCATATCTTCCAGAGAGGGAGAACTCGATATTATTCACCTGGAAACTGGCCTTAAGCTTCGCCTCCACTCCAAGGGGCTTGCGGATCATGGGTAGTGGGGCAACGTATCGCTCATAGTAGAGCTGCAATGCCATCCAGCCCTCGTGAATCTGGGTTGGGGTCAGCTCTCCGGTATGCTGCTGCCAGCAGACAGCAAACCAATCCAATGATGGCAGGGGATAAGCGTAGTTCCAATCTCTGTAGATTTCTGCGAGTGCGCCATGTAGGGCATTGCCAAATTTAGGAGAGCCGAAAGCTGAGGGTGAAGAGAGGCCCCGCTCGTATTTAAAGTTGTACGCCTGGGGGCATTGCTTGTAGGTGGTTAGCTTCGTGGCAGAGAGAGAGTAAGCCATCGATTTTTGCTGGGGGTATATTCCCACTGTAGATCATGCGCTCTGACAACAATCCTAAAAATAAGGACTCAACCAAAATTTTCCGGTAATATGCCAATCAAGGGAGAAAAGCTATGTTTGCTCTATTCAAGAAAAAGCAACAACAGAAGGTCTTTCGAGAGGAGGTGAATGGGACCATCCATTTTATTGTTGAAGTGGGTATTAGTAGAGTCGCTCTTGAACCAGAGTTTCTGCGTCTACAACCGAAGCCTAAACTTTATAGGTCTTTAATACTTGATGTACATAACCTTAGTGAGTGGCAGCTAGTTCCTGCCCACATTGAAAAGCTGGGCCTAACCATCGTGCCTGCATATCAAGAATTCCAAAAAGTGTTCGGTAGAGAAGAGACTCTTGATAATAGAATAAGTGGATTGGATAGACAAATGCGTGGTCTCCCTCCGATAGAGATCGATCCTGCCCTGCATGATGAGAAAGCAAAGTGTGAAGTTGCGATCAAGCAATTTTGGCAAACATGTGATCGCCTGTATGAGCGAATGTTGAAAGAATTGGAATTAGATCTGTGCATTTATAACAGTCCTAATGAATCGCTATCCAAACGACTAGAGAAAGTCAATGAACTGCTTGATACATTTGAGTGCCTAGAAATTGAACAGCCAATTTCTTGAACGCAACCTAACCAGCGCAAAACCTACATCGACCTCCGCACAAAGGTGGCATAAGCACACTAGCATCTCCTTATATATCCCCGATAATAGATAATAAATCCCTAGTATTCTCCCCTTGATTGCTAATATCAGGGGATTTATACTGATTATATCGAAAAGGTTCCTGATATCCCTGAAAATCAGCGAGAAGGCTCCTCGATAAACGCCCGTCCTCGTGAACGTTAGATCGGGCCGAAAAGGGGCCACTCCCACCCAAAGTATTTTCTCCAAATCCACCTCATGACGGCTCCCCATCGAGCCTGATTTTTCCCGAGGGTATATTCTCATGCGAGGCCAAAACAACCCCCTTGCATTTTCTCTATATCCACATGGCCGACTCGGTTGCACATGCCAGTCGTGCCCTATCCACTATTCATTCTTAAAGGACAAAAATTATGAAGCTCATCACTTCTGTCAAAATCCAACAAGCTGACCACACCGAAGTCATCGACACTGCCGCTACCCAAGTGGGCCGAGCTGCAAACAAAGCCTTCCTGTTCGTCATCCGCAAGGAGATCCAGGGCTGGAAAAACTTCACTGCTCTCTGCTCCTGGGGCCTGTCCAAAGTGAGCCAGAAGCACGGACCGATCTTTGAGGAGGTCAAGGAACGAACTGTGGCTGTCTACAAGCATGGTTGTGCGAAGCAGTCTGCTCTCGTCCAGAAGTTGTTCAAGAGCCATGTCACAGATCGTATTGATGCCCACTGGGATTTACATGATCAAGCACTTCAGTGGTTCAAGGACCAAACTAATGCCATCTTGAACGACGAGCCAATTCAGTTCCCTAGCTTTGGCAAAGCTACCGGAACGGAAGAAGCGAAATCGAATGACGATATCACTGACAATGCTTCTGGAGTCGAGGCTGAGGATCTGGCTCCTGATATTACGGAAGACCTGGAGCAAGTTGTCCTCGTCGATGAGGATGAGTCCATCATCATAGAGGATGAATCCACTGTCCAAGTCCTTGATCCACCTGTTGATCCTGACCCACTGGATGATGAGTTGGCTGTACCTCAAGACCCGACTCCTGCTGTGGCTAGTGGTGGGAGCAAGCGTCGGACTGGAACCAAGAGGGTGACCCTGGCTGATGTGATGAAGCAAGAAGCTGCTAAATCCTCCTAATCATACTCATACCAATCACCCAGCCTTTAGAAGAATCTAAAGGCTGGGTGATTGGTAGCTTGGTATCGTGTCAGGTATCCAAAATGGGACAACCTCACCAATTGCATAAGAGCTACTATTCAATTCATTGCTTATAGAACAGAACGAACGGCTTTTAGAAAATCTTCACGGGTATAGGGCTTAGTGACATATTCATCTGCTCCTTGCTTTTTACCCCAGAGCTTATCTAAATCCTGATTCTTTGTCGTGCAGATAATCACAGGTAATTGCTGAGTCGCTTCACTCTTCTTTAGAGTTCGGCACAACTCAAACCCACTCATTTCTGGCATAACCACATCAGTAATGACAAGATCAGGCTTTTGAGTTTCAGCTTTTGTCACAGCTTCTTTGGCATCATCTGTGCTAATAACAAGATAGCCAGCTTCTTTTAAATATAGACACATTAGCTTTAGTTCAGCCGGACTATCATCTACTACTAAAACAGTTTTCATTTACTTTTTTCTCCCGTAACACATAGAGGTAAGCTCATAAAAAATGGCTCCACCCAATACATTTAGGATGCCCTTCTTTAATCTAAGATGTTCTATTTTTTACGTCGGAAATCCGCTTCCAGCAATGGATGTGTACGTGGTGAGATAGGCGCAAACCTTAGAAGGTGGAGCGAAGTGGTGCTAATATTTTTCTAGCGCGGATTAATCGAATGGTTTGCATCCCAACCCTTTCCCTAAAACAATTAGCGATTTTGAGGCTTGCCAAAAAGTATCCTGGTAAGACGATTCAGCTATATTGCGAATTGCCAATCATCAATTATGGTGGACCTCCAGCAGGGTATACAGCGCTTATCCAGAAACTGATTGACTTGGATTTGATTGAAGTTCAGTCCAAGCAAATGCGTTGCGATTTCTCACGGTTTCAAAAGAAATCATGGGCTAAATTCAGTGGAGACTTAGCGTATCCGTCTACTCTTGTCTGGGAGATATGGCGAGATAAATTTATTGCTAGGCTGAAAGGCTCGGAACGAGTAGCCATACCTGGGGAAGAATTTGAGGATTTTAGCTATGTATGGATTCAAGAAATAGGAGTCCAAGCAATTCAACCGTGTGAAGACTCAATCCTCCAGTAGTGCAATGATTCCAATTAAAGGCAGGCATTGGGGCAAAACCATGCTTTTACTCCAAGTGACATAGCCGATCTGGGTGCGCTAGTATTTCAACAAAACGAGGACAATGCATGGTCTTGATCCCCTCTCTAACCCAGGTGCAATTGGAAATCTTGCGACTGGCAAAAGAGAACCCTGATGAAACGCTTCAGCTATCATTTGAATCTCCTGTTATGGGCAATGGGGAACCACCGACCCATAACCCTTTGCTAATTCAAGAAATGATTGACTTGGGATTGGTCGAAGTTCAACAGAGTTGTGTTCACTGTGGAATTTCACAATTCCAGCAACAGTGTTGGCTTGAGTATTGCTCTGACTTGGAGCTGCCATCCATCTATGCTTGGGAGTTATGGCGAAAAGAGTTTATTGCTAGTCAGGATGGATCGGCAACTCTAATCTCACCTGGGGAAGAGTTTGAAGACTTCAGCTATGTCTGGGTGCAAGAGATGGAATTCCGGGCGGTTCAACCAGGCTAGAAGTGGGAGTAAAATGAAGGGCACAAACATCGAGGGGGCAGTACATGAATCGCAAACGAGTCCATGCCTATCTCACTGCGGCGATAGCTGCTTTCCTCTTTATCAGTCAGGGAATGGCATTGGTCAGCCATTCACCACTAGCGACTGCATCCCCTAATCCTTTAACGAACCCGCACTTCGCCGCAGCGACTTCTCTCCTTGAGCAGAAAGATTTTGAGGGGGCAATGAGAGAACTCAATCAGGCGATCCAGTTAGATCCATCTCTTGCCACTGCCTACTCGTTTCGTGGAATCCTCCACCTGGATGCCAAGAATTACCAGGAAGCCACCGATGATTTTGCCCAAGTTACCCGACTACAGCCAAAGAGCGCAGAAGCTTATGTCAATCTTGCTCAAAGCCAATTGATTCTCAAGGATTATCAAGCGGCTTTGCAATCAGCAACCAAGGCAACTCAGCTTGATCCGCAGAATCAGGCTGCTTCTCTTCTGGTGAAAATGATTCCAAATCTGGCTAAACCTTCCCAATAATGCAGCATCCTCAAATAAAGGCAGGGAGCAGAGCAAAAGCCTGGTTTTGCGAAGGCGGCCTTGCCGATCCGTGGTGCGCTAAGCTCTTGCGAGTTTCGGGGGCACCCACTTTCGCATCATCGCAGGCTAATCTTCGACACAACATCAGCTCCCGAAACTGCCCCGAGGCGAGCGTTTCGTATTTCTATCTGTCCTAAATTTTGCGTCTAAATATTTTCCGTTATGGACAACCGCTTACGAAGGCGCTAAATTGTTCCTTGTTGATTAGCTTGGCTTTCAATGATTATCACCACAGCTTCATTCAAAGGTGGTGTTGGTAAAACAACAACAGCAATTCATGTTGCAGCTAGTCTTCAGATCGAAAAGGATACTCTACTTGTCGATGGTGATCCTAATCGTTCTGCATCCAGGTGGTCAAAACGCGGAAATGGCTTGCCCTTTAAAGTTGTAGGTGAACAGCAAGCTGCAAAATATGCGCGGAAGTATGAGCATATCGTTATTGATACTCAAGCTCGCCCTACTGAAGATGATCTTCAAGATTTAGTAGATGGTTGTGATTTATTAATACTTCCTACTACGCCCGATGTGTTGTCGTTAGATGCATTGCTTCAATCAGTCACATTGCTTCAGTCGCTGGGGTCAGAGCAATTCAAAATTTTACTAACTAGGGTTCCATCTCTTCCTCGTAAGGATGGTGATGAGGCAAGAGAAATGCTAAAAGAAGCTGGGTTACCTTTATTCAAAGGTAAAGTGCGAGAACTGGTGGCTTTTCAAAAGGCTGCTCTTGAAGGGGTAGCTGTAAATCAAGTCAGCGACCGACGTGCTGGGATTGCATGGAAAGAATACACTGCAATTTGCAAGGAGATCATAAATGGGGAAGTTTAATAAGCTGCTAGCAACTTTGCAAACTGAAGAAGACCAGGCAGATTCTACTGAACAGACTTATAGCCATAGCAGTAATATTAGCTACAAGCATCAACTTATTCATCGTTCCAGAATTGTCCGAGATGATGATCAAGTTCGAAAATACTTTGACTCTGAAAAACTTGATAGTCTTGCTATGACAATTAAAGAGCAAGGAATTTTAGAAGATTTGGCTGTTTTTGAATTACCTGATAAACCAGGATTCTATCAGCTCGTGTTTGGTGAGCGACGGTATCGAGCTTCAGATATTGCTGGATTAGAAGAATTACCTGTCCGCATCATTGATCGACCTAACACTAGAGATCTACTAAAGTTACAGCTAATTGAAAATAAGCATCATGAAGACTTGAATCCAGTTGAGGAAGTTGAAGCAGTTCTAGCTTTGTTATCTGTTGAGCTACAGAAGTCCCAAGAGGAAGTTATAGCTCTATTTAAGCAAATGGACAATGATGTCCGTCGTCAGTCCTATAACGTTATAGGACAAAAAGATAGTGATGTTGTTGTGCAAATTTGTGAAAGCTTAAACATCCGATGGCGCTCATTTGCATTAAATCAACTACAGCTCTTGCGGTTGCCACAGGATGTTCTTGAGTTTATCCGCCAAGGCAAGATTGAGTACACTAAAGCGCTTGCAGTAGCCAAAGTCAAAGACCAGAAATTAAGGGCTAAGTTACTGCGCGAAGTTTCAAAGAAGAATCTTTCGATTAGAGAAATTCGCGACAGAGTTAAGTCAATCAAGGAATCTAAACAACCAGCTCATGAGATAACCTCCTACAAGGAAAAGTGGAAAACTATTTCGAAAGAGGTAGGAAAATCAAAAGTTTGGGAAGATTCTAAGAAAAGGAAAAAGCTGGAATCACTAATTCAGCAAATTGAATCATTAATAGAGTCTGATTAATCTCTTGTACAGAGATCCTACATTACTTCCACCCATGACCACCCCAACAATCATCGGCATATCTGGAGGTAGCGGCGCAGGCAAGACCACCCTAAGCAAAGCAAATATCGATGGCCGAAGGCCGATCAGGGGTTTACGGGGCAATGGAACGATAAACAACGCTAAGGCTGTAACGCTTGTGGGGTATGGATTCTAGCCTCCAATTTTTACTGGCTTTTCAGGATTGAAATCGCTATAACCTTTACTGAGTATAGGCTAGAAGTTTTGAGAGTTTGCTTTTTTAATAGCATTCAGTGGCCGTAACCCTTTCAAGCTCTGCACTTTAGGGATATCAAAGCTGAATTTTCCATAGGGGTTGATGTGTCCACATCGTGCCGGTGAGAGATGTGCTTTATCCTCCTCAGTTATGACATAGCCCTGCCGTTCGATGTACTCTAGTGCGGCATTTAGATAGATCGTATTCCAGACCACCACAGCATTCGTCACTAAGGTCAAACAGCTCGCTTGATTTTCTAATCCTTCTTGATGCCGTTTTCGTAATTCACCTTGCTGAGCAATGACAAAATATCGGCGTAAAGTATGCACCGACTCACCTTTATTGAGCTGACGGTTAATCCGCCGTCGATAATCCTTGCTATTGAGATACTGCAGGATAAAAATAGTCTTCAATAGCCGCCCGTATTCATGAAATGCTCTCAAGAGATGATGGGGGTCTGGCAAGGATTGTAGCTTATTCATCAATAACGAAGAACTGACCCATCCATACTTGAGTGAGGCTGCTGTACGTAGCATCTCATCCCAGTCATCGATGATGAACTGTTGCTGACACCGGCCCTGAAAGAGTGGCTTGAGGAGCGGATCCGGAAACTTATTACTGAGGCGATACAATGTCTGGTCAGCCAGATCGCGAATCCGAGGTGAGAAGCGATACCCACACAGATCAAAAAAGGAAAATACGACCTCCGAATACCCCGTGGTGTCAGTAGTATGTTCCAAAATCGTCAACTCAGTTTCATTATCCTGAATTCCATCAAGTAGATAGGTCGCATCTCTTTTGGTGGAAGGAATCACCTTAATTCCATATTGGGAGAACTGATCTGAGAGCCAGGTATAAAACGTAACGCCTCGGCCATAACCAAAATATTTGGGCAACGGCACTGCTTTAGCATTTTTGACCGCCACTGGAAATCGCTGTCCATCAGAAGAGGATAGGGTTCCGCCTCCCCAAGCCTTAGTTAAGGGCAATTGATGATGATAGTTCACCAACATCGTATTGGCATTGCGTAAATTGGTTTCATCTAAGTACCAGTTGGTATGCCAAAGCAAGCTGTCATAGGACAGATCGGCCCCTCTAGCCATTGCCGCTGGCCCTAAATTACACGCCTGGGAAAGCAAAGAGGCATAGAGGTGCAGCTTGGTATTATCTGTGCGATTTGCATTCCCTCCGGTATGGATTAAAGCATCACTAAAGTGAGTCAATTCATCCACTTCTATCAACAGTTCTGTTAACTCAACCTGTGGCATACATTGTTCAACTAAGACTTTCAATTGCTGAAGACGTGGAGATTCTTCCTCCGCATCCAGGGGAGAAATGACAAGATGCTCCTCTTCTAGGCGGATATCTGGATTCTGTTGGAGAGTGTCAACAAATGTTGTCATCTCTGCTTCTAATTGCTCACTCAACTGGGCCAATCGTTCTGCTCCAGTTTCAGGTAGACCCGTGAATTGGCAAAACTCACTGCGCATCTCCTCCCATTTTTGCTTTGGGATCAAGTAGCTTTCTGGATTCGCGTAGCGGCGTGCCCCTTCAATCCAAAGAGCACCGGTGCTTAACGCATGACGGAGTTCCCAGAGCACACACAATTCATAGTAGCGGCGTTTTATCTGCCCCTGGTCGTCATAGATATATTCCTGCCAAGCCTCTGTAACAAACTCCATAGGCGCGTCTTCTGAAATCTGCCGTTGGCCGCCAGTATCTAATTCACGGATGTGATTGATGGCTTTGAGGAGCGGATCATCTTGGCGATGAGAGTGAAACTCAAAGGTGCTCAGAAATGCAGGTGCAAACTGACGAAAATAGCTGTAGCGATTGGCAAAGTAATCATAGGATTCATCTTTGGCAGGCCGAACTATTCGCTCACAATCTGCCAGGGCAGCCTGCAGCTGCTCTGGCGAGACACACTCAAAAATGTCAGATCGCACTGCATGCTGCATAATCACGACTTCTCCGGTTGAGTGGCACTAACTTCTCCACCCCCAACCAAAAAAATATTGGCCAACCATTTTCGACAGGTAGATATGGAATTATGGGTTGCAATTCATAGGCAAAAAATCAGCTCTGAATTCATACATATCACGAATGGAAGATCGTGATCTCATCCGGTCTATTCATGTATCTGTCCCTCCTTTTTTTCATCCTTCTTCTCCTTGTGCGTTTAAGGTTAGATCTTGGGATCGTTTCTCTCGTTGTTTTCTCCTCATGTGAACGGTCATTACTCAGTTCTCCTTCTGGCTTCAGGGTCAGTTTGCTGGTCAATTTCCGCATGGATTCTCCTCGGAGCAAGACCTTCATCGCATCATGGATAATCCGGTCGAGGATGGCATCGGCGAGGGTGGGATCTTGAATTGTGAGTGCCATTGCTCCAGGGGCATTTGCGTGGCGAATAAACAGGAGGCTTTACGGAAACGCTCGTCTAGGATATCGAGTACTTCTCGAGCTTCAAAGACAGACAGGGGATCTCTAAGCCATTCATCCAGCACCAATAGATCGTAGGCCGCTAATTGTTTTCGGAGTTTGGGATAAGACCCATCTCCTTTGGCCAGCTTCAACTCCAGCACCAGGTCAGCGGTTTTGATATAGCGCACGCTATGGCCTTGCTTGCACAGATGATTTGCAAGGACCGACGCCAAGAAAGACTTCCCTACACCGGTCGGCCCCAATAGAATCAATGACAGGTTTTCTTGGAGCCAATGGCCTTGAGCAAATTCAAGGAACTGGATTTTACGGAGTCCTCTGGGACATCGAAATCCACGGCATCTAAGGTGGCATGCACCGGCAGTCGCGCTTGCCTGAGTCGGCGTTGCATCCGTTGATTCTGACGCCGGATGTATTCGCGCTCTACCATCAAGGCCAGTCGTTCATCGAAGGACAGATCATGATAGGTGGGCATCGCCTGCTGTTCTCGCCAAGCTTCGAGTACGCCGGTGAGTTCATTTGTTGTAGCTGTTCAATCATTGCTTGCATCGTTGTCTCCCCTACGTCGCTTGATAATATTCGGACCCTCGGACATTGGCATGGTGAATAGGAATCACCTTATGGGTTTCATCCGGTAAGGGGTCGGATTCAAGTTTGTTTTGGAGCATGGACTTGAGATAGCGTTGGCCCACCATCCCCATAGCATTAGCCCGATTACAGGCGGCTTCCAACCTTTCAGCACCATGGGTTGTTCTCAGATGTTGCACCCCTTTTAAGGCTCGAAATGCTTGTTCGTCATGGGCTTTCTTCTCAAAGATCTCTATCACTTGCTGCTTCGTGGCCGGTCCAACCTTCTCGGCCCAAGCTAGGAAGGTCTCTCTCGATTGGGTTTTGTGAGCCAAATGTGCCGGGGGCATATGCCCCTCTTGCGTGGAATGCTGAAATGAAACGCTGGAACGTTCATGTACCGCAATGCGCTGATGGTCATGGAAAATCTGCACCAAAGATTCCGTAATCTTGACCGATACCGATTGACCCACATAGCCATAAGGGACACTGTAATAGTGGCGGTTCACCTCAATGTGATAATCAAAACTCACTTTCGCAGTTTTAAATTCGCCAAACTCAAACGCATGGCTGGGCAAGGACCTCAGTTCCGGTTGGTCCACTTGCTCAAATAATTCTCGACGGGATAGACCATAGGATTTCATGGTCCGATGGTTGAGTTTCTCGAGTCCCGCTGCTATCGCTTCATTCAGTTGCTTGAAACTGGTAAAGGTCTGATCTCTCAATGGCGCTAGGATATGACGCTCCACTTGCTGTACCGCATTCTCCACTTTGGGTTTATCCCGAGGGCATTTGGGGCGAGCGGGCAGAATAATCACGTTGTAGTGTTCCGCAAAGTCCTGATAACTCCGATTGATACCGGGCTCATAACGACACGGATCTGTGACTCCTGACTTGAGGTTGTCTGGAACGATAGCGACCGGCACCCCACCAAAGAAGGCCAAGGCCCGTTGATGAGATCCGAGCCAGTTCTTGATGGTTTGGCTTTCGGTCGCCTCTGCATAGGTGTAGTTACTCGCTCCACAGCAGGCTACAAATACTTGAGCTTGAGTCACCTCACCGGTTTTGGGATGGACCACCGGCACCGTCATACCGCAGTAGTCCACAAAAATCTTTCCGCTCCCTTGTGAATCTGGCGCATGGATAGCGAGTGCTGCTTTTTCCACTGACGGTATCGACGGCAAAAGCCACTATAGCTACAGTTCCAGTCTCCTCTCTCTTTACCCTCCATCCACAGTAGGCCCAGGGTGACCCCTTTGCGTTGCATCTCTCGATGCACATATTCGAAGTCAATCGCTGGCTTCTTACGGGAGGACTGACGCTGACCTTTTCCCAGCAAATGCTGGATATCACTATCACTCAGTTGGCTTAACTGGTCATAACTGAGAGATTGACCCTGGGCACGGCGCAGATAGTCCCGGACACTGGTACGGGAGATGAAGCAGCTACGAGCGATCTCCGATTTATTGTGGCCGAGTTCATGTAAACGGATAATTTCGCGAAATTTACTCATCGACAGGGTTGCTCCTTGACGTTTATAGGCCATTGCCAATCTCCATTCCTCTGGCTAATGCACAGAAGTTTAGAGGTTGGCCTGGCTAGGGATAATGACCTGTCGAAATGATGGTTAAGGGGGTGGAGAAGTTAACTGCCACTTATCCGGCGAAGTTGTTGCCACAGGGGTGGAGAAGTTTATTGCCACTTGACTGGCGAAGATAACTTCCATAGGGGTGGAGAAGTTACTGCCATTCGACCGGAGAAGTCAACCTCCACAGGGGTGGAGAAGTTGGTGAGAATATGCACTGCAGGATCTTCTACCGCTGGATCTAAGATGACTCCACCTAACTGCTGCAGGAGCATGACCTTTTCATTGATCGCGACCGCTTCTTTTTGGCGAAAGTCTCGCAGTTCTCGTCGAGCTTTGGAATGAGCATCTGATAAACAACGAATAAATAGATCGATGGCCTCATCCGTAGTCTCGATTAGCAGTTGCTGCAAAAAAGCGATCAGTAACGGATACCGCCGTTCTACGGGGATTCGCTTGAATGACTTGATGCTAGTCTTTTTAGCTAATCGAGCCAGGAATTTAAGTCGATTCGGATTAAACTCTGTGACATCCCATTGATGAACGTTGTGGCTGCGCAGAAAGTTGATCTTCTCAATGACTCTCAAAATTTCAGCGGCTGAATTACTGGTGGCCGGCCACCGCAATCGACTTAATCGGATCGCCTTACCGTCTCCCTCGGGCTTGAGCAGATCGTTGAGAAATTTTCGCCCTGAGGCCTTAACCAATGGCTTCATCATCTGGTAGGTCACTTTCATGGCTTGGTTGCGGGCTGTACTTACCATCCGCTCAATCGTAGTTATCCTGGGACGCACCAACTTTTGTGCCAATAGTTTTTCCGCTGCTTGTTGGAATAGCAGCAAAGGTTCGTCATGTTCCAATGCCCGCTCTAACATCCATTTCCCCAGTGCCTTTAAGTCCTTAGATTTGGGAGTTCGAAAACCCAAGTAATGCTGCACTTGCTGTAAATGGGCAGTGCGGGTTTGCGCCCGCTTGCCATACCGCTGCAGATGCTCGACGGTAATGTTAATCTGCTGGGCCACAAACTCTAAAACCTGAGTGGGTGTCTGTTGCAAATCATCAGGACAAAAGCCTAAAAATCGCAGCGTACACAACTGGATCGCGAAGCCCAATTGGTTATGGGGCTGCCGTTGCCGTTTAACCTGCTGGATATCTTCTGGTGTCAAAGTGAAATATTTGTTGAGATCGATCTCAAGGATGTCTGCAGGAATCTGACTAAGGTGAGTGCGCTCCGACTCATTGAGAAAATTGACCGGCATTAGGTTGAACTGACCGCTTTGCTCTGATAAGCCTTACCGCAATAGGGACAAAAGCGGAATTGCAAGGACAAGATCGGTTGCTGACACTGAGCACACTGGTTGATGAGGCGAGTCCCACAGGCAAAACAAAAATGACTCCGTAAATCTGTCCATATCGGATCTGGCGTCTGTCCTGGTCGCCAACATTGAGGACAGAATTTGACTGAAGAGACTGGGGTTATAGGTTTACCTTGGCTGAGGGCATCCAGATACTCTGCTGGAATGCTCAAAGCAAACGCCAAGCCGTTTCTCGCCCGTTGATTGAGGCGTTGAGTTTGTCCCTTTTCAATTTTGCCAATGGTTTGGCGATGTACCCCTGCAGCTGTAGCGAGTTGGGCCTGAGTCCAATTCTGCTGTTGACGAAGACGACAGACATAATCCTTTAAGGATTCTTGGGGGTGAGGAGGACAAGCAGACCAATCTGACGACATCAAACCAATGTAGTGAAACAACAAGGCAGTAGTACACTATTATCTACTTCTAGAGTAAATAAATATACTCCATGTCCAGTAAGGTCTTAGCTACAGTAGCGACTGAATTTCTCAACCGTCCAGGCTACGCTGCTAGCACTCTCAAGTCCTATGAGTTGACCCTTCTTCCTTTGCTGCAGCAGTATGGCAGCCTACCACTGGAATTACTGACACGGGAAGTACTTGAAGACTACCTCAACAGTCTCCAGCAGTTGTCCTACACTACCCATCGGCGTCACCAGGCGATTCTTCAATCCTTGCTGAACTTTGCTTTGGAACGAGGGCATATCAAATCGAATCCCATTGCTCATCTCAAGCAACGTAAACCTGATGTACAACAAGGAGAGTCTGGGACAGACGAGTTAGTCCGATATCTCACCCCTCAGCAATTGCAACGGCTGTATCAAAGGGTTAAACCAGATAGACGCATGCACGCACTGGTCCGTTTGCTTCATCGCACGGGGGCCAGGATTGCTGAACTACTGGCTTTGGATCTCGCCAATGTTGATCTCCAAGACTGTAAGTTTCAAGTGGTGGGTAAGGGCAATAAACGCCGGTGGTGTTTCTACAGCGATGATGCCGCACAAGTATTAGCGGAATACATTCAATATTATCGACACCCCAGTTCTCCAGCCTTATTTACAGCACAACAGCCCAAATCAGGATTGATAACCCGTGTGAGCTATACAACCATCTATAAAAGCTGGAAAAAATTGACTGAGCAGGATCCGGTCTTGGAGGGGCTACGGCTCCATGATCTACGGCATACCTTTGCCACGGAGCGAGTGGGTTTAATGGGAATCGAGGAGTTGAGGGCCTTGATGGGACATCAACATTTACAGACGACTTTGCGCTATCAAAAGGTGACTTCAAGCAGAGCTGAAAAAGTCGCTAAACAGGCTCTACAAAAGTTGATTAATTGATAGGTCAACTCAGAAGATAAAGGATTCAAAATAGACACACTCTTCTTCTAATTGGTTTACCCCGGAGTAGTCAGTCAGCAGACTATAAACTAAATACTCACAACACCAACAAGATATTCCTGTAAATGCCTACCCGTAAGTATTTCAGGGATTACTATAATGCAAATTCAAAATCTCAGTTTCTTCAACGCCATACTCAGTAAAGGTTGTAGCGGTTTTTAGCATGAAGAATTAGGAAAAATCTGAGGCTAGAAGCCATGCCCCACAAGCGTTACAGCCTTAGCGTTGTTTATCGTTCCATTGCCCCGTAAACCCCACTATCAAAGACTTCTTAGACGAAAGGGGTATAACTCCCTATCGGTTTGGTAAAGACGTAGGTCTAGCACAGGCAACTGCGTACAACCTGTACAACGATCCTGAGCATCTACCATCTATCAAAAATTTGAAGCGTATTTGTGAGTACTACAAGGTACAAACAAATCTGATTGTGCATGTCACTTTTTCGGATCAATAAGCCCCGCTCAGCCTGCCTAACCTAACGGTGTTGTCTACCCCGGTAATTTTGGTATAGGGCATTTCTGCCCTATCTATTAAGTACACATGCCATTTTTGACCTAGGAGCTTTCCAGCAATGCAACCCGAAACTCTAAAAGAGACCTTACAGCAGGCGCAAAGAATAGTTGAGCGCTTCGGCTCGGATCCTGATTTCCGTTCACCAGATATACAACTAGACGAGGTTAAAAGCCTTATGGATGGCCTACTTGCCAGTCTTGCGCCGTATATCTCAGGGCTGGAAGGAACGGCCCAAAACTTATACAAGGGGTTACTAGAATGGCGCGACGATGGCCAGAGGTATGACCGGGTTTATAACTTGCGGTCATATCTCTATAAACTTTCTAAAACTCTGCTGGAGCATGGCCTAAAAGGACAGCCTCAGGCTCCGCTTGATGGGGTGCCTTTTTAAGGAGAGAAAATCAGCGCTAGATTTACATCTCAATCCTGGTTTTGCCAGTCAGACAACACGAGGGCAGAAGTGGTCTACAACAGTGAAAACCCAATGCTGGAGATGCTACTAAAGAAGCTCTGCAATCCTTCTGATGAAATACCATTGAATGATTTTGAAGCTCTAAAACCTCAAGTTCTGCAAGGACTTTATGTTACCTAGGTAAGGGTGTTGGAGCTTCGTGCTTAGGGCTTGGTATTGGAAATGCGATCGCAATCTCGCATCAATCCCCGAACTCGTGTCTAATATTAGTAATCTCAGAAAAGTGTTTGAGTATACATAAATCTGGTAAAAGTCAAGGAATTGTAACTCTACTCAAAGATTTCATTGACTTTCTGTAATAATCTTGTTACATTCATCCACATAAGACCACAACACACATGATTTTTACGGAGTCTACAGTCATGAATACATCTAACAATTTTTTTGGCTTTAATCCCTTTGCTGAAGCTTGGAGTGGCCGCCTAGCGATGGTGGGCTTCTATCTAGCTATCGTTATTGAATTAGTAACTGGAAAAGGTGTTCTCCATTTCTGGGGATTGATGTAAGCCTGCCAACTGGCTTTCTGCTGCTCACATCCACGAACCAAGTATTAAGGGAGATTTGATTGTTATGAATTCTCAGCCTTCTTTCACTGGATTTAGCGCTTTTTCCGAAACTTGGAATGGGCGACTCGCCATGATTGGGTTTACCTTAGCCTTAATTACTGAAGCTCTTACTGGCAAAGGCATTATTGGTCAACTTCTGACCTGGTTGGCTTTCTAAAGACCTCTGGTATGGCCCTTGCCTAAGGGTAGTCTTACTTACAAAAGCAAATTTGCACAATGAATATTGCTTTTCCAAAAACTCATGTTCACTGTGCAACACATTGATTCTAAACGTCTCCACCTCTTAGAACAAATAAATCCTCTAGAAACTCCAACGAATGGTTGGAGTTTTTTATTAGGTTTATATCAGTAGGAGGATAAACGAATTCTGTGGTTGGTAGTTCATTAAGTAGCTCTACCCGCGAGAAATACTGGCAATTTTTCTAAGGTAATTGCCAGTATGGGCCATTTAATATTATTGGAACGGTTTTGGTCGCTAAGGTGTTCAGATTCCTGAACGGTGATCAAGAGTAGACTGTCCCTCAACTGACCAATCTGGGACACTAGAATCCTATATCTATTGCTCTATATAGCTTTCAGAAACTTTTCTAAAACTGCCCAAGCATCGAAAGTGGGACAGTGCTGTTGTTATGAATTTTCAGAGTTTTGATTCTATTAGGTATTCCATAAGCATTTATATTTATATCTATAACCTATACTGAACAAGGATTTCAACCTTAGCGACCAAAACCGTTCCATTGATATGAAATGGCCAGAGTGATGTTCTGAGCGATTTGCTGCGAGATAAAAGATCTCCCTGCACCCGACGAGCCTACCGGAAAGACCTGAATTATTATCATCGATGTTACGTAACTTCGGTCCAGGGAAATTAATCGAGGTGCCCACTTAGTAATTCATTCAAATCAGGAAATCGTAGTTTGGTTTGCGTTTTTCCGCCAGTGAGTTTTACACTAATAGTCTCATCTGAGGGAATCCAGTCAAAGGACTCCACAGGAGTATGTTTACGGAGGTATTTCAAGATACCAGCTAAAGCAGCCTCCATCCAGAACAGATCTGCTTTGGAAGGATTTCGAATTTCCATTGATGGGGTGCTGCGTCCGAAAATCGGGTAGCCTAGCTCGTCAACAACTGACCAATCATTTGCTTCCATAGCATCAAGATCTTCAAACCCCATGGCTCTTGCTTCCTCGAAAAAGAGTACTAGCGTGCTAGATTTCTTGGTTAGTTGCTGATTTGACAGACTTGAGTCATAAATTGCAAGTAAATCATCCAAGCTATCATAGACCGCCAAACCAAAAATTTCTCCGCCACTACCCATAACGACAGCATAGCGAGGCTCTTTATCTGGAGTGACGCAAATTGCTATTGGATTCATATCATTTAACCAGTACCAGGGAGTGGCAGCGTAAAAATCAGCAGCCAGCTCATAAAGATGTCCCAAGAAAGGTTTGGTTATAGAAGGGATCGTTAATAACCCCGGAATAGGTTCGCGCCGATTGATCTGTTTCTCCATTGAGTAAAGTAACTCTTTGAGAATGGGAAGAGAATGGCGGAATTCACAGCGAACACCTAAGTCTGAGAGTAAGGGTGTCAGTGCATCGACAAGATCAGAATTGTCAAGGAACAGAACTTTTGGACGGCGGGCTCTACCGGATCCCAACATCGGACGGCAAATGCCATGGAGAACTTCTGCAAATATCTCGTTGGTGGACGGTTCTTGTTCAAAGGTATTGGTACGCAATACCTTTGAACTCTCATCGGCTAAACAGAACAAAAAAGGACGATAGGGAGCGATATCGTCAGGCACAATCCAAAAGGGAGCACGACCACACGTTCCTGACCAGGTTTCATGGGTTTGACGTAAGGTTTGAGCTTTCTGAAGGCGTTGATTCTTTCTTTTCTCGTCAGACATGATTCAAATACTGGGATTAAATTTTCGTTCGCTCCAGAGATTTAGCATTACGAAACATATTTTTTAGAATTGAGCATGACTCAAAATAGAGTTACACTCACATTCAATTGTCAAACATTAAATGTTTGTTGAATAAGCAGATGTAGACTTTAACCTTGGTTCAAAGTGTTACCCTATCTGGTCATAGAACTGAATCATTGTCCACAATGCTCTGTTTCTCTTCATACATTGATTTCCTGGTAGATGAATCAGACCTTGCAGTCTTCGATAAATAGGTTTAGGTTCTGGGCACACATTAACATTCTATGAAAACACGAACCATTCAAAAATATCTCAGGAACTGCTCAAAAGATGAACTCATAGGGATGTTTATAGAACTGGCTAAGGATAATGCTGCCGCTGAACGTTTCTTAAACTCAAAAGTTGGTATCACAACTTCCGACCGCGACTTTGATGATTACAAAGCGTATGTTCGCTCTGAATTTTTCCCTGTTGGGGATCATGGAGACGGCAACCCATCAATCGCATATCAGATGGTTCAGAAAGTCGAAGCAGAAGCGACAAGTACTGATCAGGTGATTAATTTTATCTACTTTTGTGTCGAGACAGGTGTGGAGTTTACATTGGCTTACGGAGATATCGATGAGAAATTCTATATGGCATTTGAGGATTTGTTTGAACGGGCGGCCAAGCTAGTATCTAAAAATAGATTGCAAGATAACTACTTGGCTCAAGCAAAAAGTATTGTTCAAAGTACCTCTGAAATGGGTTGGGGCTTCCATGATGAGCTTTCCCGAATCTTCAAAAAGTACTTTAAATCTACGAAGTAAAGTTGAGTAGCCGAGGTAATCAACCTGGTGGTACGGTTCAAATGGGGTAACACTTTTCACAAGGTCAAAATCTTTAGAATACTTGCTAATTAAGCTTTTCAGAACTTTGTATTAAAGTGAAAGTGTTACCCCATTTGAACCGATATTGAACAGGACCCATTTTTAGCTGATTGGCTTCTGTATATAGTCGTAAAAAAACAAGAAAAATTGCGACGTAATTGCTAAAGTGAAGTGATTTGGAGTGCTTCTGTATCGAGCTGTCGTAAAAGAATCCAAAAAATACAACATGCTTTCTTCTATCATTGCCCAGCTAGAGGGGTTGATGGCCCAGATTAAAGCCTCTGGCCCGGTTGCTGATCCCGGTGCTCACCTGGATATTTCGACTCATTCAAAGACAGGCTATGAGTATGCTCGCCTGCGGAACGGCAGTGTTCTGAGCGCCTGTGGTCGAGTCGGCAGTGAAAAATACCTTGAAGTCCTCAGCTCGATTCAGCGGCGAGACAAGATATCCCATCTAATGCAGGCAATCTCATCGCTGAAACAAGCTGATGAGATTCCAGTAGTGGTTCCAGAGGCCAGGGAAGCTGGTGTGGTGGCGTTGACTGCTGAGGCGATTGCATCGACCACTCTAGAGAGCGCACCTGCATCTAAATCCAACTCTAAGTCAGCTTCAAGTGCTCGAAAGAACAAGGGAAAAGGTCATAAACAGCTCTACACCCATGTCAAAACCAAGCAAGGCTCAATCGTTCATGCGGTTTTAGGCAAAGACAAAATTGGCGAGTGGCGCACTCCTGCGCTGTGTGGTGCAACGCCACCCCAGCGAGATAGCTTTGGTTGGGAATATCCGACTAAGGACGATGGCGTGACTTGTACCAAGTGCTACCGCAAGCTGCCCGTTAACGCTAAGCAACATATCCCTAGCTTTGAGTAAACCTATAAATACTGGAGTGGTGAATTTCCGGTTGCCCAAATTTATCCTTTGCAATGGGTAGCTCTTTCCACTGACACCCGTATGCAGGAACTTAAAAATGTAGTTGAATATCTTGTACAAAGAGAGCTTTGCTCGGCGCACATGCCAAAAACCCCACAACCGTGATCAATGGAATCTGATGAAATCATCATCCGCTATTATTGCCCGCCGATGCCTGTCATGGTGGATCCTGGGATGAGTCACTCATCTTATGAGCCTGATATATTGCTCGGCTGGATTTGCCAGGGTGAGCATAGATGGCCAGTACTCCAGAAATTCCCTGATGCTGAGATAGTGGCTAAGAGTAAACCCGATACCATTCCCAAAACTCGAACCAAGCTCAAAAGAATCCAATAGTGCAACATCCCTAAGTTAAAGGCAGGGAGCAGAGCAAAAGCCCGGTTTTGCGAAGGCGACATTGCCGATCTAAAGTACGCTACACTTTTGCTTGTTTCGGGGGGCCTACTTCCGCATCATCTCAAGCCCATCATCGACCCAACACCAGCCCCGAAACCTGCCCAGTGGCGAGCGTCTTTTCTTCTCTGAGCATCTTCACCGACAGGCCAGCATTGCCATTCTTAAACTGTTCGGAGACTTCCCGCCAGCCTAGCTCACGGTAGAATCTTGCAGAGTTGACCCTAGCGTTTGACCAAACTGGTTTTGTTTGATTGAACTCTTGCGATGCAATTGTTCTTTGAGCCAATCAATCTCAGTTTGCTGCGCCTTCAATTGCTTCTCTTGGTGCTCTATCCGTTCTAAAAGCACTACGAGCAAACGTTTGACGCTTTCGGGTGTATTGGCCCAATCTACATCACTAATGCCTTTTGGGGTCAGATAGGCTTCCTTTTCCATATTTTTAGCCTATCAATTCGCTTTACGGATTGGAATCATATTCCACCTCACCATGGTCACTTACAGAAAGATACAAATAATCTATGAAGAAAGATGGGCAAATTGCCCTAGAGATCTAAGTCAGCTTAAAGGTTTATGTATTACTCTTAACGGCCTCTATCTGGCCCCTTCCTATAGACTTGAGATAACCAGCCTGGGGGAAATTATGGCTAAAAGATGTAGTCACTGTAAAAGCACTGCCCTAAAACGGTCTAGACATAAAAACTGTGCTGAAAAGCTGCTGTTGGTTATCAGAATCAGACCGTACCGTTGTCGTGATTGCGGTAAGAGAAGCTTGCTCTTGTTCTAGCTGGGAACAGCTCAACCTCCCTATCACAGCGCCCATGGCGATAACCCCCTGAATTCTGTCATGGTTGCGAATATCACTCGAAGTCTATTCTTCGAGAGAAGAAGCAACTGAAAGAAAATAGCTATCCTTTTGAGGCTGCAAATCAAAACTAGTAATAAAACGCTTGCAATCTGAGAAATAACGGTCTTTTCTCTCAATTAACTCTTGAATTAGACTTTGCAAATCCGCTTTATCGTTTTGGTCCATTTCAGCGGTTAGTTGAGGTAACATGCTGTCCATTGCTTCTTGGCGATTCTTTTTGGGTATCAAGGCGATGTTCCAAGCTAGTACAGCAAGACCTAGTAAGCCTTCCACTTCTGTGAAATCATGGGCTGTTTCTTTGTAGGGTTCAACAAACGCCTGCAAAATCTCTGACATTTTGGCAACGCCCTGCGGGTTCATGACCATGTTCTCAGAATAATCTTTGCCAACTGTTTTGTTGACCTTTTGTCGCAGTCGCTTGTAGGATTTGTCGGCTGCTTTTCCATAATCCTGCTCTTGATGGATTAATTCACTAAAACCTTTTGATTTTCTAGCCATAAGGGTTTTCACGAATAGTTTATGAGATAGGAATTAAGTTGCATTGGAAAATTACTGTCGCCGGAGATGAAGGCTGGCAATCAGGAAGAAGCCACCTATCAGGAGTAGCAACACAAAACGATGACCGCACATAGCTGATGCTCTGCATGAATCTATTGACTCTATTCTCACTGCTAGAGGGTGTTAAAGCTTAAAAGCTCAAAATAGAGACACCATAAGGATAGGCAGATTGCCAAAGAGATGCAAATCAACGGATCGGTACGATTTCCACCTCCTTATCACAGCACCCATAGTAATAGACCCATCCAATTCACAATGATTGAGAAGAGAATATAAAGTCTATTTTTCGAGAGAAGAAGCAACTGAAAGGAAATAGCTATCCCCTTGAGACTGTAAGTCAAAATTAGCAATATAGCGCTGACAGTCTGAAAAATAACAGTCTTTACGCTCTATCAACTCATGGATTAAGGTTTGCAAATCCGCTCGACTTTTTCGGTCCATCCCAGAGGCGACTGCTGACAACATGCTTTCTATTGCTTCTTGGCGGTCCTCCTTCGGTGATAAAGCGATATTCCAGGCAACAACAGCAAGACTCAACAAGCATTCCACTTCCTCCAAACCATAAGCTGTTCCTTTGTAGGGATCAATAAATTCATTTAAAATATCGGACATTCTGGCAACGCCCTTCGGATTAATGGCTACGTCTTTAATAAGGTCTTTACCAGTTGTTTCCTTAACCTTTTTATGCAACCGCTTGAAGGATTGAGCGGTTGTTTGCTCTAAATCTTGTTTTTGATGGAGTAATTCACCAAAACCTTTAGATTTTCTAGCCATAAGGGTTCCTCTGATGAGTCTTCTTGAGATTAAGCAAGCAGATACAAACTAAATTGATAAGAACTGGCGATAAACAATGAAATCCCTCCCGACTCAGGGTTGGGGAGGGAGAAGAACGCATGTTTCTGTATATATCCACAGAATAGACAAATTGCTTTGGTACAGGCAAATCAACTCACAGGAACAATCTCCACCTCCCCGTCAAACCGCCAGTACTGCATGATTTGCTACCCTGGCTGACCAGAACGGGGAATTAAGCCAGAGATATGATTGCCCCCGCGCACATTCGCCAACAGTATCAACCCTGCAATTGAGCCTAATAAAATAAACAACTCAATATTTTCAGAATCCCTTGAGAATCTGTATTACCTAACTTTCTTCTTGCTTTTTCCTGTAACGTTCTCGTTGGGCTTGGTTTAGTCGATTGGTCTTATTTCAAACCTGTTTCTGGTATGTTAAACCTCAACCGCAAGCCGCTTCAATTCAGCATGATCACTTTCCTGCTGAGCGTTCCAAACATCATGATCGGCCTGCATTTAATTCATCTCGCCATTGAGCAACGCCGAAGAACACGAGTTGCGCTGCATACTATCTACTGGTAGGTCTGACGAAATTATCTCTACCCATAGACTAGAGGTGGGGGTAACCCAGTTATAGCCGAGGTCTTCTTGTAGACTGGCACACAGGATCTTTGCGCTGAGTATTGCTGTGGCGTTCGAGTAGGTATAAACCTCTAGTTCTGCGTGGGGTAGTGCTTCAAACCGGAGTTGCTGTCTCGGCAAAAGGGTACGTTCTAAGAACTGGTGAGGAAGAGTGACAACCCTTACAACCTGCATTGCTTGGGTTTTGTTAATGTAGTAGCAGGAAACGTTGTTGTTTGCTGCTACTACGCTACGCTGTCTCTCCGTCCTGCGAATTAGCGTCTCCATACTGCTTTCTCCTTCTCCCGTGAGTGATTGCTATTTTTGGCATCAGCATCCATCCCCACCGTTTAGAGTAAGCCTATCCAAGAAAGATGTGGACCCTGTGAGGAAAATTGACATTCTGCTCAGTTTGCCCAATATCAGAACATTTCCGATCCAATCCCCTGATTTCTCCAGTCTGGAGCTGTCGCCATTGCCCTGAGTCGCCATGCAACTTCCCCGTGCCAGGTCGGGGGAATGAGGAGCGCAGCAGATCACTTCTCCCTTCTGGTCACATGCCTCATAATGCCGGGTCTTTGGTTCCTGGTCTTCTGCAAGGATGACTTCAGCGATGGGTAATCCTGGCCGTAAAACTTGGTGGTGCAGTTTGAGGATATGATCTGCGGTCTTCCTGGTGAAGGTGATCATGGTGGGTAGGGGTTACGATCGCAAATCTTTTGCCCAGTGATACTAACTCACCGATTTCACACCTAAAAATTACCGCACATTTCAGAATCTGCCGAGAATCTGAAACTTAAGCCATGACAGACAATCTACTAAAACCAGACAAGCCGTGACCTTCTCCTTGAAGTCTAAAGGCTGGAACTCGGGTTGCGGGAATTTGAAGCTTCTCTCCTGTATGAGGATTATGGCCTTCCCTGGCTTTGCGGTCTGCTAGCAACTCCTCCCAAGCTTTTCCAGGTAATAAGCTTGTCCGTTGATATTCCTTTGTTTTAATTGCTTACAAACGTATTCCCAAGAACAAAAGCATCCAATGGGGATCACAATAATAGAGGGGATGAATCACCCCTTAATAAACTCCCATGAAAACTATCGCCGAACGCTATAACAGCCTTGCCGGGGCCTACATCAAACTCTCTGACGAATTTCATCAGCTCGACGTGGCCCACATGAATCTTAAGCAAAAGCTGCTGCCCGCCATTAAAGCCATCAAAACCTATCAATCCTTAACCCATCAGCTTCAGCAAGACAACGCCCACCTTGAACAAACCATTCAGGCCCTCACAGATCAACAGCAACGCCTAAAGGAAGAACAGCGCACCCTAGAAGCAAAGGAAGTCGAACAGTCAATAACCATCAACACGCTCACCGAGGAGAAAACCAACCTCCAGGCTACCCTAGAAGCGTTTCAAACCAAGTACAAGGCCTTGGCCAATTTCGAAGTCCTGCTACAGTCTGAACCTCAAGCCGTTCTAGCAGAGGCCGAACAGCAGATGGCACTCGTAGAAGAAACCCTACAAGAAATAGCCCTCAACAGCGATCCTGACCTAAGCGAAGACGAGCAGCAACTCATAGAGGCTTATCAGGATGAGGACGAAAGCCTGTTTATTGCAATGGAAATCTCAAAGGATAGCAACAGTCTAAAGGTTCCAAACATCTTACCCTTTGTTGCATAGGCTGCAAACTATCCAAGACTGACACTCAGCAGATGGTCTTTTTACCAGGTACTATAACCTTGTCAAAGGCGTGTCGAGCAGCTTTGAGTTTATTCGCGTCATACTGACTTAACCGTTGCCCCAGACTATAGCGGGAGCGTTTAGTCAGCGCGTAGACACTGCCATCTGTGTTTGTTTTATACCCCTGAATGGAAGAGGTCACAATCCGCTGACCATCGGTATAGCTGGGGTGATTACTAATCACCCCAGAGATGACAATCCGATTGCCCATCTCTAATTCAATCCAATCGTCTAACTGAGGAATTTGATTGCCTTGCTGAGGCTGAGAATGTTTCGGTTGATAAAAAAGACCTGTGACATCTTCCATCGTTTAGTCATAACCCCTGGAACCACATATTTAACCTAGCTAGAGAAATAGCAGATTGTCCTACGTGAGGTTACGGGTATTTGCCTCAACTATGGGCTAGGTGCAAGGAAAGTGGTTACACCTCCCCTAGTATGCACTTTACAGAGGAGGTGTTGTAGTCGGAGTGGAACAAGTTAGGCAACTTTGTTCAAATGAATGTGCTTCCGGCCCAGAGAGATTTCGAATTCATCCCCAGGCTCGACACCCAGTTCTTGGGTATAGGCCCTCCCCACCAGTAGGTTGCCATTGGATTGAACACTGATCCGATAGCTAGCTTTGCGTCCTCCTTGGCCACTGCCATTAGAGGGATGATTGTCTAAGTTAATGCCCTCTGCATCCAAAAGCGCATTTAGAAACGCCATGAGCTTAATCCGTTCTGAGCCATCCTTCTCAATAGCAACATAACCACAGGCCCTTGCTTTTTCTTCGCGAGTTAAATCACTCAGTTGTTTTACTTTTTCAATCAAATCATTACCTGTTATCGGTTTAGGCTGTTTTTTATTCCTAGCCATAAGTCAATAAATTCCTCGTAAAATATCACCTGAATATATAAATACTGGCATATTACTATTACTTGATGCTAATAGTAAAAACAGAGATATGACAAATATTTAGGTGGATACTGGAGTTTTATCTAAGAATCTAAGACTTAAATCAAGAAATATTGACTATTAACAAATAATTTCTAAACCTTTGTTAATTGTCTAGTTTCAGTCCTGGTGCGTCTATTTGCACCGTTAGGGTTATCTTGACGATAAAAATCAAATTCAACAGATGGACCTGGATTTTTTCCCTGAATAGAAAGCTTAAACCACTGCTTCGAACTTCGATGCTGGGCAAATTTGGTATGGGACATCCCACAGCGAGCGATTTTCGCTGGCTTGTCTTTGAGAGGGGTGCCTTTGATTTGTTCACTTTTGCTGGTCATCGCCCTGAGTCAGTCCTAGTCTGGCATTGCAAGTTGCCCATCAGTACATCAAGGGCCAACTCTATATCGCTTTTACCTAGTATGTTCTCGATGGTGTTGTCATTGATCTCATCTGCGATCTCAGATTGGATTGCGATCCTGTTCCTTAACAAGGCTAAGATAATCCCTGCTACAAACCCCACTCACAGACTGCTAGGCTGAACTGCTCGAATGCTTATCTCTCGGATCCAGACTTTGCAGAACTCTCCATAACCCCGTCCAGGTGTCATAAGGTATACAAAGCCTTCATCAAGCTGGGCGATAAACCCCTGTCGCCATCGATCCCAGTCGGTTTGGTTGGGATAGTCAATCTCTTTACTGAAATTGGTCCAACTCTCTTTCTGAAACAGTGAAGCACATAAAGAGGTCCCTCTCTCTTGAACTTGAATGAGATGTTCATCAATTAATTCTTGAATGAATGAAGGATGACCACTGGGGGGTTTACAGTCATTAATGTAGGGTAACTCGTAATCAAAGTGTATTTCTTCCACAGAATGCTTTTTGGCTAATCTTAAGAGCTCAAGCTGATGATAATTCAGGGTTGGAATATGAGTCATGTTAGATCTCAGTTGTCCATTCCAAGTCTATTGAATCGAGGTTAAGCTTAGCTCTATCTCATGCTAGAGCCTGAATTAGTACCTATTTTTCTCCAAGCTACCAGTTGATTACTCCAGGAGTTCTCTTCGTCGTAGGTGGCAATATACCCCCGTCTTAGATCAATGATTTCCAGATGATCAATCACCAGAGCAAGCCATTCGTTATCCGTGTCATCTCCAACACCGATAAATTCCAGGTTCAGTCTGTGGGGATAAAAATAGAGAAAAATATTATATTTAGTCAGATGCTTGCAGGCAATGGGAATCTCAACCGTTTGTCCTGGGAAAAAATCTCTGTCAATAATGCTTATCTCAATGACATCACCAACCTTGAGTTGTTGCGATAGAGACTCTAGAGCTTCATCCATACAAAATACCTCGATAAGTGAGGTGCTGCCATTTTTCTCTGATCCTAAATGTTGTAAGTCACACGAGACAGACATTGGGCTCTACTGAACTTTGCTTTAGCCACAATCTCACCGCTAGAGAATTTTTGGAGCACAGGTGTTTTACATCTGCCCTGACAAATCCAACCCAGAAGAAAATCTGGCTCATATCGTGGGTGATGCTTTCCCGGATCAACCATCACAGGTATTGGTTCGCTGTAATAGCGGATGATGATTTCTTCAGGGTCCATCAGCAAGCTTGTCTTACGCGCTACCACCATCAAGGGCATCTACCCGTCTTTTGAGGGTTTGCAGATCTTCTCGAACGGTCTGGATGTCGCTTCCTTGATTGATGGAATATCCCACTAGATCGGATGTAATTTTCCTAAGCTCAGCAATATCATGACTATTTCTTAGTTGTGATTCCTGAATCTCCTTTTGTACAGCAAGCATTTGGCCGATTGTAGTTTCAACCCAGGTGCGGAAATCGGGGGTGTTGTCAAAATTAGCGGCTGTCATTGTTTATCTCTCTGCAACAGAACCTTTATAGCCTTTCGCAATAGTTCAATCTAGTGCATCCTCACAATCTAGTCATCACTGTTGATTAACTCCCATGCTTTAGCCCTGATACCATCAGGACATTGCTTAGGAAACGTGGAAATATCGAGCCTGGTTTCGTTGGCTGCATCTCGACGCGCCCGCTTGTAACATAGATCGAATGATTCCTCCAAGTGAGGACGCAAGGAGGGGCGATCTTCAAATTCATCTTTGATTTGGTTGGCGGCATCGACGATAGTGATATCCCAGCTACTAGTATGCTTAGAGGGCTGATAGCTGATCTTCAGTAAGTGCAAAAGCATCCGTTTGAGCTGGCTTTTTACCTTGTCTCGATGGCGGTTACCCACATCTTCAATTTCCTCAATCAAGTTTTCCAGGTCGAGTAAGTCAAACCGACCATCACGCAACAGTTGAGCCTGCTGATCGGCCCACTCCACGACATCACGGTCATATAGGGTGCGCATATTGGTGGTCATGGCTTATCTTCTTTCTCCCGAATCAATAGATCTCCAGGACTGCAATCTAAGAATTCACATATTTTATCTAGGGTTTCATGAGTCAGACGAGGCATAACCTGCGACTTCCTTAGACGATACACAGAGTTTTCATGAACCCCCATAAATTGAGCTAGATCGCGGCTAGTTTTTCTCTGGATAGATAAAAGCTCATGAAGCTTCCATTTAATCACTGCTTGGTGCATAGTTTTCAACATTCAGATCCTAGCACTCACATTTTAACACCAAAAATTCTACGTTAAAGTATTGATTATCATAGTCTAAATGTGTATAATGGGCACATAAGCAAGGACACCGCTCCAGACCCTGAGAAAGTTGCAGCGGTGCCCTAGTTAAAACCCAACAAAGGAATTTAACTATGTCTAATTTACTCGAAACGCCCACCACCGTTAACGAGCTGGAGAAGTGGATCGACGCCCAAGTCACTGATCCACTCCATCCCGAAATGGTGATGGTGGAACTTCAGATTGAACAATTCCCCGGTGTCCGTGAGGGTGGCGATTTGTTTGAAGTCTTCGCACCCGTCATCTGCAAGCCTGGACTGCTAAGACCTCGCCTAGAGGCTTGGGTCAAAGCCACCTACGGAAATGACCACTGGCTAGCAAACTGGCGCACCGTTCCCTCCACTCGCCAGCTTAAAGCCGAGAACGATTACAAGGACGAAATTTAGAAATGTCCTGGGGCACCCCTGCCCCTCCCACTTTACCCATACCCACTCGCTACACAGGGAAGAAATATCATGATCACCGCTTCAGAGCTTCACGCTGAACTCGCGCATTGCTATGGCAGCGAATCTCACTATCAGCACTGGCTGGGCATCCGATACTCCGAAGGTGTCAAAACACTGACAGAGAAAGGGGAGTGTCCCTGGCTTCTAGATGAGATCGCAAGTTACCAACAGGCCCGAATCATCAAATGCAATCCCAACCTCCAAGAATTCCAGCTCTGGATGTTGACCGTTAACCCCGACCAGAGCGCTGTCTTGAACTGCTACGAAGACAGCCCCAGTACTTGCAGCCCCGTGATTACTCAAGAGATTCCCTTCACGGATTTCCCGCTGCTAGAAATGAAGCTGTATGTGGAATACGGCGTAGTGCTACTGCCTTCCGAACATTAATCTCCTGGCCTGGGCGGTGGCCGCTAAACCGCCCGCACGACACATTTATAAAGTAATTCATCATGGTACAGATAGTTTTTTCCCAAGACAGTTATAGCAAGCGCCCTCTCCATGAAGGTTTAACGGAACAACAAGCATGGGAATTAGCTTCCCAAGTCAAAGCCCGGACTCAATTACTCAAACATAAGAAAGAGGGTTTAACACTAGCAGAGAAACGAATTTGCCTTCGCGGTGAACGAGCGCTGAGATTGCTTATCAATGAGTGCCGCCCGATCATTTGGGCACAAATCTATCGCTTTATCGGGTCCGAACGAATTTCCAGAGATGAAATGTACCAACTGGGGGTGATGTGTGTGGAGCGGGCGGCAAACAACCATAACCCGAATAAGCCAGGAAGACAAAGAAAGTTCAAAAGCTGGGTGTCATTTCAACTTAGACAGCGATTTCTCAACCTCTTCAGGGGTGAATTCAGGTTTTGCCGCAGAAACAGAAACACTTGTAACCAACTGATTCACACGAACCGTAATAGCGACGGGTATACTCCTCTCGATTCTGCACTGAATAAAGACTTAAGAGAAAGGCTCGATCAGATCATCACCACTTCATTAACCGAGCAAAAGGCCAAGCTCCTCCAAGCGTATTACTGGCAAGATAGGGATTCTGCCAGCATTGCCTCCCACTTTGGAATAAAAAGAGAGACGGTCAAGGGATATCTTTATGAATCCCGCAAACAGCTCCGAGAGAACCCACAACTCAAGGAGTTAGCCGAGTCCGTCTTTTCTGCGACTCCCAACTATTAACACTCCCTTGGCCGGGGCGGGGCCATACCCGCCCATCCGCGACATACCACTAAGGGCAATCCATCATGTATTACTCACTAAGTTTTCCTGGCAGAGTTATTTCCCACCTGCTCCAGTCTGGCGCCATTCTGCATGATCGGCAGTACACGGTCGGGAAGTACCAAGACACTCATGACTCTTGCTTTCCTTGGGTCATCTTGGACTGGCATCGGCATGGCGCTTTTGAGTGCCAATCTGAGAGTCCCGACGATATCGCAATGGATTTTATCGATCTGGTCGGTTCTCATAGGGCCTTTATCGCCACCAAAAAAGCGTTGGCCTAACTAGGCCAACTAAGCCACCCACCCGCTACATTTCAAATTCTAGAGAGATTCCAACAGGCTCTTGTCCTCTTTTGGTGATCCGAAATTGAGAATAAATGTCTTGTTAGGAAGCAACTTGAAGGTTCAGCAACACTTCTGAACTCGAAAGATTTACTTCCCACTGGAATAGTTGCCTTAGTCGCAGTTGGGAAATTTAGTTGCACTCTATAAACATGAGTGCCATTCGCTAAGCGGAAGCGAATTTTCAAAAGCTGGCATTCGTACTTTTTCGTACCACCATTAGGAGCCTCTACTCTTACTGGCAGTTCTAGTTCTTGAAAACATTCTGGAACAATGAACATTGGAGTAATGATTAATCCTGGAGGATGTACCAGCTCGAATATATCTTTAACTTCGATGATGAGTTTCTCTTCCAAGACCTGCTGCCTAACAGTTTATAGTTTGAGTTGGGACCGAAATCGTTAGCTTCAGCAAACAATATATTTTGAGATTTCCTCTCATGATTTTGTAAAGAAGAGATATGCTCCTTCCAAGATCTACCTCTTAGCATAGCCTTGCTAATTCTAAAGCTTCGGGTGTGCCTGTTAAAGTTAGGCCATTTAAATCAAGCTTCTGATTCCACCATGGAGGAACTTTTGCACTGTAATGTTCATATGAATAACAAGATGAACACCATTCCCAAAGAGCCCCTCTAATTCCGGAACCATCATAATATCGATGCAGTGAAGACTTACCGCATACGGGACAATCACCGTCTATATCAATGTCATTCTCTGACCAGAGAAAACTTGTTTCCATTGCATCTCAGCAGACGATGGTACACTCTGCCAATTAAACATAGATCTTATTCATCTTGCTAACTGTACTTAAGACTAAATTGGGGATTTTACTCAAAAAATATAAACAATTCTCAAGAATTTAAATGTAGTTTGATACCCTTGTTAGCTTGACAGAGTTAAGCGTTTATTCAACAGGTCTAATCCTGCCCGACCATACATCTGTCGTTTGAGCATTTTGAGTTTGTTGTTTAGCCCCTCAACTGGCCCATTACTAACCTCTAATGTCAGCCCCGCTTTGACTGCCGCATAGTCATCAATCAGCCCCTTAGCAACTTCTGGAATGGTTTGAGTGTGCTATTCTTTGCCAGTTCAAGCCAGTTGTCCAAGTGCTGGGGTAACTGCTTACGAACCAAGAGCAAGAAACTCTGTGTCAGCGTAATCGCATCGGATAATTCGGGCTGTCCACTAAGCTGAGTCAGGGTTTCTTCCTCTTCAGCGGTCAGTTCATCCATGTGACGCATCACCAACCATGATGCGCTCTTGGGTGTCAGAGGTTTTGGTTGTGTAATCCCACCTGCTGGTGCTGGTTTTGGCCCTCGTCCAGGTAAATTATTCAATGACTCTCTTGCCGGTCGAGCCTTCGGTTTAGATGGGTCGCGAGGGCTAAATTGATGGAGTTGGCGTGTATATCGAGCAACCGTGCCATAACTACCTTTAAATCCCTGCTCTTGAACTTCTTCAAATAGTTGTTGGCTATTCTGTCGCCCAGCCATCCACTCTTGGTAAAGATAGTCTTTGTAAGGTTCGATAACAGTAGGCACTTTACGGGTATAGGGCTGATGTTCAGGAAAGACTGGGTGGGACAAATACTGGTAAGCAGTCCTTTTGGCAATACCTAGATGATGAGCAATGTCAGTCACTCGATACCCCTGCTGCTTTAAGGCGTGAGTTTGTTGATAGTTGTGCAATCGACGAGTACGACTCCGAGGACCTTGCTCATCGGGAGGAACCTCGTTTTCTCGATACTCTCTGGTGCATGTGGTTCAGGTACTTCAGATTTCAAAGGGCTGCATCAACACTTTTCAGCGCAGGATAGTTAGAGTGAAATACCTTTTCCAATACTTCTTGTAAGTTCTTCAGCAAGTGGAAACGATCTGCGACCTGAATGGCATTGGGCGCACCTTCACTCATGGCTGACTTGTAGGTCTTGGAGCGGTCACGGGAAAGGATCTCAACACCAGGGTGTTCTTCCAACCAAGCGACTAAGGTTTTGCTTCACGATCTGGCAGTAGTGCAATAGTCCGATGCTGCTCCAGGTCCACCAAGATCGTTCCATAGTGATGGCCACGCCGGAAAGCAAAATCATCAACCCCTAGAATCTTTGGGGTTGGGGCTGGGGGAGGCTCAAGCTTGGCAATAGCGCGTAACATCGTATTGCGACTACTCCCATAATTGATCTGATAGCTCAGCCTCGCTGCTGCTGCACCGCCAAGGGCTAGACCAATCGAGCTTAGGTGTTCAGCAAAGCGAACGGTCTTTCTGGCCCAAGGAACAGCGACCTGGGGTAGTCGCTCAGTGAAGATCCGACGCTTACAAGCTTTATTGGAGCAGAAGAACTTACAGACTTGAAGCAGAATAGTCAGGCAGAAATCCACACAGGGGAGGTCTCTCAAGGTCCGCTCATAGCGACTGTGAACGCGATGTGATGTCTGATGGCAGACTGGGCAACAGGCAAAAACTTGGGTTGAAGAAACATGGAAGGTTATTTGATGGTTTGGGGAATCAAGATCCCAACTATTCAAATGGAGAGTGTCTTGGCACGGAAGGAATTGTTGGAGGAGTTCCACGAGCTGTCCTGGGAGATGGATTCATCTCTCCATCCTCTTACTAATTCCTTCAGTACAATACCCCATAATCAATCAGGTGTTCTGTGGTAAAACTTACAACGCTATGATAAGTAATCTGTCAGACGAATTGTTTGATGCTGCAACCTCCTACTTTCACTGGTGGCAAAATGTCTATCCAGAGCAGAAGGTTTATGCGTATGGATTTTACACAACTCCCTGCGTTGAGTGGGCGGGTATTGTAGTCATGACTGAAGATGGCTTGCGTACAGTAGCCAATGAGTATAAGGAAAAAGACTATTATCGCAACAAGAGTATTGATGAGTTAATAACTATGCTTCGGTGGTCTCCCGAAGATTCTCCGCATTGTTTGGAAAATAACAACATTTTCTCATCGGTCAACAAGCATTTGGCAAAGGTTAGTGAGACCACGCATGGATTAGATGTGGATGATGATGCCTTTTGTGAATATATTGATTCACTTTACAAAGCGCTTATTGCAGCGCTTCTCCGATTTCGTGCTGAAATTCTTGGTAACTCACGAGAACCATTACTCTCTGTGTGGTTCGGGGATCAAAGCGACAAAGAAATCGAGTATTTTATTGAGAGCTGCAATGATTTAGAAATCCTTGACTGGTATAGAAAAACTGTGACATAACGAGGTAGCTATTGAGAGAATCTCACTTCCCTATACAGCCAAAATCACATCACCAAAAGAGGACAAGAGCCACAGAGCGCTTTAAAGTACATGCGTGGTTGAGCTTGAGGAGAACTTTGAGATTGGGGATGTGATTGAGCTGAGGCCAGGAGAGACGATGGAACAGATCGGGGAGATGATCGGAGTGTGGTTGGAGCGGGAGCGGGTGAGTAGGGTTTGGGGGTAAAAATAGCAGGGTAGATCTAGACTTGAGTACAGTTATTCTTTTTTTTTTCTACGGAAGCTGCGGGATATGTCACAGATCAGGAAATTCTCTCAAGGAATAGTGGTGCTCGTAGTTCTGGCGACTGCGCTATGCCATGAAGCGGACAGAAAGGATGTTGTTGTACTGGCAAATCCAGTTCAAAGAATTCTACGCATCTAGCGCAATCACAACTACCCAAAGATGTTCAAAACTATTTGAAGCCCAGCATCGAATTCAAGTGGCACAAGAGACACAGGCATCTGAATTAGATTTAAGCGGGCTATCACTCACCCAAGTACCAATAGCAATCATGCAGCTTACCAAGCTACAATCGCTAAACCTGTCGGGTAACAAAATGAGTAGCTTACCGCCAGAAATCCTATGGCTTACCAAACTGCAATCGCTAACCTGTCGAGTAACCAACTGAGTAGCTTGCCACCAGGAATTGGACAGCTTACCAAGCTACAAACCCTAGATCTCCGGGGCAATAAGCTGAGTAGCTTGCCAGTAGAGATAGAGAAGCTGCGTCAATCAACAAAGATAACTGTGGAGGGCAACCCATTACCCCCTCATATTCTTGAGCAATATGAACCTCGTTGATTTTTTGTGAAGGGAACTGCTTCTCTAGAAAATGCCTAAGCTGTAAGACAATACAGGCTTGAACGGGTAGTAAACCATCACAGATGTGCATTACTGCTTCCTTTTAGAGAACAACAAAATGGCCGTCAAAATGGAGCCCCCAATCACGATAACGCTTATCACGTTCTGCACTAAAGGACTGAACGGCTTAGCTCCTGCTGTCCCACTGCTAGTTTCGTTGACAGGGATATTAAGAATCTTGCCGTGTCCCGCCTGCTGAACCTTAATCTGCCAAGTGCCTTTCTGGTCAGCCGGAGGCGAGAAGGTAAAGTGGCCCTCCTCATCCGCCGTTGCCGTTAGCCAGGGTTCAGCCGCATGATCGGGCGTATAGACCGTCACTTGGGCATTCGCCATTGGCTCCCCCGATTCAAAGGCTGCTTCAATTTCAACAGTGCCAGGGGTGACGCGATAATCCACAACGATGCCGTGTGCAAGGATCGCCGGAGTCACCCAGAGATTGACCCACAATCCTAATATCGGTGCCCAACGTCTGTTCATCCCAGACCTCTATGACGTGACAACCTCAGATCGACAGTGGCCCTCACCTACATGCCCAAGCCCGACCAATGCCTTCTCTAGTGTCTGGAACGCATCGGGAGACAGCTTTGCTTCAGCGTGGACCAATCTACTTTGAGCGTCTGCTCCTCAGCTAAAGCGGCCAAGGGCGTAAACCCCAAAGCGGAGGCATTGAGGTCGTCATCAGCCGGGAGTTCTCCATTTCCAAAGATGTGATCAAAGTGGAAGGTGGCTTCTAAATCTGCCGTTTGTCCGGATTCAACGACGCCTTTGCGCTCATCACCGACAATTCGCCACAGGTGTAGGCCAATTCGCGATCAAAGCTGAGCGTAAATTCAACGGTCTTGCCATCCTTGATTGCCTGCCCCACCAGCATCAGAACCTGCCCCGCCGCAGGCCCATCTTCAGCGGGAGTCATCTTCCAAGCTAGGGCATTGTAATGTCCTGCAGGTGCTTCTGTTTCGCTCACTGACACAGGAGCAGCGTTTTCATCTCCGGCAGCAAGATCCACTGTTTCAGCAGGCAGTGTTACTTCAGAGGTGGACTGCAGCGGTGCTTCTGTATCGGGGTCAAAAGGGGGATTGGTTTGATAGGCTTTAATTTCAGACAAATGGGCATAGACATGATCAAAGCTGATCTGCCAACCATCCTTAGAGGTGAAGCCTTGGCGCACAAAGTTTTCACCATTGGCCGCTATCTGCAGCGTCCCGGCCCCTGAAGCGCTAGCATCTGAAGAAGTAGCGGCGTCTGGAGAGGGGAATCATCCGATGGTTGACAGGCAACTAGCAAGCTGGAGCACAGCGCAACTGCAAAGAGAGATTGTTCAGCATTCCTTTCCTTTAGCCCTTAGAAAGCCTTCAGCAATGAAAAGCTCGATGGCGCTTTTATGCAAAGTATTGGCAAATCAGACTTGTGTTAGATAGCTCCATGGCAGCGTTTCACAATTTATCACCCTTTTCAAAGTATGCATCTAGAGGGGAGGGAACAATGGGAAAACCGCAAGCATTTCTGCGGCTGTAACTGTTGCTGGTGCTGCATTCTGCTTCTTAAAGATCATGCGGTGCATCAAAGGGTAAGTCACCCGGAGCTGTTCATGGTGAGATCGCCCTGCAAATACTGCTCCAACGATTCATACATCCAAAGCAGAGGCCAACGTACTAGCAAAATCTAGCTCAAGCTGTTTGAACATGGCGCTTATCCTTCAAAGGACATTCGGCAATCTCGCACTCGGATGGCTCCATGCGAATCGACGGCTCGAACTCCGTGATACCGAAGCGATCGCGCAGTACCTTCAGCACTTCCTTGAGGTAATTCCGTACCTGAGTATTGGTCATGCCCATACAGTGGATAGGTTCGATTTCCGCTAACTTCTCACTGCCTTGCCAGACACTGACGGCCAGAGCATGGAGGTGGGCATCCTTGGGCTTTTCTTTGTAGAGGTAGAGCAACGCCACGGGTGGGGCTTGAACAGGAACGGAGATCGTCTCAGTGGTTTCAACCTCAGTCTGTTCCACCTTCTGGTCGGCGCGCTCTCCCCTGCGGTTGGCATTGTTCCCCTTGCGGTTTCGGTAGTGAGAGCGTTTGCTGTCACAAGTGTTATCTTGCCAGCAGCTATCCCTTGAGGTCCGTGAATGTGCTTGGCCTCAGATCGAGAATAGTCGATGCACTTTAAGCATTTGGGATTAATGTGACGAGCCATACTCTAGGCCACTCCTTTGACCAGTGACGGTGAAAGTCAATCACAGAAAACTTTCGAGTTGCCAGGGTAGCATACCATTATTTAGTCTAAGAAATAGTCTAATACAGATTTTGGATAAAAATCTGGAATTAAAATCCCCGATCTAATATAGTGATCTGCAAGTTCATTCTCTGTGGTGCAAATTATTTTGCGTTTGGCTCAACATGCCGACTTGCCAGATGCGCATCTGAGTGAGCCGAATACTTATTAATTGATGCGATGTTCCTGCAACCAGTTCACCAGCTCAGCAGGTTCTGAGAAGTCAAGCAATGCTTCACCGAGAGATTCGAGTTGGTCGAGGGATAGGGATTGGATCTGCGATTGCAAATCTGGGGAAACGTCACCGATGCGGCGGGTGAGCAAGCGGAGGACAATGGACTGTTCCCCTTTGAGAATGCCAGTCTGTTCCCCTTCTTCACGGCCTTCTTGCAAAGACTCCTGCCGAATTTCTTGATACCAGGGCGACTCTCGTAATACCGTCATGTCCCACCTCATAATTTGTCTTACCAGCTCTGTGTCTAGGACAAAGCTAGCAAAGAACCCTAATAGAGATTCTAACTCAACTAATTCCTCATTCTGCTGGAGCTGAACCAAGGCCCGTCTAACCGTCTGCTGATTTCCACCCTCCTTGAGAATTGGCACAAAAGGAAGTAGGGTATCCAGCGATCGCTCGAATACGGTCTCAGCATCGACCTCCCAAAGATTGATGACACAGTAATCTTGTCGAGCCTGGAGACCCAAGAAATCAGATTCAAAGCGCCTACTCACAACGGTTGAAGCAGAGTGCGGCAAAATATTGACCAACACAGGATAAACAGGCAAGTTATAGCTTTCTTGAGCCAGGGCTGCATAGGCTCTCATCCTCAGAGGCATTTTGTCTGTGTAGCGTAGTTGTAACTCTGTGAGAATCAGAAACTCGCCATGAGCAGGGCTCTCCACCTTCATGAGCACATCGTTTTCACGACTGACCCACTGAAATTCAGACCCCAGGATTTCGAGAGCAATGACATCAGTTTGTTGAGTCACCCACTGTGCCCAAGCATCAGGAGCTAATCCCAACAAACGTTTCCCGCCAATGTCTGAAACTTTGGGCACTCTCTTAGCCTTGATAAAAAAAACTTGAAATCACAATGAGCAATTCCGGTTATTCTACTGGATGAAATTGACGCTAAAAGATCGGCAGTTTTTTGTGGATATAGAATAGCACCATTGATAACTAACGATGTTAGTTAAATAGTTATGAAGCCCGACAATAACAAAATTGATGATGCGGTTCTCGCTTTACTAGCCCTAAATATTCATGATGAAACTGAACAGGGGGCTCGCAGTTGGAAAGGGCACGATTGGGAGGCTCTTAATCGGTTGCACCACAAAGGGTGGATCAGTGACCCTGTCACCAAGGCCAAATCTGTCATCCTGACACCTGAAGGACTAGCGAGAAGTCGAGAGCTATTTAAACAGCTATTTACAAAAGAGACCTCATCGTAAAGCCCATCCTTTAATTTTGGAAAAACCTTGTAAGCGTTCATAAGGTCTGGGATAAATGTAAATTACTCTAGAAATTTGATAACGATTTATTAATTTTAAGAAGTTTAGTTATTCATATAAAAGCTGTAATCTACAAATATTTTGTCTTTTTGGCGACTGACCATGGTAGGCAATAAATAGCAAAAAGATAATACTTATTAAGTTACCTTAATCCAGACCTTATGAACGCTAACTCAGGGAATAAATCATTTAAGAGACACAGCGTACAGACCGAATTTCTAGAGTATCTGTAACGTAACAAGTACCACCAAATTTGTTAAGGAGAGGGCGAATATTGTCCACAACTGGCTTCAATAAGTCAGGTGCACAAAAGGCGATGATATAAACGTTATCTAGCATCGTGTGGTCTAGGTCTTCAGT
Organism: Acaryochloris sp. CCMEE 5410; assembly: GCF_000238775.2. NCBI lineage: Bacteria > Bacillati > Cyanobacteriota > Cyanophyceae > Acaryochloridales > Acaryochloridaceae > Acaryochloris > Acaryochloris sp. CCMEE 5410. Next base: position 181,951 of record NZ_AFEJ02000006.1, on the reverse strand, counting down.
ATCACCGCGCAAGCCCTTACCCGCAACATTATGGATGACAGCATGACCATGAACCCCCGATTGATCTAAAGCGTCTAAAATTTTACCGAGTTCAAAGGAATTCGCAATAATTTCAATTTTTTTAACAGGATGCATGCCCTTAACTCCACAAAAACTCGATTCCAGAAAGGTACAGAGGGATTCCGACAATAATATTGAATGGAAAAGTCACAGCTAAAGCCGTTGAAACATAGAGGCTCGGATTGGCTTCGGGAACAGTCATGCGCATTGCGGCAGGAACAGCAATGTATGAAGCACTCGCACAAAGCACTGAGAATAAGAGTGCATTACCAACGGACATGCCAATCAGTTTGGCGATTCCTAACCCGATACCAGCATTGACTATTGGTATCAGTATGGCAAACCCAATTAGGAAAACTCCGGTTTTTTGCAAGTCTTTAATTCTGCGTGCAGCCACTAACCCCATATCGAGTAAGAAGAAGGTGAGCACACCATAAAACAGACCTTGGGTAAAAGGTTCTAGGACTTCCCAACCATGCTCTCCCGTTAAGACGCCGATCAGTAAACTACCAACGAGAAGAAACACAGAACTGTTGAGAAAGGCTTCCTTTAGAACTTCAGACCATTCCAAGTCTTGTTCTCGGTTGGCGGCAAATAGGTTAACGAGAATCAAGCCAACAATAATAGCAGGAGATTCCATTAAGGCTAGGGCGGCTACCATAAAGCCATCAAAATCAATTCCTAAATCGGTTAAGAAAGCACTAGCGGTAATAAAGGTCACGGCACTGATAGAGCCATACGTCGCTGCGATCGCAGCCGCATCATAATTTCCCAGCTTGATTTTGAGAATAAAGAAGGTGTAGAGCGGAACGAAGCACGCCATCATCATCGCCGCAGCTAGAGTCAACATTACATCCTGGGTAATCCCACTCTTAATAAGTTCAACTCCCCCCTTAAAGCCGATGGAAAAGAGCAGATAAAGCGAGAATAACTTGGGGATCGGGGCGGGTATTTCTAAGTCAGATTGGACGAAAACAGCCGTCATGCCCAAGAAAAAGAATAATACAGGTGGATTTAAAATATTAGATATGATGAGACTAATGTCCATAAAGACCCCTTCTAATACAACAAAAACCACACAAGATATAAGGAGATCCTTTCTTTAAAAAAACTATGTTTATCATCGATAGTAGGCTAATCTCAATAAACCGAAAAAAGATGGGAATTCTAATCTTTAACTTAACAACTCTGTACTGAAAGTACAGAGTTGTTAAGTTGTTGCCAATAACACACTAATTTCCCATTTTTTGAGAATAAACAATATGAAATATTAACGCTTATACCCGAAGTCATGACTATCTGAAACTTTGGCAACCATACCCTTGTTACGAGAGGCATAATCCTTAAAAGATAAATATGCATGTTCAGGATCATAGAGATGACATTGTTCAGAAATTTCTTTCATTAAGGCCCAATTAAATTTGCGTTCATAAATATAATTCTCCCAATTCTTCTTCAAGTTCTGGTGAGCCATGCGCAAATTATAAAAAGGAATTGCTGAAGAAATATGATGAGGTACATGAACATTAATATCATGGCATAAAAACTCTACCCAAAAGGGATAGTCGCAATGTACTGACCCCAAAAGTTGTGCTTCCGTAGCATTCCATTCATCAGTGGGTTTAAAGGGAATATCAGCAGCAGTATGGTGAACAATTGTGAATGTGCTCATCCAAAAGTGATAGACCATCCAGGGAATCAACCAGAATTTAACGAAACCCCAAATACCAGTCATGTAAATTATGAGAGGGAAAAAAATTGCAATAAATATAAGCACAACGCCAATGGAGAACTTGACATCACCTCGGTCTTTTTCATTAAAGGAATTCCAGTTAAAGTGCAAATTGGCCCAATGCACAATAGAACCTATCCACCAAAAATAGCCGCGAATAAGTTTGTATAAAGTGCGACTCATGGTGGAAAGATTTTCAAATTCTTGGATATCAAAAGGACGCCAAGCATTATCGACCCCCAATTCATTGGTATGGGCATGGTGGAAATTATGCAAAATTCGCCAGCTATGAAAAGGGTAAATCAGAGGCATCATCCACACATGTCCAACCAAATTATTGACCCAGCACTGTCTTGCAAAAGACCTATGGCCTGCATCATGTCCAATGACAAAGCAGCCAGTTAAGGCGGTTCCCGTAAATATCCAGGTTATAGGTAATAAAAACCATGGAGAATAAACAATGGCCACATATCCTAAGAACACCATCACTAAACTAGTGATAGCTCCAGACCAAGCTCTAAATACGTTCTGTTGAAAGCATTCTTTCGGCAAGGATTTTATGATATCTGGTAAGGTAATGCATTTATCGGGCAGTGTTCTCAGTTGAAGGTTCGACGCATCAAGGGATGAAGTCATAATTATAAAAAACCTCTCCTTTACTGAAGGAAAATCAATCTAGATATTTTGTTAACAGTGATAACTAGTTGCTTTTTACTAGTAGAAGCCCATAGAATATCCTTAAATGAATCTTGTATTTATGCCTCATGATTGTGCCTCAAACAGGTTTAATCTAAATGGTTGCCTTGATTATTCCAATCAGATTTTGCAACCCAGTCATTAAAAGACTAGAAAAATAGGCTCAAACTAATCTAGTTATTGCGGGTAAATAAGTGATTAAACCTCTTGCATAATTCAACTAACGATATGGTAGAAGACTTAAAATTCGAGTCAGATAGCGACATTTTTGCGTAAGTAGCACATCATGAAACGAATATTGCAAGAGGTCTATTATTTCAAGCGCATGGTCATCGAATACAAAAACTTTTCAAATGCATGACCTCTTCCACTATTTATTGAATCAAGATTTAATAGCAATCCTGCTTGAATCTTCAGCACTCATTAATTATTGGCAATAACTAATAGTTGTTGATAAGAAACTCAGGCATAAAGAGTTACCTTGCATTAGGGGATGTAATTTTCTTGTAATACTGACCATCCCGTCCATGACACAAGGATTAAAGCCACGAAAACCAGACCATTGAGACTCACATGCAAGGGACGAGCCCAAGGTCGTTTTGGGTGTACACGACTGGCTGACCAAGCAGAAATAATTGCTAATCCAGCTATAAACAAGCCAGCTGGCAAATGGGGAGAGTGCCCTTCTGTTCCATCATAAATGTTGGCACCAATGATCCCAAATGTCATTAATTCTAAGATGTTGAGCACAAATGTAATGCCCAATCCGTAGTGAAGATACCTTAACCATCCCCAAGCTGCATGACCATGTTTAAGTCGATATTTTCTCAGAAAAAATCCTAATATACATAATCCTAGATATAAACAAACAGCTAAAGTCATCGAAAAAGCTGTTATAGATGCAAACAGAAAAGGAGGGGGTGAATCCATAGTGACCTCAACCTTACTAATGATTTTTTTATAAAGATCGATTAGACAGAAATATTAAATACTTAAAAACCATTTTACTTTGACAGGATTTATCACAGCAAAACCATTATCCTCAACAGTCTTGACTGCAGAATAACGATAGCTAATAGTCGATCCGGTACCGATTTTTGGAGTTTAAAAACTACCGAAGATCAGGTTATTTTGCACAGACAGTAAGAAGTTTAATAAAGGCTAAAGCTATTTAGTGATATTGTGTAGCCTTTTTAATTTCAGTGAAATTAATCTACTTAGTTATTGGATAAGAGTGCCTACAAGCTCTGAAATGATTGGCCCAGAAGATACTCATTTGCAGTGATATTCGAAATCGGATCTGATTATTTTGAGTTCTTAATAAAGTCCTTAAACATTTCGAACTCTTTAGCTTGTTTTTGAAGTTGGTTTGTAATGCGGTCACATACTAGTTCACAGAGTTCAAAAATAATCGGATCTGCTATCTTGTAATAGACTGATACTCCTTGCGGCTGACGGGAGAGAATACCGGCTTGAGTCAGAGCCCTCAGGTGTTTAGATAGATTAGCTTGCCCCATGCCAGTGGCTTCAATAATATCTTTGCCGTTCATTGGTCCAGCTCTGAGGCAGCTCAGAATTTGTAGCCGACTAACTTCAGAGAGCATCTTAAAGTATTCTGCAACGGGCTCCAACACAACGGAAGAAGTCTGAGCATGAAATGTATTAGGCATATTGAGCCTTTGGGATAACTTTTACGACTTATAACTATATACTACTTTAATACAGCAATGACAACCTTAATGATATGGTCTGTAAACAAAGGTTTAATTTTGGGTAAATCACCCAATTCATTCACTATTAGAAAGTCAAGATTATGCCCTCAACTACAGAAGTATTAGTCATTGGAGGAGGATTAATTGGGTTAGCAACAGCCGTGGAATTGGCTCAGCAAGGTGTAGAAGTTACGGTTATTACTCGGAAGTTATGCGAAGCGGCAACCCAATCTGCTGCTGGTATGTTGGCTCCACAAGCAGAGAGATTATCCTCAGGTCCTCTATTAGATCTGTGTTTACGTAGTCGCTCTCTTTATGCCGATTGGGTACAAACACTTGAAAATCTGACTGGCCTTGATGCCCAATACTGGCCTTGTGGTATCTTAGCTCCCCTTTATGAGGCGGATCTGATAGATCAAAATTCAGAACCTCAATTCATATTGGACACAGAACACCAGTGGTTAGATTACTCTGCGCTTTCAAAACAACAATTAGGGCTAAGTTCAGATGTGAGAGGAGGATGGTGGTTCCCAGCCGATGCCCAAGTTGATAATCAGGCACTAGCGAAGGTACTCTCTGCAGCAGCCCAGCATCTTGGAGTGACTATTCTAGAAGGCGTAAATGTTAATACTATTAAGCATCAAGGAAATCGAATTTGTCAGATAAGTACTCCAACATCCCACTGGCAAGCCGAAGTTTATATCCTAGCGATGGGGGCTTGGTCTGGAGATCTGTTACCCATTCCGATTCAACCCTGTAAAGGTCAGATGCTCTCAGTTCACGCTATAACTCCAAGCCATGGTGAACAGCCTTTGCAGCATGTCCTTTTCGGAACAGAAGTTTACTTAGTACCCAGACGTAATGGTCGGATCTTGATTGGCGCGACGAATGAAAATGTCGGATTCCAATCACACAATACCCCTTTAGGTATTCAGGCTTTATTAGCAGCAGCAATAAGATTATTTCCCCAGATTCAACATATGATACTTGAAAAATTTTGGTCAGGATTTCGCCCCACAACCCCTGATCAAGAACCCATTCTTGGTACAAGTCCTTATGAGAATTTATTTCTTGCCACTGGACACCACCGCAATGGAATTTTGTTGGCTCCCATCACTGGCAAAATTATGGCTAACTTGATTCTCTCAGGAACGAGCGATCCCCTCCTTGATTGCTTCAATTGTCAGCGATTTGGTTATGACTGGCATGCAAGTTTCTAGGTTGAACAGGGAGTTATTATCTGGATGAATATTGATTCAGTTCTTCACCGCTATTCTGTTGGTGGACGAGACTTCCATCGCATTGAGCTTCGGGAAGCAGAGTTGATCAATTCTGAACTCTGTGGTGCGGATTTTTCTGATGCTGATTTACGCCAAAGTCGTTTTGGCCGGACCAATTTCAGCTACACATGCTTCCGAAGAGCTAATCTGAGCGAAACCATTTTCTGGGGAGCTGACCTGACTTCTGCAGATATGCGGCAAGCCAATTTACGAGAAGCGGATTTAAGTGGAGCTAAGCTAATTCAAACCCAACTAACAGAGGCAAATTTATTGAAAGCATGCCTCTGTGGTGCAAATTTAAGTGCAGTTCAAATGGATGGTGCCATCCTCATTGAGGTAGATCTACGTCCTACCTCAGATCAACGAACAGATTTAGGTAGAGCCAATTTAGCTGGAGCAGATTTAAGCTATGCCAATCTAAGCCAAGCTCTTTTAACCCAAGCAAACCTAGATGGTGCAAAACTATGTCGAGCCACTCTTAAAAGCGACCAGTGGCGAGATGCATTTGCCACTGATCTCAGTGAAGCCAGTTTATGTGGGGCAGACCTCAGCTATGTAGATTTAAGTGGCGTCAACCTGCGAAAGGCTAATCTAAGGGGAGCTGATCTGACAGGTACAGCACTCACCTACGCTGAGCTCAAAGATGCCATTATGCCCAATGGTAATGTACATAGTTGACTATTGGTTGTCAGCCTAGCTAGATAAAGGCCCTCGCAGCAGCGATAGGACCATCCTTTAATCAAGACTGAAATAGGGTTTCGAGCCAGACAAAAGCAAGCATTTGGTAACAAGCTCAGTCATGATGGTCTGTCTCATTTGCATCATCAGACGTTAGTCAACAGTCTGAACCTTGATCAATCTCTCCGCTAATTGCCATCAATCGAAGCCACCTGTAGTTAGATGACACTGCTTTTACAAAAGTAGGGTAAACCACATACCTCACACCAAACTCTTGGCACACGTCAGCCACGATGGGTGCAAGTTGGGGATAGTGGATATGACATACATGAGGAAATAAATGGTGAATGGCTTGGTAGTTAAGACCACCCAAATACCAATTCAAAAAAGCATTTTGGGGTGCAAAATCTGCAGTCGTCTTAAGCTGAAAAATAGCCCATTCATCCTCAATTTGATTGGACTCTAGATTGGGCTTTGGAAATTCTACACCTTCTACAACGTGAGCTAGCATGAAGATCTCACACACTATAGCTCCATACGTTAAATAGGAAATTGATACACCAATCCCAATTTCTAAGAGGGAATAGCCTACTGCAAAAGGAATACCGATAAAGAATATTAGCCAAATAATACGACCACTCCAAAACATAAGGTAGTCTAGAGGCTGCATCGGTGGCAGAGTATGTCCTAGATAATCTTGGTTAAAGATCACTCTTTGAATGTCCTTGATGTACCAGTAAAAAGGAATAAAGGGATAGATGAACCAAATCCAAACATGTTGTAGTCGATGATGGGCCTGATGTTTGGTATGAGGTGACATGCGCACAACACCATCACCCTCAATTTCATTATCGTAGCCTTGGATATTGGTATAGACATGATGCAACTGGTTATGGCGAAACTTCCATAGGAAGCTCGATACACCAATAATGTCGTAGCAAAAGCCAATAAGATGATTCATTACAGGGCTGGAAGAATAAGCACCATGATTAGCATCGTGGCCAATACTCATCCCTACGCCAGCCATCCCAATGCCTAGACAAATGCAACCCAGAATTTTTATTCCTAGACTGTGTTGAGTAAATAGGACAATTGCCCAAGCTGCCAATGTCCAAGTGGTAATAACCACTGTTTTGAAATACATTGCTTGGTTGTCTCGGGATTTAATGCTATTTATGGCAAAGTATTGATCTACCCGTCGGTTTAATTCCTTCCTAAACCCGACGCTTTTAGCAAAGGTAACTTTTGAGTTAGTCAATTTCAATACCGATTGAGTTGATCGAATTTCAAATCTAAACCGAAGCTATAACTGAGAAATACCGATTTCCTGAGATAAGCTTTAAGTTAGGGTAACAAGCTCGCTAAATAGGGGCAGTCTCAGATGTCAATTACGTAGGCCAAAATTTTTTAGTTTTACCTGCTACTTTTGATTATGGTTTGCGGGTCGATTTGAGTCTTGGCAATACCATCTTGAGATCTAGAAATGGTGATCTTTTCCGCAGGTGATCGCGCCAGTGAGCAAATGACAATTATCAATAAAGCCACCCTAAATAGAGCTTCTTACAAGTAAGAAGCTCTATTTAGGGTGGGGTACAGGGGTTTTATTCTAGCTAGGGATCAGCTGGCAGCCTTTTGAGACTTGGCTGTGTGTTTGGCAGCTTCTTGCTTACGGAAACTTTCTGCTTGCATCTCGAAATGGTGGCGTGGTGAATTAAGCGATCAATGGCAGCCACGGTCATCATTGAGTTAGGAAAGATTTTGTCCCATTGACTGAAAGGTTGATTGGCCGTGATGAGTAGGCTCTTTCGCTCATACCGGTGAGCAATCAACTCAAACAGGACCGAGGTTTCAACATCGGACTTTTGGACATAACCGAGATCATCATGATAAGTAGATCATAGCGGTCAAGTTTGGACAAGAGACTCTGCAATTCCAATTGAAGTTTGGCCAGCTGTAGTTGTTGCACCAGGGTTGTGGCTGTGACAAATTTTACTCGCTTACCCAACTCAATAATAGAAGCTCCTAATGCAGAGCTGACGTGTGTTTTCCCTGTTCCGCTCGGCCCAAAAATTAGAATGTTGCTGCCGGACTCTAGCCAGTGAGTCGTTTGGGCAAACTCCATGAGAGCAGCTGGATTAAGGGTGGGAACATGGGCAAACTCAAATTGGTCCAGGACTTTCCGTAGGGCAGCTGCGCTTCGGTTAGAGCGCGTGAAATCCGATTCTGCTCCCGACGGCTGGCTTCGCCTTGAGCTAAAGCCAACAGAAACTGGGCGTAGGACCAGTTCTCCTGAGTCGCTTGATGCTCGATGCTCTGCCACTCGTCGAGGAAATGCCTCAACCGCAACTGTTTTAGGGTTGTCATCAGCAACTGGTATGGGTTGTCCGGGTCTGCTGTGGAGGAGTTGATCATAGTCAGATAAATCGTGCTGTTGTGAGGTGACGTCAGGATATTGCTCAGTCGAGAGCTTGAATTCAAAGGCTTGTTTTAATCTGCTCAAGGTCAGGGTGGACTGGTCCAGTTGAGTTTGTAGGTAGTCGGCCACCTGGGATTCTTGATCTTGGGTCGCGGCGATGTAGAGGGCTTCGGTGATTAATCGTGCCGCCTGGTCCCGCTCAAAATTAGCTTTGAGTGATTCCCACAGCTGATGCCACTGAAGATTGGGCAGTAGCTCTGATTGCCATTGGCAGTAGAGAAATGCGTTTGGCTTTCTCCTGAGACTTTCTGCCACATGCTTGTAATCGATGCTGCGAGCGCGTCTCTTCTTCCCAGAGCCATGGACATGGACCCGCGCCAATTCCATTACGGGAGTGGTTCCTAAGAAGCCAACGATGCGGTCATGGTATAGATGCAGTTTTAAGCGGTGGCCAATCAAACGAGAGGGAACAGTGTATAGGACACAGCGGACGGCAATCGTGCTATTGCAGCTGACTTTGGCACTGCGCACTTCATAATCAGGAGTGCGATATCTGGGCAAAGGTTGTAATGTCGGCAGCTCCAGTGCAAACTTTTTTGGCACTTGGCATTGAGCTTGGCGATGACTTGCTCGATGAACTGCTGATAGGCTGCTACGGATGCAAAGTCAAAGCTGCCTCGACGATACAGGGCTTGGCATAATCGTCGCTTGAAATAGCCATGGGAACCCTCTATGCCCCATTTTCATGAGAGACGCCCAGGTTGTTGCGGGTAGGCTCCATCCGGTAATGGTCACACAGGGTCGAATACAACTGAGTCAGCTGGGGGTTACGACCGCCGGTATTGCGATAGGCCGCACTCAGACTATCGGTACGGTGGGTCTTAGGCACACCACCACAGGCAGATAAGGCATTTTGTAGTCCTTGAGATAAGCCGATAAAACTCTCTCCCCCTTGAATCACCTGCACGTACTGCCAGCCGCTATAACTCAGTCGATAGTGATACAAGATATGGTGAAAGGCTTCACCCTGAACCGTCACACTGAAACCTTTGAGCTGAGTGAAGTCTGACTGTCCCATCTCCCCAGGATGATGTTGAATTTTGAACATCACTTCTTTGGGCTTGCCATGAGCTGCCTTCCATTTAGCGGTTCGGCGTTGCACGGTTCTGATCTTGTCATCATATTGCCCAGGATGGTTCTCTTGTAAGGTCTCAATAGAGTAGTCGCTTCTAATCGAGGCTCACGCTCTAACATCGGCTCAAGTTCTAATTCCCATAATCCATCCAGCGGATCTTCACGGGTTTCCAGTCATGAGGGCGGCCGCGCTGGGGGCGATGAGTACCACTATCAATGCGGTGGGCTGTGCGGGTAGAAATGCCGGCTTTAGCAGCTGCTGTTTCTTGAGAAGAGCCGGATTGTTTTGTCTGCATATAAAGATGAACCTGTTGAGGTTTAATAGGAGCTGGCACTAGAGGTTCCTAATTGCGTAGGAGTACAAACCCTAGTGTCTTTCCTGTATGGGGATATAAAAAATCGAAAGTGACTGATGCTCTCTCTGCAGATGTGATCTCTGGATTGAACTAGATTCTGATTCCTAGAGAAGACTATGCAATTGACAACCTCTGTCTACGTAATTGTCACTCAACTGGGCAGGCTGCAACTACTACTGGATAAAAGTTGTAAAGATTTTCTAAATAGATAAAATTGTTGCTCTGAGATCCTACAGCTTTCAACCATGCTGTTTACTCTTGCATCAAGTTAAATATTTGGTTTTGTGCCTACAATAGTTCGATGTCGAGGATCGCTAGCAACCGTATTAATTTGCTCAAAACCAATTGCAGTCATTGCGGCTTCCATGTCAAACGTATAAAGTCATCACTCCAAGGTTCTGTGCTTTTTAACAAGGTAAAGAGTGTAGGTGGAAGATTCTGAATTACAGGTGATGTGGGATTTGTATCGACGAGTGCAAGGCACCCGCCTGGACGCAAAATCCTCAGTACCTCTCGGAAAATATCTTGGGTTGCTTAGCGAGGTAATTCGTGTGTGACAAATTGCAATGACACCATATCGAAGGACTCGTCAGGTAAACCGGTATCTTCTGCTTGGGCATGGATTCAGGAAGTAATCTCTGATTGAATATCCAGAGTTTTGGTAACCGCAAGCATATAGGATGATAAGTCTAAACCTACCGTTTCCACTTTGGTATCTTGGCGACCGATGTAATAGCGATGTAGAGCCTGAGTTGGATGCCAACTGAACAACCCATATCAGGGATATTAGTAACCCGATGAAGACCATATTTTTTCAAAGCATGGTGGAAGCTGTGGCGCAATCTATCTTGTGCTATTTGCCAACTCAAATTTTCTTTAGGCCATACCCGTAATGCCATTGATTGAATGGCTGAAGGTGCTTCAAAAGCTGCCTTCCAACATAAGTTGCCTGCAGAATAAGCGTGAAAGGGGACCAGATAGTAATCGGGATAACTCACAGATGGGTTGGTGATTTTTTCCAGAACCCCCTTCGTACCAGACGATTCAAGCGACTGGTAGTTTTGAGGCCAGGGAATGCCATTTTGTTCTGCAGTTTTAATCAAGACCTGCCTGGCCTGATATTTCATCGCTGCATAGATGGGCTTAATTTGGATCAAGTGATTAACAAAGTTGGAAAGTAAGTTCTCCCCAGTCCAATCAGGCTTGAGTTTGCATCCCATGGCTTAACGCACCGTACCTCTAAGCAGTTCAGCATCGATCGGCTTAGCAAGATAAATCTGCATCAAATACCAGAATGTTCCTACTATCAATGGTAACTTTCGGAAGAACTTAATAACCTGAGGCTGATTACTGCTGTCAATCGCTTTCATTTTGATGTTGTTATCAGAGCACCTCTCCAGCCGAGGAAAGAAATCAGGATGATCCACATCCAACACAGAAGGAAATGCCCGTTTAGCCGTTTCGTTGGTGTGGCGAATCACATCAGCGTCAAATTCTGCGGCATCCAGCCCCAACATCTCATAAAACTTAGTACGTTCATGTACCGTCAGGGTATGAGTGGCAAAGACTGTCAACAGAAAGAAGCGACTCCAAAGTCTTGATTGCCAAGTTTTCCAAAGTTTAGGCTGGGAGCGAATCAGTGCTTTAAAAATGTCACCATGTCGATTCTCATCTTGGCACCAAGGCTCAAAGTAACGGAAAATCGGATAGAACTGATGTTCAGGGTGTTTTTCTAACTGGTGATGGATGAGGATATAACGCCAATAGCCAATTTTTTCTGAGAGGTAAACCGTATAGAGTACCCACTCAATGGGAAAGAACGTATATGTACGCTCTTTCGTTAATTTCCCAAGCTCCAGCGTGATATTAAAATCTGCCATTGCTTTATTAATGAAACCTGCATGGCGGGCTTCATCACGGGCCATCAGCTGGAAAATCTCTGTCAGCAAGGGGCTGCGGCCTTTAAGCCTGCGAGACAACTCTTTAAAAAGGAGAAATCCAGAAAATTCTGAGACACAAGACCGCTCCAGGTAATCAATGAAAGCCTGTCTCTCCTCACCTTGTATATGGTCCCAAGACTGTTTGAATTCTTGATCCTGAACAAAGTGGCGTTGGTTATAATCTGCTTTCATCTCCTCCAAAACCGCCTTCAGCTCAGCCTCTTGGGCAGAGAGATCTAGCTTGGCAGTCTTATCAAAGTCGGTCGTATAAAACCGAGGGGTCAGAACGCTCTCTTCAATCGCTGCTTTCTTTGTGCTCAGCTTAAGGTCAGTTTGGGGTGACGGTGACAGGGTATTGACCATGAGTACATTAAAATAACTACTCAGTTATATTAGACTATAGCTGAATAGAGGATCTAGCCTTGTTTTACAAAAGTTTGCCTTGACGACCTCAATTCAATGTCTGTTGAGGCCCTTTCTTTATCTAATATAGTTGGCGCTATAACTGTAAAGGCTAAATTCTTCTCTTCTTTCTAAACCTTAGTGGGACTAGTAGATTACCAGATTTAGCTAGCCTTGAATTATTATTGATTCATATCACCATCATCAAAGTAATTTAATTGAGTACCCGCTGTAAGTATTCGCTTCTTGTTTAACCCAGTTACATAGAAGCAATTACTATATTTGTGACTTTTTATGAATTCAAACAATTGCATTTTATTTTAGCTATACAGTTATATAGTAATTTTGAATTGCAATATTGATATGGCACAGCTTGTCACTCGAACGAGAAACTCCAATCCCACTCTGGATAACTTTTCCTCTCATACTTCGCCTACTGTCACTCTCAATAGTTCTCCACCTGTAGATTCTCGGCAAAGAGTAAAGCAGTTTATGCAAGATTTACAGGATCAGATCTGTCAAGGACTAGAGCAATTAGATGGTCAAGCTCGTTTTCAAGAAGATTGCTGGCAGCGTCCAGAACGGGGCGGTGGACGGACTCGTGTTATTCAGAACGGTAGAGTCTTTGAGCAAGGGGGAGTCAACTATTCTGAAGTCTGGGGAAGTACTCTGCCACCAGCGATTTTGAATCAGCGTCCTGAGGCAGTGGGTCACGATTTTTTTGCCACAGGTACGTCCATGGTGCTGCATCCGCGTAACCCCTATATACCGACGGTGCATCTTAACTATCGTTATTTTGAGGCCGGTCCGGTTTGGTGGTTTGGTGGGGGTGCAGATTTAACCCCTTACTATCCATTCTCAGAGGACGCGATTCACTTTCACCAAACCCTTAAACAAGCTTGTGATCCACATCATCCTGAATTTTACCCGACCTTCAAGCGTTGGTGTGATGAATATTTTTATCTAAAACACCGTCAAGAAGCACGGGGTATCGGTGGTATATTTTTTGACTATCAGGATGGTCGAGGTCAACTTTATCAAGGGCCAGACCTCGAAGGTGCAGCAGCACAATATAGCAATCGTATCGGTACTATCGATTGTGGCTGGGAAGGATTATTTGCTTTCATTAACAGTTGTGGAGCATCTTTCTTGCCCGCCTATCTACCTATAGTAGAACGACGACAAGGAATGGAATATGGCGATCGACAGCGGCAGTTTCAAGCTTACCGTCGGGGACGCTATGTGGAGTTTAACCTCGTTTATGACCGCGGAACTTTGTTTGGGCTGCAAACGGACGGTAGGGCAGAATCCATTCTGATGTCCCTGCCACCACAAGTGCGTTGGGAGTATGGCTATACTCCGGAGCCCAATACCCCTGAAGCTCAGCTTTATGAAATATTTCTTAAGCCCCAGGACTGGGTGAACAGGGCTGTCAGTTAGAAGAGTTTTATCAGTATCTATTCGATCTGGTAATCCAGGCGAATTTATCAGAGCCTAAATCGCTCCTCCATGAATGCGAGACAAACAATTTCTTACAAATATATCCCGATCAGTAATTCATGATCTAGGAAGTTAAAGTCTATGGCCAGCAATCTTGCATCCCGACTAAGGGACGGCACACAACAGTCTCATACTACTGCTGAGAATACGGCTTTTATGAAGTGTGTTCTTAAAGGAATTGTAGTGCGTGAGCCTTTTGGCAAATTGCTTGCTAATCTGTATTACGTCTACAGCACACTAGAAGAAGTACTTCAGCGTCATCAAAATCATGCAGTAGTGGGTGCGATCTATTTCCCTGAGCTGAATCGCACCACCAACTTGGAGCAAGATTTAGCCTTTTACTATGGTGAACAATGGCGCGACCTAATCCAGCCTTCGAAGGCTGGATTAGCCTATGTCAAGAAGATTAGGGACGTTGCTGCGCACTCACCGGAACTGCTAGTTGCCCATGCCTACGTTCGCTATTTGGGGGATTTGTCGGGCGGGCAAAGCCTGAAAAAGATCATTCGCACCGCCTTAGAGTTACCTCCCGGTAAAGGCACAGGGTTGTATGAATTTGAGCGACTCCCAACGCTCGAAGCTAGACGTATGTTCAAAGCCAAATACCGAGATACTCTCAATAGTCTGCCCCTTAATCAAGCAACCATTCAACGGATTGTTCTTGAAGCCAATGTTGCCTTCGAATTCAACCGTGAGGTCATGCTAGAACTGGAGGCTGAGGTGAAAGCTGAGATCGGGGAGCCTGCATTTGATCTAGTGACCCGGCAAGGGATACCGGGAAGTACTGTAAAGACTGCTCTTCCAGCAGTCGAGTTAATTGATACTGAGTAAAAGACATCAGCAATTCCCCTTCCCTCTCTGATGCCTCCTCTTTATTCATTGATCTATATCATCATGAATCGCTTAAATGGCTTGGGATAAACTCAACAAAATTGGACTCCAGCTACAGGACCTAGATCAGGATCCAGTAGCCCAATTTGAATGCTGGTTTCAACAAGCTTGTGAAGCCAATATCTCAGAACCAAATGCCATGATATTAGGAACCGTTTCTCGTGAAGCACAGCCCTTTATGAGAACAGTGCTTCTAAAGTCCTTTGATTTTAATGGCTTTGTCTTCTTCACCAACTACACCAGCAGAAAAGCTTGTCACATAGAGGCAAACCCACAGGTTTCGCTACTGTTTCTTTGGATCGCGCTAAACCGTCAAGTCCAAATTTTGGGCACCGCTACCAAAATTCCAACCACAGAATCTCTGAGATACTTTGCAACTCGACCTCGCGGGAGTCAAGTTGGAGCTTGGTGTTCTCATCAAAGTTCTGCAATTTCCTCCCGCGCAGTACTGGATTCAAAATTTGAAGAGATGAAACAGAAGTTCCGCACGGGTGAAATCCCTTTACCTTCTTTTTGGGGTGGGTATCGGGTTGCTCCCCATAGTTTTGAATTTTGGCAAGCTCGACTCAATCGCCTACATGATCGATTTTTGTATACGAAAAAAGAGGAGAAATTCTGGGAAATTCAGCGATTATCTCCGTGATAGCTGGGTGTGCTAAGGCTAGTAATGATTGTCGTAATGTTTCATTTCTATAAAAGTTCAGTAAGTATAAATTGTTGCTTATATAGTGATATAGTTGTAATTATGATTAAGAGAATTGTTGTTGAAGCTATGTGATTTAGTGACCGAGTGCGATGAATAGTTAGTTGGCTAGCCGGGCACTGTTCATGGAGCATCAACTCCGAATTGGAATTACTCTATTTTCAATTCCTTGGCTACCCAAAATTATTGATGTACTGAAGGAATATTTGCATAGGTCTATCCATAAACGTTCTTAGCCTTATTCATTACTATCTGTTCTAAGCCATGCAAACTTACCACTACGTTCTTGCCAGTCAACACTATCTCTTTGAAGAAGAACCATTTGAGGAAGTTCTCAAGGAACGTCATCGCTATTACCAAGGGAAGAATAAAGAGATTGACTTTTGGGTTGTAAAACAGCCCACATTTTTGGAACTACCCAAAATGCGCGCAATTAAAGCTAAATGTCCACAACCCTGTGCAGCTGTAATTTCGACTAATCCAAACTTTGTAACCTGGTTGAAACTGCGTTTGGAATATGTCTACATGGGTGAGTTTCAAGCTCCCTCAAAAGCTATCCCCGATCCCTTAGCATCCCTCGCTGTTCTTTAATGACTTATATGCGGTAGCGCCATAGGAGGAGAGGTTGCCAACGTAAATCACCATGAAGAATATCCAAAAATAGTAAAGTACTGGGCATGATTCAAGTTCTAGGATGCCAGGGCAACACTTCTATGACGAGCAAAATCCCTGAAGCATATATCTGACAATAGTTTTAAGCTATTCTATTAAATCAAAAGTGTTACCTTGCTTTTAACCATGACCAGTTAAGCTATGCTCGCGAAATCTGAACCCACATGAAATGGTATGCAAACTTTTAAGATTCGGATCCGGGACCGCCATACTGGTAATGAGTATGAACTGCAAATCCCTGAAGAGCACTATATCTTAGAGAGTGTTGAGAAAGAAGGGAAGCAGTTACCGTTTGCCTGCCGGAATGGGGCTTGTACAACCTGTGCCATTAGAGTTTTATCTGGAGACTTACACCAACCGGAAGCCATGGGGCTATCCCTGGAGCTACAGAAAAAAGGGTATGCACTATTGTGCGTTAGCTATCCTCGCAGTGATTTAGTGGTAGAAACCCAAGACGAAGACGAAGTTTATGAACTCCAGTTTGGTCGTTACTTTGGCAAAGGTAAGATCCGAGCTGGTTTACCGCTAGATGAGGAATAACCCCTTAACGGCCTTTTCATAACACTGGCCCCGTTTTGGTCGCTAAGGCTGAAATGCTTTTGGAGCAAGGATTCTATTACCAAGTATTTTAACTTACTGTTATTGATAATAGCAGGTTAGAAATCTCTGAAACCCTTATAACTTCGTTGGAAAGTGAGTACGAAAATCTCTTAACGACCAAAACGGGTCGCATACTATATAAAGGCCAAGCAGAAACTCAGGCAACCTCGTGCAGGGCAGCCTGGGTCATTGCTGCAATATCTCGTTGGCTGGCTTTGGGGAGTTGATAGTATTTCCCACAGGCATGCTGAGCCACCTCAGCTAAAAATCCTGTAGAAATAAACTTATTTTCTGTATCAATCAACAATAGTTGCAGACCGAATGAATAGAGTTTGGTGGCTATCTCCAGTACCTCATCTTTGATATTTTGTTTTTCGGTTTCTTGAGCGGGTTGCCCTAAGGACTGGGATAAGGAAATATTGGCTCGACCATCGGTAATTAGAATGATGACTATCTGGTTCACATCCTTAGATTGCAGCGCATTTTGCCCCACATGAATTGCCTGTGCTAAGGCATGGGCTAGGGGTGATCCTCCTCCACAGGGCAGATGTTCTAGTCGCCTGCGAGCCGCTGCAATGGAGCGGGTTGGGGGGAGCAACACCTCGGCTTGTTCACCTCGAAAGGCAATGAGCGCAACTTGATCTCGATGGCGATAGGCTTCTGCCAAGATCTGCAAAGCGGCTCCTTTGGCAGCTTCCATGCGATTTAACGCCATTGAACCCGAGGCATCCACCACAAAAATAATCAGGGCACCAGCTTTGCGGGCTAAGCGCTTGGTGCGAATGTCCTGCTCCTCAACGATTACTCGACGACCCGGTTGGCGACGATGGCGAATTTTTTGATAGGGTGCAGCGGCTCTTAATGTGGCATCCACGGCAATTCGCTGAATGTTCCCTTTGGGAAACATGGGTTTGACATAGCGACCCCGATCTTGGGAATAAATCAATCCCCGCCCACCCGCTTTTCCGCGCCGCCGATGAGCCAACTGGGCAAAATACAGCACAGATGGATCGAGAATCACCCCTTCTGCGTCAAAGATAAATTCTTCTGGAATCCTCAGTGGCTCCTCTTCTGAGGGTTCCTGCTCTTGAGTCTCGTCTGGGTCCTGTTGGGATTCGGCTGAGTCTGCTGGTGGAGGCGGTGAAGTTGACTCTGGGGGCAAGTCAATTAGGGTTGATCGAGGAATAATCGCAAACTCTACGGCACAGCGTAAATCCTCAGCATTGACCACCAAGCGGCCATCTAGGGCAGCTTTAGCTTTAGCAATGCGCAACGCGAATAATTCAGCTCGATGCCCCTCTACCATCCCTCGACTCGCTTCGCGCACGAGATATTCAATCTGATCAGGTTGAATCTGGACCTCCTTAAGCCATTCCCGTGCTAGGAGAATTTGAGTTTTGAGGTCCTCAATGTCTTCTTGATACTGCTGCAAAAAAGCTTGAGGGGTTTCTGCATACTGGATAGCTTGCTCAACCGCCCGTACCCGTGTGTCCAAACCCAAGACTTGATCAGCGGACAGAGTAAAGGCAAAGCGATCGCTAAAATGGTCACTCAGCTCTCCTTCCTCAGGATTATAAGTGGCAATGAATAGGGGCTGACAGGGATGTTGAAAGCTAATTCCTTCGCGTTCGATTTGGTTCTGGCCTGCTGCCAAAATCGTCATCAGCAAGTTGCTAATCTGATCCTCTAGCAAGTTAATCTCATCGACGTAGAGAATCCCTCGGTGAGCTAGAGCCATTAGCCCAGGTTGGAAAACGGGTTCTCCTTTGCGGATGGACTGACTGACATCCACTGAGCCTAAGAGCCTGTCTTCGGTGACTCCCAGTGGTACCTGGACAAAAGGAGTGGGTATCACTGCTGTAGGCAGCCTGCCGTTCTGGACGTCTTTTGCGGCATGCGCTCTTCTAAGGGTTTGATCGTCCCACTCTTCTGGGTGTTGGGGGTCACAATTGCAGCACGATCCTTGAATGACTGTAATCGGAGGGAGTAAGTCGTGGATTGCCCGAGCCATCACGGATTTCGCTGTGCCCCGACGTCCAGAAATAATAATGCCTCCAAGACTCGGATCAACGGCTGCTAGAAGTAGTGCCAATTTAATCGCGTTTTGACCTGAGATCGCAGTCAGCGGGAACGTGGTAATCGAAGTAGACGGTTCTTGGACAGGAATCATTAACTTCGAGCCAGATTTCTCTTTGACTGACAACTGAGAAACCATTTCACAAATTCCTGTTTGAATATGAGTCTCCAGCTCAAGCCTTACAGATAAGTTGGGGATACTTGTGAAGTGCCAACCTATCTAGCAAAAGTCTGTCCAACAATCATCGAGATACTAAATAAGAAGGAGATTGCTTCAGCCTCAACCTGCTTAGCGATCTCCTTCTCAAAGTGTCTTTAGCTCGTCATTATTGGAATCGTAGGAGTTTCCATAGAATCGGTTGAGGCTAGCGTTAAGGGGAAATTGTGAGCATTGACAGCATGCATCACCTGTAGCCCCAGCGTGGCCCTATTTAGGAGATCAGCTTCGGTGCGAATGGGTCGTCCACTGCTATCGAGCAGAGAGTGATTAAAATTAAACCCATTCAGATTGAATGCCATCGTGCTGATGCCTAAAGCGGCAAACCAGATCCCGATCGTGGGCAGTACCGCCAATAGAAAATGAATGGAACGGCTATTGCGAAAGGCAATACCAGGAATCAATAGGCGTCCTAAGTACCCAGCATGTCCCGCGAGTATACTCCGAACGAGTTGAAAGTTTGCTTGTTACATGAGCTTTAAATTCCTTGGTAGAGAGAGTTATAGCTCAATCTGAAATGTTAAGCTCTCAGCCGTTGGCAGTATAGATTATAGGTGGCTTCCTGTTGGCCAAATTTATACCCCATATTCACCGACTCCAGGCTAGAGGTTTCCTGAACCAAGCTGGAGGTGACTAAAGAGCCATGCATGGCACTGAGGAAGGCTCCACCAAAGACACCGACTACCCCCAACATATGAAACGGATGCATCAAGATATTATGTTCCGCTTGAACCGCCATCATAAAGTGGAAGGTGCCTGCAATCCCCAAGGGCAGCCCTTCAGAGAAGCTCCCTTGCCCCATCGGATACACCAGCAGCACAGCCGTGGCAGCAGCCACTGGAGCAGAAAAGGCCATGGCAATCCAGGGTCGCATCCCAATGCGGTAGCTATATTCCCACTGTCGTCCTAAATAGGCCCAAATGGCGATTAGGAAATGGAGAATAATCAGTTGATAGGGACCACCGTTGTAAAGCCATTCATCTATGGAAGTGGCATCCCATAGGGGATACAAATGCAAACCAATGGCGGCTGAGGTGGGAATCACCGCTGCGGTAATCATATTGTTTCCACCCATTAGAGAACCAATCACAGGTTCTCTAATCCCATCCATATCCACGGAGGGAGCTGCCACCCAAGCGAGTATAAAGGTAATGGCCGAGACGAGCAGCGTCGGAATCATCAATACTCCGAACCAGCCAATGTATAGTCGATTGTGAGTACTGGTAATCCAGTCACAGACTTGGTCCCAGGCTGAGAAGAGGGAAAACCTAGTTCGAGTCTGAATCGTGGTAGACATAACGAATACTCCTTTTCAAACATGTGTTTGTGGATATCATTGAGTCTTGCAGTGGAGTTAGGCTTTAGATCCTTCCTCCACGCATCCCTGAGCTGGGGTATCAGGGATAGGTTGGCTGCCTGAGACAGTTTCTAGGCCCAATTGACGCCATTGCATCATGCCACCTGTGATGTTGAAAATTTGCGTAAACCCAGCTTTGGAGAGTTGAGACGCAGCAATAGGACTGCGATGAGCCGTCAAACAGATGAGTGCAATTGGCTGATCGTGGGTCAAATCTCTGAACCAGGCGGGCCAAGCCCATCTCCGTAACCCAGGTATCTTGCCGAGCAGGAGTCGATGAAGACTGAAATTTACAGCATGGGGGGCATGGAACATGGCATATTCTGCACCACTGCGAACATCAATCAGCAATGGTGGATGGGGTAACTGTCCCCACTTTTGGGGTGATAGGTTAGTGTAAGTTGGCGTTGAATTAGAGGGTGTCATCAATGACCTCCTTATTTCACGAGTTGACTATTGATTTGCTGGCTAAGCCGCAGTTTCCAAAGGTGCGTCAGCTTTAAACTGGATATTTAGGGCTTGCTTCGAAAGTCTAAGGTTGAATATTTGCAGTGTATCCAAGTGTTGAGTGCCCTTGAGAAGTGCAAGGAAAATCGTTCAAAATACTCAAAACCCTTGCACATGCACCCCAATGTATCGTCGTCCATCCCCCGGTCAACTGTCCTTTGAAAACTTCTACTTGCCCTTCGGAGGCAAACTATCAGAAGAGAATCGCTGGGTCAAACTCGCCGAGCTGATTCCCTGGGAAAGCTTTGAATCAGAATATGCAGACCAATTCAGTCAGACCATGGGGGCACCTGCCAAACCCTTTCGTGTGGCCTTAGGGACCTTAATCATCAAAGAGAAATTGGGTGTATCCGACGCAGAGACCGTAGAACAGATTCGAGAGAACCCCTACTTGCAGTACTTTCTGGGTTTTAGTGAATATCGAGAGAGTGCTCCGTTTGATGCCTCCATGCTGGTTCACTTTCGCCAACGGTTGAATCTAGAGCTGCTGACTCAAGTCAACGACGCAGTCGTGGAATCAGTGCTCGCATCTGAGGGTTCTCCTGTTGTGATGTCCCCTGAGTCATCTCCTTCTCCTGAAGATGACGAAGATGAGCCTCCTGCCCCTCCCAACCAGGGCCAATTGTTGATAGACGCGACCTGTGCGCCAGCCGATATTCGCTATCCGACAGACTTAGATCTGCTCAATGATGCCCGCAAAGCGAGTGAAGCCATCCTTGATGCTTTATATGCTCAAGTCATGCTGTCTCTCAAGGGCAAACCTCGCACCTACCGCCAAAAGGCCCGCAAAGCTTATCTGGCCATTGCCAAGAAACGTCAACCGAGTCGCAAGCTGATTCGTAAAGGGATTCGTCAGCAGTTGGGCTATGTGCGTCGGAATCTAGCCCACATTGATGGATTGATAGCTTTAGGAGCGTCTCTGTCCCGACTGTCCCGGCGACAGTACCGTCTGTTGCTGGTGATTCATGAAGTCTTTCGACAGCAAGAGTGGATGTATCAACAGCACGTGCGTCGAGTAGATGACCGTATTGTCAGCCTCACTCAGCCTCATGTCCGACCGATGGTCCGAGGCAAAGCTGGAGTACCTGTTGAGTTTGGGGCCAAGCTATCCCTCAGTTGTGTCAACGGATGTGTGTTTCTGGAACGTTTAAGCTGGGATGCGTTCAATGAATCCCAGCATCTTCAATATCAAGTGGAAGCTTTTCATCGTCGCTTTGGCCATTATCCTCTCTCAGTCCATGCCGACCAAATCTATCGAACCCGAGCTAATCGACGATGGTGTAAAGCTCGAGGTATCCGATTGAGTGGACCACCGTTAGGAAGACCTCAACAAGACCCCCAGGTGCAGGGCCAACTCAAGCAACAAGCACGGGAGGACGAAAAGGTGAGAGTCCAAATTGAGGGCAAGTTTGGGCAGGCCAAGCGAAGATTTGGCTTGAATCGAGTGATGGCGAAGTTAGCGGATACGGCTGCTAGTGCGATTGCTATCACGTTCTTGGTGATGAATCTAGAGCGGTGGCTCCGCCACCTTTTATCATTCATTTTTGGGTGGGATTGCTGGTGTTGGAAAGCGTTATGGAGCTGCCAGGGCTGCCTTGGGGCTTTTCTAGGGCCAGTGAAGGAATATGGCCCTGGCCGTCACAACTGGGTTGATTGTACGATTTGATGCCAGGAATTAGCTCAATTTACTTTTTCAGCAAACCCTATTTAGATGATCCTCATCCATGTTGGCGCTAACAGGCTGATGAGCTGCTAACGCTTGCGACGGGAGTGTCAAGAATTTTGTGTAAGCTCAATCATTTAGTCAATGGGAAAGCGTTCAGGGAACTCAATAGCAAATCTTGCTAGAGCCGCTTTCCAATCTCGAATAGGCATCGTCCATTTTTTGGAAATATTGTTGAGGGCAAGATAGAGCAGTTTGAAGACAGAGGTTTCATCTGGGAATGCGCCTTTCGTTTTCAAAACCTTTCTGAGACTACGATTGACTGATTCAATCGCATTGGTGGTGTAAATGGCCTTGCGGATGTCAGGCGGGTAATCAAACAAAGGGATCACTCGCTCCCAATGACGGAGCCAGATTTGGCTGATGGTGGGATAGAGCTGATCATATTTGTCTGCAAAGCGAGTCAGAGCATCCTCCGCTTCGCAGACTGTTGCAGCTTGATAAATCGGTTTGAGATCAGCTGCAACTTCTTTGCGGTGTTTCCAACTAACATATTTGAGGGAATTGCGAATCAGGTGGACAATACACAGCTGCACACGAGTTTGAGGATAGAGGGTTTCAATGGCTTCTGGAAAGCCTGTCAATCCGTCTACGCAAGCAATAAAAACATCTTGTAGTCCCCGATTTTTGAGATCCGTCAAGACCTGGAGCCAGAACTTCACTCCCTCGCGTTCCTGTGGTCCAATCCATAAACCCAAGACTTCTTTGTGGCCATCAAGGTTAATGGCTAACACCACATAAACTGCCCGACTTTTGACCCGTCCTTCTTGGCGGATTTTCACGTACAACGCATCCAAAAACAGGATGGGATACAGCGTATCCAATGGACGAGTTTGCCATTGACGGACTTCATCCGCAACGGCATCGGTAACTTGTGAAATCAGGGTAGGGGATAGCTCGATTCCATACAACTCTTCCAGCTGGGCTTGAATATCTCGGGTACTGTTGCCTCGCGCATACAGGGCCAAAATCTTGTCATCCAGACCGGCCAGACGACGCTGGCCTTTAGGGACAATAATGGGTTCAAATTCACTCAATCGGTCGCGAGGGATCTGGAGGTAGCAGGCACCCTGTTCAGTTTGAATTGTTTTAGCGAAATATCCATTGCGGCTATTCACCGATTTTGAAGACGATGGTGACTCTCCCTTAGGAGTGTTTTGTAGATGATTAGCCAATTCTGCTTGTAAGGCTCGCTCAATCAAGCGTTTTGAGAGTTGCTTGATTAATCCCTCCTCTCCCAATATCTGCTCAGGACTCTTGTAGTCCTGCATCAATTCATCAAGCAGTTGCTCAACTTTAGGATCTGAGTGGCGTTGTTTCTTCAAAGCGGTCTCCTTCAATCTGGATGTACTTTAAACCGCTTACACAAAATAATTTACAGTCTCTTGCGACAAGACTAAAATTCGATGATGATTGTCAATGCAGACATTCAATTCATGGTCTTCATTCAAATACCATCCACACTCCACCTGGTTGAGAAGTAAGATCATTTTTATACAGTCGGTCTTGAGTTTCACCAGGATCCTCACTGAATCAATTAAATAGCTATGGTGCTATTGGGTAACGTGCTTAAGCTGCTGTGTAGGCTTGCCTATGTACGTCAATGTAATGGTGGACAAACTGCTTGATTTGCGGTTGAGCATCCAAGCCGATGCCTAATTCCTTGCTAATTGATAACGCTCTATCCGCTGTCAGCCCCTCATTCTGGGCCATAAATATCAACGCCATTGCCCCAGATCTCACACCGCTTTTGCAATGAATTAATATGGGTTTCTTCAACTGGCCTATCGTTACCAGCACTTGATCGGTTAACGAATCCGTGATCTGCGCTGGATTGACTGGAATATGGGCATACTGCAGTCCTACGCTTTCCACCAATTGCTGTTCATTTTCTAGAAAGCCAGGTTCATTGGGCGATCTCAAATTCAATACAGATTGATATCCCGCTTGGGCTGCCTGTTTCAGTTGGTTTGGACTTAACTGTGTCGTGGCGACACTCAAAGACTCATTCAGTTGGATCATTTCTTTGGCAAGCTCCGTTTTAGCAACATCAGTGGGTTGAGAGGGGTTGGGATTTTTCACCCACCAAGGTGTTTCCCCCGTTCGTGGATCAATGTCGTTCCAGGGCGCAATCCAGATTGCATCTCCGTCTACCCAAACCCGAGATAACTTCAGTGGACGGTTCGCTGGCCCCCGTTGCACCGAACCATCAGGGGCAAATCGAGACCCATGACAGGGACATTGGAACTGTTGATCCACCTCATTCCAGGGAAATGTACAGCCGAGGTGGGTGCAGTTGTCCACTACTCCCATCTCAGATAGCGTGCCATCATCTTGAACCGTTAAATAGGTGGGCTCTCCCGCAAGGCCCGCAATCAGGGCACGGGTCCCCGGTGGATTTGCTAAAACTTGTTGGGCGGGGATGGGTTTACCGTGAATGTCCTTGGCGAGAACGGCACCACTGTCGTTCTCTTCAGAAGGGGGAATGAAAAATTTAGCCCCAGGGTATAAGACCGATCCGGCTGTGATGGCGACCACGGAGCCCGTCAGAAAATTGAGCAGTTGCCGTCGCGACATTGATGGACTTTCTATCAAAAGTTTGTCATCAATCGGATGGACGGGAGACGCCTCTTCAAGGGGAGAATCGCTCTTGGAACTTAAAGAAGATTCAAAGGGAAGACTATCATCCACCATATATTTACCTCCGTAACGGTAAGGTGATTTTTTCAGCGTGAGGTTTTGTTCAAAGCAGTCAAATGGTTAGTCCTTACCCCTTATGACTGACAGGTTTTGATACCTAGTAAGCCATAGAGAGGGCAAACGCCGACAAGGGCCGTGAGTGCTGGGATAGCGGAAAAGATCGCTAAGCCAACGCCTAGAGCTGTACCGCCATAAATCCATAAATTCCAAGCCCCAAATAGAGCAAAAGCCCTCCCAAGCTCAGGCGTAACAGACGGTCAACAATTCCAACATTCGTAGACATGGTTACTTCCTCCTAAATGTGTAGATTGAGGAATTGATAAAAAATCACATTTATGATTATATAACTAACTAGCAATTAAAGCAACAAGGTGTTTTCATGTGATGGTAAGGGATAAAGATATTGCTTTGCATCAGATAAATGTATGCTGGGAGAGCATTTGAGCGTTGTCAACGCTAGGAATGAGCTTAGTGCATGGTCTGTAAAACTATGTTCATAAACCGTCAGACTATGTCTAAGCTTTTCTATTAATTAGCGTCCCAGCTCTACTGCAATATCAAAAAGCCACCTGAAGAAAGGCTCATTCTATAACTGTACTTCAGCTAATTAATAGTATAGCTATTTAGTTATTTACATGAATCTATCTTTGGATAGAAGACAAAATAGGAAAGCGAATCTAGAACATTATCATTGCCTGCTGATAGCTCTAGCCCTTTCTATGTAAATCAGAGACAGAATGTTGTATTCAACAAGTGCAGTCACATCTAAGTTCGAGTAAGGTTGGTTCTAAGACTAGGATTGAAGACAAAGCTAAAATAATTTGACTATATCATTAGTTAGTTATATAGTATATAAAGCTCAAGATAAAATTTGCAGCTAGTTCACAAATTTGACTAAAAGCTTTTTTAAGACCCATCCTTTCGGGAGGAATAAATATGGCCCATATTGTTGTCATTGGTGCTGGGCTGGCTGGGTTGCCGACTGCTTACGAACTGAGGTATCTGTTACCCCGCCAACATAAAATTACACTCCTTTCCAACACGCCCAAATTCACCTTTCTTCCTTCCCTACCTTGGGTGGGTCTGGGTTTGACGCCACTGGAGCAGGTTCAGCTAGAGGTGGAGGAGCTGGTGACGAAACGGGGAATTGAATGGCTACCCGAAGCAGTGACCCAGCTTAATCCTCATACTCAAACCGTCCACACTAACTCTCAATCGTTGGACTATGACTATGTGGTTGTTGCTACGGGGGCTGAGTTGGCGTTAGATGCCGTACCCGGATTGGGACCCGACAATGGATTTACCCAATCGGTCTGTAATCCTCACCATGCCTTAATGGCCAATGCTGCTTGGCAAGATTTGTTGCAGAATCCAGGCCCCTTGGTCGTCGGTGCAGTCCCTGGGGCAAGCTGCTTTGGCCCCGCCTATGAGTTTGCCTTGTTAGCGGATTATATTCTTCGTCAGCAGGGATTGCGTGACCAGGTTCCCATTACCTTTGTGACGCCAGAACCCTATGCGGGGCATCTGGGGATTGGGGGGATGGCCAACTCTAGTCAACTGGTAACCCAGTTGATGGCCGAAAGGGAGGTGGAAGTCCTGGAAAACTCAGCCATCATTCGCATCACTTCCCAGGACATTTACTTAGCGAACGGTCATACATTACCCTTCCGGTATGCGATGCTGCTCCCTCAGTTTCGGGGTCCACGATTTGTCCGCGAGGCAGCAGGTTTGGGGGATACCAAGGGGTTCATTCCCATATTGCCTACCTATCGACATCCCGTTTTCCCGTCAGTCTACGGTGCAGGTGTCGTGACCCATTTGGCCCCTCCAGAGGCAACCCCCATTCCCATTGGGGTGCCAAAGACAGGGCAAATGGTCGAGGCTATGGGGATGGCTGTAGCCCACAACATTGCTTTGGAGCTAGGGGCAGTCTTTTCACCCCCTGTCGCGCCCACCTTAGAAGCGATTTGCTTTGCGGATTTTGGAGACACGGGATTACTCTTTTTGGCCGACCCTGTTTTACCTGATCCAGAGACGGGGCAGCGACGCCGTGCTATTACACTAGGCGGTCGCTGGGTCGGTTGGATGAAAACAGCTTTTGAGCGCTATTTCCTGGCCAAAATGCGTTGTGGGTCTGCTGTTCCTTGGTTTGAGCGCTTAGGTTTAAAGGCTGTGGGTCTATCTCTGTTAGAAGCAGTGCCTGAACCTCACACTGTCCCCAAGGATGTCCTGAGTCATTGAAGGCTCGCTCACTTGACCACGGGAGGCAATGGTCATGACTATTCATCCTCATGATCTGGAGCAACTGGCACAACATTTCAAAATCCTGGGTGAACCCACTCGCTTGCAGATTCTATCCACTCTCTGTAATCAAGAACGGAGTGTGCAAGACATTTGCCAACAGACGGGTTTGCATCAGGCCAATGCCTCTAAACATCTGCGGCTGATGAAAGATGCTGGAGTAGTCGCCTGCCGCAAAAAGGGAATATGGCGCTACTACCGCATTGTTGCACCGGAGGTTCTGAGCCTCTGCCATCGGGCTCAACAGGCTCTGACAACTTCAGAACCCGAAAAATCTCAGATGGAGGTTGTAGAGGAATCGCAATGAATTTTATCTCTCCTAAAGTAAAGTCTTTAGTCACCCCTTCACAACTCAAACGCTGGGGATTGCTTGCCCTACTGTTTACGATGACAAGTAGTACTGCCTGGCTATTACTAAATAGGCGTCTACCTGAGGAAACACCCGCTGCTGCCAGTACACCTGTAGTAGTGAAAACTGCGATCGCCACTCAACGACCTATAGCCGTAGATCGGACCCTCACGGGTACCGTTGAATCGACTGAAACGGTCACCCTCACCAGTCGAGTAATGGGTCAAATTCGGCAACTGCCAGTCCGAGAAGGCGATGTCGTTCAAGCTGGACAACGGATTGCTGAAATCGACGTCCGCGATATTCAAGCCCAACAGCAGCAAGCCACTGCTGCGATTCCTCAAGCTCAATCAGCGGTCAGTATTGCCCAATCAGCTTATCTGACTGCCCAAGCTCAAAAAAGTCAGGCCCAAGCCCGTGTCCAAGAGGTTCAAGCCCAATTGACTGAAGCGCAAGCCGAACTCGCAGATGCCCAACTCCATCAAAAGCGGATGACTATGCTGCGACGAGAAGGGGCGGTAAGCCAATCTCGTTTGGATGAGGCGAATACCCGCTTATCAGTAGTTAAAGCCCGCATCAGTCAAGCGAAAGCAGGTCTGACTCAATCCCGCACAACGGTAAAGCAAGCCCAATCTGCCGTGAATCAGGCCCAAGCTCAAATCCGTCAGGCTCAAGCCCAAGTTGAACAAGCCCAAGCCGAAGTCAAGCAAACTCAAGCCAACCTTGACTATGGGACAGTGATTGCCCCCTTCCCAGGTGTGATCACCCACAAATATACCGAAGTGGGGGCAATGGCGGGTCCCGGCGAATCGATTGTGAAGTTGGAACGCAGCGGACAACTCAGACTGAGTGTTGATGTTCCTGAATCGCTTGTAGGGCAGATTCAACGGGGCCAGTCGGTCTCAGTACAAATCGATGCACTCAATCGCCAGATCGCAGGTCGCATTAGCCAAATCATCCCTGCTGCCGATCCGAGATCTCGAAACTTCACCGTTAAGGTCGCTTTGAAGACGACCCAAGACTTGCTGCCAGGGATGTTTGGTCGGTTGCAGTTCAGAGCCACTACTCGTCAAAATACTACTGCTCGTCAGGGCCTTATGATTCCTAAAGACGCGCTAGTCAGGCAATTTGGGGTCACAGGGGTATTCAAAGTCGTAGATCACCAAGCCCAGTTTAATCCCATTACCACAGGGCAGTTTACAAGTAAATCTGTGGAAGTCTATTCGGGACTGGAGAAGGGAGATCGCATAATTGTCAATCCCAGTCCCAAGCTTGAGAACGGAACAGTTCTCCAAGTGAGTTGAAAGTTAAAAGTTGCAAGAGTTTTGAGTGTTGAGTTTCGCATGAAATAGCGTCAGTACAGACACAAAGATTGTGTTCAATATATCGTTACATTGCTATATAGTTATTTAACTGTATAATTGAATTAGGTTGCACTTTAGCGCCGATTTCAACCTTCGATATGGCACCTGAGACATCTGAGGTTGTAATACGGACTCAAGCTTTATAAGTCTGATACTGTCCTTGCCCAGCCTGTTAATGACTTAGCCATATTTTTCTCAATCTATAAAGGAAAGGAGGAAACTCTAATGAAATGGATTTTAATTTCGATATCAATTGCCCTTTTAGCAGGCGCGATAATCGCTGCTCCGGTCTACGCCCAGGGAATGCCAAGATCGTCACCTGGCCACCACCTCACTTCCCAAAGACCAAGAGACTTCAATCCTGATACTGTTGAAACGATTAGTGGCAAGATTGTTCGTGTTGATCAGGTTGCTAGTCAAGGTCGGCGCTCTGGAAAGGGAGTGCATTTATCCGTAGAAACGTCGGATGAAACGGTAGATGTCCATTTAGGGCCATCTTGGTATCTTGATGAGCAGCAATTTAATCTCAAGTCTGGAGATCCCGTCGAAATTACTGGCTCTAGAAAAACTGAGGCCAGCCAGCCCACAATTATTGCTGCCAAAGTGAAATCTGGGGACACCAACATTGACCTCAGAGATGAAAACGGTATGCCCGCCTGGAGAGGGATGGGACAAGGTAAAGGCATGGGCAGAAATAGAGGCAATGGCAGAAGTCCTTGGAGAGCAGCTCAGTAAGGATCTGTGCTCTCGTGGCTGTCAATTATAGGAGGATTCTGAAGGATGGGATGTCACGTTCGCAAAACGCTGTCTTGGTTCCTGTTATTGGGGGTTATGGTCTTCCTAGTATTTCTGGGAATAGGGCGTTTCACAGCCCCACCCGCTGCGGCCCTTATAGTGCAACAGGAAGAGAGTGCGAACCAAATGCTCTACCAGTCCCGACAGACCTTAAAGGATCGCAATGAGTTGAGCTGGCAGGCTATCGCGTTTAAACGCATCTATCCCAATGGGGAGGTGAGTTTCAAGCTGCGATTGGTTGGCTTTCCCGGTGCTGTCGAGGTGGAGCATCCCCATCCCTTAACCCTGAGAACATCTTTAGAGCAAACGTTTACTGCCACTGATGTGACCCAAGAAATCTCTCCAGACAGCCCACTGGCTTCTAATGTCGGCCAGTATGATTTGCAACCAATTTTGCCCCAATTGTCAGAGGTGATTCCACTGCAATTATCTTTGCCAACTACGAGTGGCTCAACGGTGGTACTGGATATTTCGCCTGATGTGATTCAAGAATGGCAAGCGGTGGCTGCTTATACCTAAAGTGTTGAACCGAATAAATGCACCAAAGAGTGCAGTCTGACTAGTGCATCACCATTGGTTCAACTTAGTTATACCTAAAGCTCGTAGTAGCTAATGGAGGTTAATTGATGAATGAACTTTTCTCACTTGAGTGGATGCAAGCCTACCTGGAACAGTGGAATGCTGAGCCCGAGTTGGCTGATACACTAGAACGCATTAATTTTAATTCCACCATCGGCTATGGTTTCACCAATACTGCTACCCCGACGGGTGTTCTCGCAGTAGAGAATGGCCGGGCGATCAAAGCGGATCCCTATACCAACCAAGCCCTGAACTGGGACTTGCGGGCTACCCCAAAGGACTGGCAAAAATGGCAAGCCAAGGGTTTAAGCCTGATGGGGCTTAGCATGGCCTACATGAGCGGCAAGCTCAAGTTTGAGGTGGGCGATTACAGCTCGATGATTAAAGATCCGCGCATGGTTGGCCCTTTCCTGAAGTCCTTTTCCGTCATGGGTCGTGTCTTGAGCCACGTCTGAAGACGATTTCCAATACTCAATAATCCATAGCCCAGTATGCATTGTAGGGCTATGGTAGCGACTAAATAATTGATCCAAGAGATTATCTACTCGACCTGGATTTGTACCTAACGGTTGAGTGCTGAGTGGAGCATAGTCAGAGCCTGAAAGGGAGATTCTGGCCTTGTTGGGCAGTCTTTTCCGCTTGGTCTAAGCCGTAACTCCAGATGAACCTTACACTGCTCATCTATTGGTAGCTAAAACCATGAATATACAGAATAACCTGTCACCCATAGCTCTCGTGGATATTCCTCCGGGATATCTGAACATCATGGGATATGTTGATGAATCTGAAGTGAATGGTCCCGGTTGTCGAGCCGTTGTCTGGGTCCAAGGGTGTCATCGGGCATGTCCGGGTTGTTTCAATCCTAATTCATGGTCGTTTGAAATCAACCAGTTAACAGCTGTGGACATCCTGGCCCAGAAGATTCTCAGCAATCCCCGCAATGAAGGCGTTACTTTTTCTGGCGGTGAGCCTTTCTGGCAAGCGTCTGCACTCACTGAATTGGCCCACAAGGTCAAGGCTGCAGGGTTAAATGTGATGTCATTTACGGGATTTACGCTGGAGCAGTTACAAGAAGAATCTGCTCCACTTGGTGCCCAAGATCTGCTGGACCAGTTGGATATTCTCATTGATGGACCATTTATAGAACTACTAAAAATTCACTCTCCCGATTCTCCAGTTGCGTCCAGCAATCAGCGCATTCATATCTTCAATCCAGCCTTCAAGGACAACATCACTTGGGCGAGTGATCAACTGGAGATCCATGTCCTTCCTGATGGGAGCCGGATCCTTACGGGTTACCACGGTCAGTTGAGTCGTTCCAGGAAGAATGAAACCCATGAAAATCTACAAAGCCAATCTGAGCCAATCCCAAGATCAGATCGATGAAGTTGGGTGGGGGGCTGGTGGTTGGTCTGCGACGCACTATTCAATCAAGTGAGGGTTCTGACTCTTGAGACAGAACTTCAATTTCTGAACCTAATGAGGAAACAAATTATGACGACTCTTCCCACCCTTCAAATTGGTCAATATACAGCTCGCTATCCCATTATTCAAGGAGGGATGGGTATCCGCATTTCTGGTGCGCATCTAGCTGCTGCCGTTGCTAATGCAGGCGGTATCGGCATTATCTCCGCCGTGGGTCTAGGGCTGAACTCCCCCTACTTCGACCCAAACCAGAAAGCGGGGCGCAACAGAAGGGAACAATTTTTTGAAGCCAATCGATTAGCCCTCATTGATGAATTAAATTCAGCCCGTGCACTTAGCCCAGAGGGCATCATTGGCATCAACATCATGGTCGCTGCCCAGGATTATGAGACACTGGTTCGCACCGCTGCAGAACATGGAACCAATTTAATTATTGCGGGCGCAGGGTTGCCTCTCGGATTGCCTGCCTTTACCCAGGATCATCCTGAAGTGGCGCTGGTTCCAATTGTGTCCACTACGCGAGCCGCTAGACTGATCTGTCAAAAGTGGCAGCGCCAACATCACCGCCTGCCTGATGCCTTCATTGTCGAAAATCCCCAGACGGCAGGGGGGCATCTGGGAGCCAAACTAGAAGATCTCAATAGCCCTCGCCTAGCAGCGAAACAGGTGATTCCTGAACTTACCAACTATCTCCAATCGGAAATCAGTGAAGAGATTCCCGTAATTGCAGCGGGTGGTGTCTGGGACCGCACGGATATTGACTGGATGCTGGCGTTGGGAGCCAGTGGCGTTCAGATGGGGACGCGATTTATTACCACGGATGAATGTGATGCCGATCTTCGGTACAAGGAGTTTCACCTCCACGCCCATCCCGAAGATGTGGTTCTAGTTCCTAGTCCCGTGGGGATGCCGGGAAGAGCGTTGCGGAATTCTTTTGCTGAACGGGCGATTGCCGATTCCCCTGATCTAGAAAAGCGATGCCTCACCAGTTGTTTGCATGTTTGCCGCTGTCGAGACACTCAAGAGACCTACTGCATTGTGAGGGCATTAGACAGAGCTGCTCGGGGCGATGTCGAAAATGGCTTAATTTTTGCTGGTTCTAATGCCGGACGTGCTCAGCAGATTATTCCCACCGCTGAGTTGATGAAAGAGCTAACTGCATCTCTCTAGCTCCGTCCTTGGCTTTTAACCTGATTGCACGAATAACAAAGGAAACCGATGAAACTCAACAAAACCAACCTCGAACAACGTTTGAATCATCTCTACGATGTCATTGTCGTCGGTGGGGGAGCAGGTGGTCTATCTGCGGGAATCTATCTGCAACGGTTCCGCCTCTCCAGTCTGATTATCGACAAGGGCAAAGCCCGCTCATTTTGGATGCAAGAGTTACACAACTACCTGGGCCTTCCCCCAGATACGCCTGGTCGGCAACTGTTACAACAGGGTAAAAAACACTATGACTCCTTGGCGGGAGATTTCCTCGATGGTTATGTAGAAGAGGTCACTGACACAGGGAACACCTTTGCGATTCGAGTTAAGGTGGGTCGCCAGAACAGCCGCAATGTTAAATTCCAGTCTAAATATCTGGTCGTCGCCAGCGGCATTATCGATCATCTACTGCCCTTGGACGACATGCAAAATGTTTATGACTATGCGGGTTACAACCTCCATGTCTGCATGGTTTGTGATGGCTATGAGATGACCGACAAACTCTGTGGCTTCTTTGCAGGTAGTGAAGCCAGTATTGAAGAAATGGTGTTCAACCTCAGTTGGTTTACGCCCAAAATCTTCATCTTTACCCATGGCCTATTTGAGGTTAGTGGCCAGATGCGCAGCCAATTAGAAGAATATGGATATCGCCTGGTAGAAACCCCTATCCAGAAATTCTTGGGTGAGGACCACCAGATGACTGGGGTAGAGCTAATCGATGGGTCAGTCGTTGAATTGGAAACGGGCTTGATTTCCATGGGATCTCGCTATCACAACACCTATCTCAACGGCATTGATCTAGAGATGAAAGGGGGCAACCTGGTCACCGACAAAATGGGCCGCACCTCCCATCCTCGGATTTTTGCGATCGGGGATTTAAAGGTTGGGCTGAATCAAGTGGTAGTCGCAGCAGGGGATGGTGCTATGGCCGCCACCCAGATTTGGCGAGAGATTCGTAAGGATACTGGACCTAGAAAATGGCAAGAGAACCTCAAGATTCTGACATAGATACCGTTCACTTGTGACGTGTCTAATCAGAAGATTTTCCCCCATTAGTCTGCCATTTGTTTATAGGTTTTAAACCGCGTCAACCTCATGCAGGAGGTACTCCACCTTGAGTTCTCTTCCAACTTCTTCCGATCCAGTTACTAATTGTGATCAGACACGGACCATCCCACTTCAGCCTGAAGGCAATCCGATTAGGGATCAAGAGGAGTTGACCGTTTCGGAATGCTATAACT
The DNA here is from genome assembly GCF_000238775.2 of Acaryochloris sp. CCMEE 5410. Lineage (NCBI taxonomy): Bacteria > Bacillati > Cyanobacteriota > Cyanophyceae > Acaryochloridales > Acaryochloridaceae > Acaryochloris > Acaryochloris sp. CCMEE 5410. The sequence continues at coordinate 147,336 of NZ_AFEJ02000006.1, read as the reverse complement.
GGTTGAGTTTTCACCGCGTGTGGGGAGAACTTCAGGAGCGACCATTAAAGGCGATTGCCCGCTCCCTACAATTGCTCAAAGTCGAGACAGGAACAGAGATCTATCGGGAAAGCCAAGCTCCTGTGGGTCTCTATCTACTCAAGTGGGGCACGGTAGAAATTTATCGCCTGTCCCTAGTGGGCAAAACCCATATGCTTTACCGCAATGCGGGGGAGTTATTTGGCTATGTCCCCATAATCAATCGTCAAGAGCATGCTTGCTATCAAGCGAGTGCGATCGCCCTCAGTGCCAGTGAAATCTGGTTCTTGAGCCAAGCTGACTTTGAGCAATTGTCACAGGCTTATACCGAGATCCAGGGCATTTTTAATCAATTTCTAACTCAAGATTTGGTCAACTTTGCCCAACGTATTGCTAGAGAACAAGCTCGTATTCAGGGATTGCAGCCCTATATTCATTCTGTACCTGCCACAGAAACCCTTCTGGGGTCTAGTAAGGCCAGTACTAAACTTGCACAGCAGGTAGCAGCCGCTATCGTTGATGTCAAACCCATTGTCTTTCAAGCCGCACTGGGAACGGGTAAAACTTTCCTGGCGGGTTATATTCATGCCCATTCTGGGTTGAAGGATCGCCCTTTTGCAGAACTCGATTGTGCTCAGCTTCCTCGCTCTGAGACAGGGGGTGTTTGTACGAATCTCCTCTTTGGCAAAGCAGATGTTCAGCTTGGGGTCATTGAACTTCTTGAACGGGGCACATTGCTTATTGATAATGTGCAGCTTTTGAGTGATCAGGATCGAGATCGCTTAGTTCAATACCTGAACATGGGAACCTTGGTACCCAATCTAGACCCCACTGTGGCCAGTTTGCCTTCTCCTGTAAAGTCCTGGGTGCGTCTGATCCTAGCTAGCGCCCACAAGTTAACCTTACCTGGCATTGCCTCCCACTCGATTAAATTGTTCGGTCTGCCCCAACGCAAAGGTGATATCCCCGAGTTTGCCCAATATTTCCTAACCCAATTTTGCCGGGAGCAAGGACGCGCACTTCTAAAACTGGATCAGGCAAATACCCGCCGTTTAATTAGCTACGACTATCCTGGCAACCTAGTTGAACTGGCTGGTATCCTTAAGCGCGCGGTCTCTATGACCCCTGAGGAACAAACCGTGATTTCGGAACAGACCTTGTGGTCCGTGCAGTCGCCCAATAATGCCTTTCGGATCGATTTACTCAACCAGCTTCCCTGGCTACGACAGTTTCTACTCAGCCCCTGGTGGCCTCAGAGGATTTGGTATGGGGTTATGGCGTTGTTCATTCCCGTGACCCTCATGGGTTATATCGGTCCTCAGACACGAGACGCGAGCATGACCCTGAACTTTTTCTGGGCTTGGTGGTGGCCTGTTTACCTATTCTTATTTGCCTTTGTCGGTCGCCTCTGGTGTGCAGTTTGTCCCTTCATGATTACGGGGGAATGGCTTCGCCAACTCTCTCTGTGGATTTGGCCTCGTCAATTGTTGCCCTGGCCCACTAAATGGATGAATCGCTGGGGAGCTTGGATCTTGTTTACGGGGTTTGTGGCTATTTACCTGTGGGAAGAACTTTGGGACTTACCTCATACCGCCTATCTATCGGCATGGCTGCTGGTGATTATTGCTACTGGGGCCGTCATTGGCAGTGTGATTTACGAACGTCGTCTCTGGTGCCGATATCTTTGCCCCATTGGCGGTATGAACGGCATGTTTGCCAAGCTTTCAATGCTGGAGGTGCGATCAACGCAGCAAGTCTGTGGTAGCCAGTGCAACACCTTTGGTTGTTACAAAGGAAGCACCGCTACCCCGGTCGAATTTGCCAATGCACTCCCCACAGAAGGACAGGCAACGGATGGGTGTCCCCTCTATTCCCATCCCGCTCAATTGCAAGATAACCGCGACTGTGTGCTGTGTATGACTTGCCTGAAAGCCTGCCCCAATCGTTCCGTACAGCTCAACTTGAGATTTCCAGCCGCAGACTTACTGGAAAATCACCAAGGGAACTGGCCGGAAGTGGCCCTCCTGCTGTTGCTGTTTGGTGGCGTGTTCATGCATCACGACCACCAGATTTTGGGTTGGTTTGGTTGGAAAGACCTCCCCGTCAATTCTGAGCACCTACCCATAGGTATTTTAGTGACGGCCCTGCTCCTAAGCATTCCAGCAATCTTGACGGTATTGACGCATGCGATCGCCCGCTGGTTTGACCGGGAGTTGCCGGACTACCGAACGGTTATCTATGCCTATCTTCCCTTCACCCTAACGGCCAACCTGGCCCATTACATCCCTGCAGCGGTCACAGAAGCAGGGCAAATTCTACCTGTCATTGCTAGAACCTTTGGCTACAGTGGTCAGGGTTTGCCTACGCTTACCTGGAGCCCGGATGTGGCGGCATTTTTACAGGGGCTTACCTTACTGTCAGCTTTGCTTTTCAGTGTCTATCCCCTCTTGCGGATCACTCAACGCCCCTGGATGAGCGCGCTACCCCACCTGATGCTGATGTCTGGGCTGACTTATGTATGCTTCCTCCTCTTAACTTAGGAACAGTCTTCTTATGCTGATTTATTCCGACATCACCCAAGTGATTGGCCGTACCCCACTGGTTAGGCTCCAACGTCTCCCTCAGGAGATGGGGTGTGCAGCTGATATTGTCTTAAAATTAGAAGGGTTGAACCCAGCCGCTTCGGTGAAAGATCGGATTGCCATCAGTATGCTGACTGAAGCTGAACGGGCAGGGCTGATTCAGCCTGGACTCTCTACTATTGTGGAAGCCACATCGGGTAACACGGGGATTGGCCTAGCAATGGTCTGTGCAGCGAAAGGCTATCGTTTGATCCTGACCATGCCAGATAATATGAGTCCTGAACGCCAAAAAATGGTGAATGCTTACGGAGCAGAAATCATCCTCACCCCTGCTGCTGCCGATATGATGGGGGCTATCTCTCGGGCGAATGAACTTCTGGCTGCCCTTCCCAACGCCTTTTCTCCCCAGCAATTTAGCAATCCTGCAAATCCCAAAATCCACTTTGAAACAACGGGGCCTGAAATCTGGGAAGACACAGATGGTCAGATTGATGTTCTGGTCGTGGGGGTAGGGACGGGCGGCACCTTGACAGGGGCAGGTCGCTATCTCAAACAACAAAATCCCCAATTACGGATTGTGGCAGTGGAGCCGGAAAACAGTGCTGTCCTCAGTGGTCATGCACCCAGTTCCCATAATTTACAGGGGATTGGTGCAGGATTTATTCCTGATGTCCTGCGGGTTGATCTGATTGATCAAATCATCACCGTGAGTGATCAACAAGCCTACTATTGGGGGCGAAGATTAGCTCAAGTGGAGGGGATTATCAGTGGAATCTCGACTGGAGCTGCCCTTTATGCCGCTTTGCACCTGGGTCAGCAGATGGCCGTTGAAGGTCAGCGGATTGTAGTGATTCAGCCTAGTGGAGGTGAGCGTTACCTGAGTACCCCGATGTGGCAAGAGTCCAATAATAGCTTGAAACAAGCTAGAGAGAATATTGCTTCTTAAATTCTATATGGTTATATAATTGTATTAGTAGCCTTCTGTTTATTCCCACTATCCATGTCTAAAACGCTTGCCAAACAAGTTTCACATGAAGTTCTCGTAGCAGTGGCTGAGTACTTCAAAGTCTTATCGGAAGTCAGTCGCTTGCAGATTCTCAGCAATCTCAGGACTGGTCCCATGACGGTTAATGATCTGGTAGAGGCGACAGGGTTGAGACAAGCCAATCTTTCTAAACACTTAAATGTATTAACTCAAGCGGGCCTCCTCTCGCGCACTCCTTGTGGGGTCAGTGCTTATTACGAGATTGTCAATCCGTTGGTCTTTGAACTCTGTGAATCGGTCTGTGATTCCATTAGCGATCGCTTACTGCAGCAGGCTCAAAAATTTAACCAATTTAAATCCTTCAGTCAGCCTACTTAAAGTTGCTCAGCTCGAAATTAGTCTCTACACTGCTGTGAGTTAGCCTCAAACTGCCGTATTTATCCTTACCTTATGGCTTCTCAAGATTGGCAGGTCTACGATCGCATCTTGGAATTGCGAACGCAATGGCTGACCCTGATCGGTGAACATTGGCAAACTGAACAGGGACAACGGCTCGAATATTGGCGGGTCGAAAAAGCAGATTCGGTCATTGTGTTGCCTTTGCTAGATCAGCAGCTCATTTTGGCACGACCCACTTACCGTCCGGGTGTGCAAACTCAGACCCTAGATTTTCCTGGAGGTCGGGTGGCCGAGGATCAATCGCCAAGTAATGCAGCTATCGCCATCCTAAAGCGAGAGTTGGGTGTTGAGACTTCAGCCATAATATCTCTCAGCCCCATCAACCATAAGGGATGGGCAATCAACAGCTCCTTTTCTAATCAATACCTGCACGGGTTTGTCGCTGAACTGCATCCCCGAACTCAGCTTGATCGCACGTATGTGGGTGCTACCTATAACGCTTCCCTCTCAGGTATTCAGTCTTTGTTGAATGTCCTCCAATGCCTCCAATGTCGGGCTGTTCTCTTAGAGTGGCACTCGCAGCAAAAATCCTAATAAACGCCTCTTGAATTGGGGGTAGACAGTTCAGTTGCATATATATTACTATATAACTATATTACGTTTTAGCTTTACTTGCCTAGCCTGAAATCAAGTAACCCTAGCTCGGCGTTATTGTGGCTTTTCCCCCATAAAAACCAGAACATGCCTAAAGGAGTAAGCACGATGCTATTTCGTCAATTGTTTGACCCTGAAACAAGTACCTACACCTATCTGATTGCAAATGCCAATCTGGAGGCTATTCTGGTCGATCCAGTCCAAGAGCAGGTGGAACGTGATTTGAACCTGCTGCAGGAATTAGGGTTAACCTTGCGCTACTGCCTTGAAACTCATATTCATGCGGACCACGTTACGGGTACGGGGCAATTGCGGGGGCAAACGGGGTGCCAAGGGATAGTACCCGAACGAGCCGCCGCCGATTGTGCGGATCGGTTGATCCGGGATGGAGAAGTTTTAGATTTGGGTGAGGTGAATGTTCGTGCGATCGCAACCCCAGGCCATACCGACAGTCACATGGCCTATCTGATCAATCAGGATCGGATCTTAACAGGGGATTCCCTTCTGATTCGAGGCTGTGGTCGCACTGATTTCCAGAGCGGTGATGCAGGTACCCTCTATGACCATGTGGTGCAGCGGTTATTTATCCTACCCGATACAACCCTGGTTTACCCAGGTCATGACTATAAAGGTCAAACCGTATCAACGATTGGAGAAGAGAAACGCTTTAATCCCCGCTTCGTGGGGAAAGATCGTGCTGCTTTTATTCAGTTGATGGGAACCCTCAATCTTCCTGATCCGAAAAAAATTGCTGAAGCCGTCCCCGCTAATCAACAGTTTGGCCAGGTTGCCACAGTCAGCTAATGACTTGGATCTTTGGGCATATTCTCGCAGTTGGCATTGGCCTCAGTCTGGGGCTGATCGGGGGCGGTGGTTCCATTTTGGCCGTTCCTATTTTGATTTATGTCTTAGACATTGCCCCCAAAGTTGCCATTGCCATGAGTTTGGTGATTGTAGGAGCCGTGAGTCTGATCGGCGTTATCCCCCATTGGCGACAGGGATATGTGAATGTCAAAACCGCTGCTATCTTTGCACCTGTTGCGATGGTGGGAGCCTTTCTCGGAGCCCGGTTAGCCTCTCTACCTTGGATTGCAGAAACGATTCAACTGATTTGCTTTGGGATGGTCATGGTCCTCGCGAGCATACTGATGATTCGTGATTCAGGCATCAAGTCTCTACCTGTTAAGGCTTCATCTCAAACAGTAGTGCGTCCAATCGTTCGACCTCACTCTAAACATCACTGGCTGACTATTCTTCTAGAAGGGTTAGGGGTTGGCGTACTGACGGGTTTTGTGGGAGTGGGGGGAGGCTTTGCCATTATTCCTGCTTTGGTGTTGTTCGGAGACTTGCCGATCAAAGAAGCTATTGGCACCTCATTGCTAATCATTGCTTTTAAATCTGCAACGGGATTTCTAGGGTATCTGCACCAAGTGGAGCTGGATTGGATACTGATTGTTACCTTCACCTTGGCAGCGAGTCTGGGCACGCTAATTGGTGCAAGTTTGACGCGAATATTCGAGGCCAAACAACTGCAAAAAGGGTTTGGTTACTTTGTGCTGGTCGTTGCGGTATTTGTCCTGGCGAAGCAATAGTTCTGCAAGTGAGGAAACCCTGATGTCAAGTTCACCTTCTCCCCAAACCGGCATTGTTGGTCGAATCACCGCCTATTTCATTAATTCCCAGGTGACAATTTTGCTGATTGCTGCCTTGGTTTTGTTTGGGTTGGGGGCAGCCGTCTTCACCCCGCAAGAAGAGAACCCCCAAATTGTGGTTCCAGCGGCCGAGGTCATCCTGCCTTATCCCGGTGCCCCAGCAGAGGTGGTCGAGAATATCGTTACCAACCCCATCGAGGCTAAGTTGCGAGAACTTACAGGGGTGGAGCATCTGTATTCCGTCTCCCAAAATTCAGGAGCCAAAATTACCGTGCAGTATTTTGTAGGAGAAGACTGGGAGGATTCTCTCTTCAAACTGCAAAATCATCTCTACAATCACCAAGATTTACTGCCCCCAGGGGCATCCTATCTCGTCAAACCTGTGATTATTGATGATGTTCCGATTGTGACCCTGACCCTGACGGGACAAGGCTATACCGATAACCAGCTTCGTCGAGTGGGAGAGCGGCTCCTCAATGATTTACGCAGTATTCCAGACACCGCCAATTTGACGTTGGTGGGTGGGAAACCCCGTGCCATTCGGGTGGACTTGGACCCCGATAAATTGGCTAGTTATCGCCTCTCCCCTGCTCAGATTAGCCAGCAACTCCAGGTGGAGAATGTCCAACTGCCCACGGGGGATGTATCTGTTGGAGAAACCCGCCTATTTTTAGAGGGGGGCAATCTGTTTCAGTCTGCTGCAGATGTGGGGGAGATTATGGTGGGCTTTGGTACTGCCACAGCGCAGGGCCATCCCCGTCCTATCTACCTAAAGGATGTGGCGATGGTGGTGGATGATTTTGGTGATCGCACCACGGTATCGCGAATTCATTATCGACCAGACTGGGATATTGCCAATCCCTATCCAGACCCCAGCAGTCAGACTCAAGGGGAATTTGTCACCCAGCCAGCCATGACGATTGGGATCGCTAAGAAAAAAGGCACGAATGCGGTCACCGTCGCCCAACAGATTTTTGACCGGGTGGATACCCTCCAATCCCAACTGCCTCCGGGGGTGCAAATTGCCGTCACTCGTAACGATGGTCAAACCGCTGCCAGAGCTGTCGGGGATCTCTACCAAAGTTTGCTGATTGCGATTGCCACTGTGGTGGGACTTCTGGTGATGTTTTTGGGATGGCGAGAAGCAGCCATTGTTGCCTTTGTGATTCCCCTGACCTTAGCGGGGACGCTGGCGGTGGGCTGGATAGCGGGACAAACCATTAATCGCATTACTCTATTTGCCCTGATCTTGGCCTTGGGGACGTTAGTGGATGATGCGATCGCAGTTACCGAGAATATTCATCGCCACTTTGAATCTGTGCCGCCATCTGACCGACGACAGAAAACCGCCGCCGCCATCAGTGCGGTTAATGAACTGGGCACTCCGATCCTTTTATCAACGATCACCGTTATCTTGGCGTTTTTGCCCATGCGGTTTGTGACAGGGATGATGGGACCGTATATGGGACCGATTCCCTTCAATGTGCCCGTGGCGATGCTGATTAGTACAACCTTGGCCGTAACGGTAACGCCTTTTCTGGCGCTGCGTTTGATCAAGCTGCAGCCTCATTCAGAAGCGCTGCCCAGTATTCAACAGACCCGTATATATCGGGGCTATCGGTGGGTAATGGCTCCCCTCCTCGACTCCGCCTCACGACGGCGATTTGTCCTACTGGGGGTAACGGGATTGCTCTTAGCAACAATGATTTTGCCCCTCACTCAGACCGTGCGGTTTCGGATGCTGCCGAAAGCGGATAAGGATACCTTTCTGGTGCAAGCGGATGCTCCCTTGGGCACGGAGTTGGCAACTACCAATCGCATCGTCGAGGATTTGGAGGCCGTCCTCCAACAAGAGGCCGATATTACACACTTTGAAACCTATGTCGGTATGGGGTCACCCATTGACTTCAACGGCATGTTGCGAGGGGCTGCGGATCGGCAGGCGGAGCATTTTGCAGACATTCGGGTCCATCTCACGAATAAAGATGCTCGGTTTCGGCAATCGGAAGCTATTGTCTTTGCCCTGCGTCCGCAGTTGGAGCAGGTGGCAATGCGCCATAATGCCCTCGTCAAACTCGTCGAAGATCCCCCTGGTCCTCCGGTTCGCTCGACGATGTTGGCTGAAGTGTATGGTCCTGACTATGGGCAACTGCGGGAATTGGCCAAGCAAGTGCGACAGGTCTTTACCCAAACCGATGCCGTGGTGGATATTGATGATTCAGTAAAAAATCAAATGCCCCAGATGCGACTGGTGGTGGATCGAGAGAAAGCCCAGCGAGCGGGCTTGGCGACCCAAGAGATTGCCCAAACGCTGCGGGTTGCGATCTCAGGTGCCCAAGTGTCTACCCTCAAGGTTGCCGATGAACTCAGTCCTGTCGGCATCCAAGTGCGGTTTGCGGATACTAATCGCCAGAGTATTGATGACCTGCGTCGGATTCAACTGCCCACGACTAATGGCTCTTTAGTGCCGTTGTCGGAACTGGTGGAGTTTCAAACTACTACCGTCGATCAACCCATTTTTCATAAGGATCAGCGGCCCGTGACCTATGTAATGGGCGAAATGGGCGATCGCTCTTCCGTCTATGCCGTTCTTGACCAGCTAGTCTATTTTTGGCAGCATCCTTTACCTCAGGGCTATTCGATCCAGTGGGATGGTGAATGGAAGCTGACCCTGGATGTGTTTCGAGATTTAGGCTTAGCCATGCTGGTGGCGGTCCTGCTGATTTACCTCATTCTCGTCGGTCAGTTTCGCAGTTTTAAGGTGCCGTTAATTATGCTAGGTAGTATTCCTCTAGCCTTGATCGGCATCTTGATTGGGTTTTCACTAAATGGGGTCTACTTCAGTGCCACAGCTATGATTGGGGTGATTGCCTTAGCGGGAATTGTGGTTCGCAATGCCATTGTGTTGCTAGAGTTCGTAGGCGACAAATTACGCGAAGGAGCTGACTTAAAGCTGGCTATTCTCGAAGCAGGGGCGACTCGTTTTCGCCCCATTCTCCTCACTAGCGTCACCACGATGTTGGGTACCCTCTCCATCCTCAGTGACCCAGTTTGGTCGGGGCTAGCCTGGACACTCCTTAGTGGAATGCTAGCGTCATCCCTGCTAACCTTAGTTGTGATTCCACTCATGTACTACGGTGAATGTCGGAATCCTGATAAGTCTCACCGACCCCTAGCACCAGGAGTCAAGCTGCTTAGCGAGCAAACACTGCCGTAGCTGCTCTCTAGAGGGGAATCGTTCGGCATGGTTCAAACAAGGGTAACACTTTTAAATTGACGGAATGAATTGAAACTATAATCAGACATAGGCTTTGGGAATTTATCTGCTTCAGGAAATGTCATCCTAATCTTTTTGATGTTGAACCTTACCATTTTGGTACAGGAACTTATCTACGGCAAAATGCTTTCCTCCAGCAAGTTGACGAAAGTGGTTTTTAAGTCAATGCGTCTGAAGGAGATATATCTACCACTTCTAAGCCCTTCAGTTGGTCGCCTTGTTGCAACTTCTCTAGGACCTCTTGACCAGAAACCACATAGCCAAAGACGGCATAACGACCATCTAGAAGATTTAATCCTGCTGGAGTTAAATCTGGCTCAAATAAGTGAAAGAAAAACTGAGACGACCCCTGATTGGGTTCTCCAGGCGGATGGCCCATGGCAACGGTACCGTAAGCCGAAAAGGGCAGAACGGGTTCAGACACGGATAACCCTAACTCCTCTAAGGTGAAGCCATAGACTGGCTCAGAGTCTCCTTTGACCAGCACTTCCAAGGGAATAGACCGATAATCACCTGTATCAGGATCAACAAAACCAGCATCTGGTCCATCTGGATCACCCGTCTGTACCACATAGGCTTCATCTGCTCGGGTAAACGTTTGATTATCGTAGAATCCCCGCTGCACTAAATCAAGAAAATTGCCTGCAGTAATGGGAGCACTGTAACCATCTACCATGATAGTGATGGGTCCCTTGCTAGTATCCATGGCAACAACTGAACGCCCTTTGAGCTGCGGGAGGGCTTGGTAGTCGTCTGGAATTTCTATCGGAAATTGTTTGATCATAGAAGCAGCCAGCAGATCGACGGTGTTCCAGACTTGAGTGCGTTTAGCTGCAAATTCTGCTTCGTTTTTCTGGTCGGCTAGCACCTTTAAGTCTGCCAAACCAGAATTAATTTGTTCAATGCGGTCCGAGGCTTGAGATCGATAGGGGGCAGGAGCCGTAGCAAGAAGATCTGATTCTGCTCTTTTAAACGTTTGTACTGCTTTAGATACTTGGTTCTCCACCTCAGACCATTGTTTAGCTCGCATCTGTGTTGATGGATCATCTAATTGGGGTGGCATCTCTTCCAGAGATTGCTGAACAGTTTCAAAGGCAGGATTATCTGTAGGGAGTGCAAGTCGCAGCAATGTTCTGGGGTTAGTCACCGCATCACCTGTGGGCAAAGCAGCCCAGCAAAAAGTCAACTGACTGGGGAGCCAGCCTAGAGATAATAAGCTCCAGCTCAGCACAGCACTCACAGTTAAAAAAGCAAATCTGTGGGTCAGTTTCCTCCAGATTTTTGGGATCAGAACTGTCATAGCTACCTCCTTTCACACTCGACTTCCTACATTGCACTGTTACCTTTAGGCATACTTACAGGTAATGCAAGAACGCTAGAGAGATAACCTTAGAAGTCACCAACTTTAATATGCTCTGAGAGGAGTTTCTTTAACTCCGCTATGTTTTCTTGTTCTTGTTGCTTAACCTTTATCCAAAAGGACTTTACTGATTCATGCTCTTCAGCGTTAGCAATATATTGGTCGTATCGCCATAAGGCATCTAGTCTACGACTCAGGTCATGAACTAAGTCATGGTCGTGGTCTTTGACACCTTTTGATTCTCCTAGATGTTGTACTTCTTTTTGATAAGTTTCTAAGCTCATTTTTTATTCCTCCCGATATCAACAAAATTGATTTAAATCAACAAAATAGCTAATCAAAATCTCTCACCATTGATAGGTTTTATACTCCAAGAAAATAGAAACAATCTCATTAGCCTTGAATAGTGCCACTCAAAGGTTAGGTATAGCTTGTGAGGAAATTATGAGCAGTAATTCTCTGTGACGGAAAATCTGTATTACCAAACTTGCTCTAAACTACTGTGTGTAAATAATGCATAACTGTTGTCCGGTTCTAAGAATGTCTTCGTAGTAGCAGGCAAATATTACACTAAATCATCAAAAGCTTTAGACCTTTGGAATTGGCTTAAAACAATGCACAGCAAGCCTTTGATAGTCGAAATAGAATTTTAATTCTGATTTTTGGTCAAAAATCTGGAATTAAAATCATCGATCTAATAGAGTGATCTTCAAGTTCATACTCTGTGGTGCAATTTATTTTGTGTTTGGCTCAACATTCCGACTTGCCAGCTGCGCATCTGAGTTAGCGGAAAACCTGTTAATCAGCGTGGTGCTCCTGCAGCCAGTTCACTAGATCAGCAGATTCCGTAAAGTCGAGTAGTGCCTCGCCCAGAGTTTCGAGTTGATCGAGGGAGAGGGATTGGATCTGCGATCTCAACTCTGGGGAAACGTCACCGATACGGCGATTGAGTAGACGAAGGATGAGCGATTGTTCACCTTCAAGCTTGCCTTCTTGCCTTCCTTCCTGGCGGCCTTCTTCACGGCCTTCTTCACGGCCTTCTTCACGGCCTTCCTGAAGGAATTCTTCTTTCCACTCTTGATAGATGACTGACTGTTGCATGATTTCCTTTCGCAGAACTTGATTAATGAAGTCCCTCTCCAATGTTAACCCAGCCAGAATCCCGGTTGAAGCGGCCACATTACTCTGAACTCGCATTTCTGGAACGGCGTCAATGCGTTCAGCCACCTGACGTAAAGTTTGGGCTTGATCTGGAGTATTGGTTAAAACAGCTAAGGGAAGCAGACCAGTCGATTCCAGGAAAAGTTGAGTCGGCTGTTCCCAAAGGCGAATCACATCGAACTCATGACGTGTCCCCGGAATCTCAAAGGCTGTCTGGTAAACATAATCTGAGTTTGAGGGTGTCAAATAGACCACCACTTGCTTCATTTGCTTCTGGGGGAAGCGACGGTAGACCCGTAGACGGTAATCAGCCATCCTGTATGGCATATTTGAATCTGGCTCGGTCTGGAACTCTACATGTAAAATGTATTCCTCAGAAGCTAGAAGAATTAACGCATCGGCCCGGATCGGTTCGAGGGATAGTTCAGATGGGCTGAGTTCTGTGAGCGGAATAGGTTCACCAATCAACCAGGACGCAAAATCACTGGAAAAGCTTTCTGCAAGGAACTTACAGGTAGAATCAAACATGCAGCGATTATATCAGCCCCCTTCTATATGAAGACCCACATTTGTTTAACAGGGTATGGCTTCTAAAATCTCCCTAGTCATGACGGTCTATAACCGACAGCGGTTTGTCGCCGCTGCTATCGAGAGTGCGCTTGCTCAAACCTACTCGGACTTCGAGCTACTGGTTTGGGACGATGGATCAACAGATCAGTCCTTAGAGATTGCCCAGACTTACAGTCAGGCAGATCCACGAGTGAAAGTATTCGCTGGTCGCCATCAAGGGCGTACCCGTTCATTGCAAGCTGCTCATGCCGCCACCCAAGGAACGTATGTTGGTTGGCTTGATAGCGATGATTTACTTGCTCCTACTGCCCTTGAGCGGACCGCCCATGAATTGGATACTCATCCTGATGTGGGGATGGTGTATACCAACTACCAAGTCATTGATGAAAATGGGACCGTGACGGGTCCCGGCAGCCGTTGCCAGATTCCTTTTAGCAAAGATCAGTTGCTGTTGGATTTTATGACCTTTCATTTCCGTCTGATTCGTCATTCAGCCTTTGTCCAAGCGGGTGGCATTGATTCTGATTTTCCAGCTGCCATTGACTATGATTTGTGCTTGCGGTTGTCGGAAGTGACGCAAATTCAGCACTTAGAGCAATCGCTATACTTCTATCGCTCCCACCCCCAGAGTATGTCTGGCCTAGATCAGCTGCAGCAAGTTTACTTTAGCCGAGAAGCCATTTCTAGAGCACTGAATCGACGGGGATTAGCTGATAAATTTCAGATAGAAGTACAGGTAAAAAGTCAATTTTTCTTAAGAAAAAGATTACAATCAACGGAAAGAAAATCAAAATAGTCGGTTCATTCCATCTATTTTATTTTTTTTATTGCGGATGTTAATTTCCGCTGTTATGTTGGGAACGATTAATTAGTCAATCGAGAAAAACAGCTCTATCTGTTGATTTTTTAGCATTTATACGTTCGTTGTGGTAATTGACACTGGCCGGCTTGCCCAATCGTTGAGGGCACCTTGACCAGAGATGCGGGGGCATCAGACAACGGCGTCACCATCGGCTCATGGTCTTCCATGCTGGCCTACAGATTAATTCAGTCTTCACAGCATTAGATCTGTGCAGAGCGCGCTGCTCACCCATAGATCCATGTTGGTGGAGTGGATCTGTTTGCCTAAGTGGTGTTCACACCTATTAATCTACACAAAACCTACGGTCTATACCCAAATGCAACAAACACTCGAAGTTCAAGAACTCGCGCTCGTCCTCGCCGTTAAGCGCCAAGATCCGACACTTCTGAATCCAGAATTCCTGCATTACAGTGGCATTATTCCCGAAGCCTGGGAACTCGCCGGGCAGCCTGTTCGCCAACCCCAAGGAGCACAGGTCAGCTTCCAAAATGGCATCAATATTATTGCCTATCCGAATCAAACAACCTTCGTTGAGCCCCTGCAAGATAAGGCTGAAGGAGAAGTCCAGATTGCTTCTGTTGCCCAACGCTATACCGAAATCCTTCGCAATATGGACTACCAAGCGGTGGGTATTAACTTTCGCGGTCTAATCACCTTTCCTGGTAGCAAAGAAGGAGCCCATGAGTATTTGTTCAACACGCTCTTAGCACCCGGTCCTTGGCAACAGCAAGGGATTGCTCCCGTCCGAGCAGGACTGAATCTGATGTATACCTTTGAAGACAACCGCCTCAATTTAGGAATCCAAGAAGCAGCCCTGCAGCTCCCTGAAGCAGAGCAGGTGCCCATCTTGATGTTCACGGGTAACTTTGAAGCGGATCTGAGAACCATAGACCCTGCAGAGCGACTTGCAAAAGTACAGCACCTAGTGGGGAACTGGCCGAGTAATTTAGAGACCTATCGGACTGTCGTTCAGTCATTCCTCGCTTCCAAAGTCGAAACGACAGCAGACATTCCCATAGCAGAACCCACAGAACAGATCCCCGCAATCGTCTAAGATTCCGCTCTTTTAATTTCACCCTAACCTTCATCATCCCAGGCTCAAACAGCACTGGGATGAAGTTGGGGCGCGTTTGTAATGATTTATTGAATGGTAAGGCAGGACAATGAGTAACGGTCAATCCTCTTCAGGTGGCATCGGTGGTGGGTTAGTTCCTGAAGACGGTTTCTTAGGTGGGTCTCTTCTAGAAGAAGCAGATCTGCTAGGAGCACTACCGGGCCTAACGGATATCATCGGAGCAGGGGGGAGTCAAGCCCCCAGTGGCTCGGGATTCCCTAACCCCTCTCTACTCGGGTTGCAAAGTCCAAGCCCTCTTCAACCTCCTGCCTTTCCCATCATCCCCAGTTCAGGGGGAGCTGGATCTTCATCTGGGTCGAACGGGAGTCCACCCGCTCAATTCAATTCCCTCCTCAGTGATGCCTTAACAGGGGCGACCCAGGGAAGTCTGGTGGGCAACCCAGGAGTAGGGAATTTTCCCCTATCCTCCACGTCTGCCCCAGGGGCGAGCAATGCGACGGCTCCCGGTTTAGGCTTTACGGTCAAAGCTGAAGGGACCGTCACCATCAATAGCAATAGTGACTTCGATGGAGACCCTTTAGATCTCAGTGATGATGCTTTAATCTATGCCGGAGATGGCTTTACGATTAATGGCAATCCCATTCTGCCGGTCCAACTCGATGAGTTTGGACAGCCTGTCCTCGATAACAGTGGTCGCCCTCTCTTAGTGGATAACGCCGTTGCCGTTTCGGCGGGCTACTCCATTTTCAACGCGAACAACAATTCCTATGGGAATCTGGTCCCGCCTCAGATCGTAGAGGAGCAGATCGTCGAAGTCCCTGATTTTAACACCCTTAAAACTGACACCCTGGCGGCTCAAATCCCAGATGGGACTGTCCCTATCAGCTTCAACCCCTATCAAAATCCCCTCAATAACGCCACAGACTGGGCCAATCATTTCCCACCAGGGGGGACCGCTGACCAGCCTACAGTGGTCAAAGTCACGGGTTGGGGATTGAATGTTCCAGGGGGTGTGACCATTGAGAACACCATTATTGAGTTAACGAACGGCTATCTCAATTTCAATGGCAATGGCCATCAGCTCAACAATGTCACCTTCGTCACCCACAATGGCGGCATGAATTTGGGCAATATTCAGGGGACCGATGTCACCTTGCTCTCCTCCCAAGGCATCAATATGAATGGAGGGGCACGATTAGGGGGCCAATCCCTGATCGCTACGGGTGACAATCAAAGCATTCAATTCAATGGGGCAACCGAAACCACAGACCCCACGGATTTCCTCACGGTCATTTCCCAACGAGACATAACCTTTAATAGCTCTGCCAATACCCGGGGAAGCTTTCTCAGTCGGGGTAACTTCAGCATCAATAGCACTTCCACAATCTATGGATCGATTGAAGCCAAGGGCAATGTAGTTTTTAATGCCAGGGCTACGGTCATTGGCATTGCACCGACGGGTCCGAGCAACACCGCACCGACAGACCTTGCCCTCAGCAACACCACCCTCTCGGAGAATGGGGCAGCCAATAGTGTGGTGGGGCAGTTCACAACGACAGATCCTGATGCAGGGGATACCTTCACCTATACCCTCGTTCCGGGGACGGGGGATGCCGATAATGCGGCCTTTAGCATTGTTAATGATCAGCTTCAGATCAATGCTTCTCCTGACTTTGAGACTCAAGATAGTTACGCCATTCGCGTCCAAAGCACCGATCAAGGGGGCTTGAGTGTTGAGAAGGTGTTCACGGTTAACATCACGGATGTTAATGAACAGCCCACCCAGATTACCCTGTCTCAATCGGCGGTGGAGGAGAATTCAGCAACGGGAACAGTGGTGGGTCAACTCTCCAGTCTTGATCCAGACCAGGGGGATAGCCATACCTATGAACTAGTTGATGATGCGGGTGGTCGCTTCCAAATCGTGGGAGACCAGCTCCAAGTGGCGGATGGTACCCTTATTGATTTTGAAACCGCCACTGAGTATAGCCTCACCCTTCGCAGTACCGATGCTGGGGGACTAAGCACGACTCAAGGATTGACGATTCAGGTCCTGGATGTTGATGATGACCTGCAGATCACTGCAGCCTTATTGCAAGATACAGGCGCGATTAATACCGATGGTATTACGGCAGACGGGACTATTCAGGGCACTATTAATTACCCCGATAATGTGGCCAGTCTAAAAGCAGGTTTGGATAATACCCTGCCCATTGACTATGAGGATATTACTTCGCTTCTCCAAGCGGATGGCAGCTTCACCTTAGATGAAGCCCAGCTCAGCTCAATCTTAGGGGTTCCTTTAACGGATGGAGACCATATCCTCTACCTGCAGGCTGTGGATGCTCAGGGCAATAGCACGGATATTGTTGAGTTGGCCTTTACCCTCGACCGCACTCGTCCCACGGTAGATTTGCTGACGCCTTTAGTGGCTGGAGAGCATAGTCCAACGGCCCGACTTTTGGGTGACGCCCAGGATTCCGTGGCTGGAGTAGACCAGATTCGGTATGACCTCAATGGGCAGGGGTTTGTCGATATCACTGCTGATAGCACGGGAGCCTTTGACGCCTTGTTAGCCCAAACTGGGTTGGCAGCCGGTGCTCATCAGTTGACGGTTGAGGTCACGGATATTGCAGGCAATGTGACTCAGACCCAATTGGACTTTCAGGTCAATACAGACTTACTGGTGGGTCCAACGGCCAGTCAGGGTTGGGTGGCAAGAAGCGGTGATGCCGTCGTGTTAGGCGAGCAAAATAGCTTTGTTTCTGAGGCGAGCTTAGCAGTTGAGTTGGGGCAAGACACAGGGTCTCGCACCTTGTCCTTTGATTTGAATGCATTCTTTGATGGGACTGATGCAGAGTCCTTACCGGATCAGGTGTTGGTCTATCTTGTCGATGCCAATGACCCCAGCCAGACCTTATTAGATCAGGGGGTAGACGGTACCCCTGTGTTTGCCTTAGGCGAACAGGGGGCTGAGTTCCAGGCAGGACTCGTGCGCTTTAATGGCAGCACGGTGGAGATTGATGTCACCTCAGTGACGACCCCACAAGGACTATTAGTCTTCCAGCTGATCAATGGAGATAGTGATACAGGCAGTGTGATTCAAGTCTCCAACCTGACGAATGAGGTGGATGAATCTGGGGTCGCCAGTCCGGTTTTCCCCATGCGTCGAGATGTGGCTCAGCCAGGAGCCACGTTGGACTTGGGCGGCTTAACAGCAAGTACTGATCTCGATGTTGTACTGTCCAAGGTGAGCTTGGATACGGACACGGGTCGTTATGTCGCGGATCTACAGATTGAGAATACCGGGGCTGCCATTGGTCGCCAGGTCGCAGTGGTCTTTGATTCTCTTCCAGACGGCGTCACGCTTCTCAATGCCTCAGGAGCCGATAGTAATGGTAATCCCTATATCAATCTGAATTTAGCGATTCGTCCGGGTGGGTTACTGGAAGGGGGAATCTCAGATGCCGTGCAAGTGGTATTTGATAATCCCAATCTGCTGAATTTGGATCTGCAGCCCCAGGTGCTGGTGGGGGGTGTGAATCAGGCTCCGGTGTTGGAGGCCATTACGGTGCCTCAACTGATGCCGGGGGAGGTCCTGAAGCTACCGTTACAGGCTACGGATCCAGACGGAGATCCCATTACCTATTCGTTGCGCTCTGAGGGTGCGTTACCCATAGGAATTTTGCGAGGAGATGGCACGTTGGAGTTCCGCCCTTCTCCAGATCAGATTGGTACCTATACCTTTACCATTGTGGCCAGTGATGGGGCGTTAGAAACCACTCAAGAGGTGACCCTAGAGGTGGTGGCAGATCCCATCACTACGACTCGCATTTCTGGGGTGATCGCCAATGTGGATCAGCAGCCTTTGGCTGGGGTGAGGGTGGAAATTGCTGGGGTGGAAGGAACCACGGCAGCCGATGGCTCGTTCACGTTGGAGTTTGTGGGTGATTTGCCAGGGGATACCTTAAAGATTTATCCCGACGATATCAATACGGCCACAGAGGTCTATCCGTTTATCGCTGAGAAGCTGCCCTTGGTCTTGGGCCATGACCCCTATGGTGGGGTCAACAATGTGATTGATCGGCCAATATATCTGCCTGTCCTGGATATTGCTAATGGCCAGGTAATTGATCCGACCCAGGATACAACGGTGACAACGGCGACGATTCCGGGAGCAGCGGTGACGGTGGCTGCAGGGAGCTTGCTGGATCAGCAGGGTAATCCTTTTGATGGGGTGCTCAGTATTACGGAAGTACCGACAGAGTTCACACCTGCGGCCTTACCCCCTAACCTATATCCAGATTTAGTGGTGACGATTCAGCCAGGTGACATGGTATTTGATACCCCAGCTCCGCTGTCTTTACCCAATTTAGCTGGGTATGCACCTGGAGAGTTAATGGACTTGTGGTCGATTAATCCTGAAACAGGGGATTTTGACAAAGTGGGAGTCGGCCAAGTCAGTGCGGATGGCACTGTGATTGAGACTATTGAAGGTGGAATTCGCAATAGCAGTTGGCACTTTTTTGCACGCTTTGTTGACGCATTAGATAACTTTTTCAATAATCCGCGGAATAAAGATGAAAACTGTAAATGTAAAAGTATAGGAGTAGATGTAAATTCAGAAGTAGAACTACACTCAGGAGCCTTAACGGAAACACATAATCTTGTTTCCTATCAATCCCTTGGCCAAACTAGAGGATTGACCTTGACCTATGATTCATTGCGCGCAGATCCACGTCCCATCGTCAATTTTGGTTATAACGACATCAGACCATCAGGGATCACCAATGCTCCCGAACGACTGAAATTAGTGGCAAAGCTGACTGTTAGTCAAGGAGATTTTGAATACCAGCTTCCCGGATATCAAGGGAGTGAATATGGTTTACGAGGTGGTGAGCATATTTGGTCATTACCTTCAACGCGAGGTGATGTTGATGCAGCTTTACAACTCGATTTCCGTTCATTCTCATCTGGTCTGTATGATTATTCCCTCCAAACTGGACTCCGTATATTTGTAAGGGATCAATTTTCAGGCACTTCAAATACTTATGAAGGCCAAATTCTACATGTCAATTCCGTGGGCAGTGTCTTTGGAAATGGTTGGGGGATTTCTGGCCTGCAAGAGTTAGTTGAGAACTCCGATGGGTCTGTACTGCTAATTGATGGTAACGGCAACGAAATGCTGTTTAATGGACCAGCCACTACTGGTGGGACTTATGATTCACCTGGTGATGATTTTTCCACTTTAGAAAAACTTGCTGATGGCACCTTCCGGCGCACCTTGAAGGATCAGACGGTATACAGCTTCAATACGGAAAATCAACTGGTGTCTGTCCGAGATCGCAATGGTAATGAGACCCGTTACCTCTACGACATTGAGGGGCGAATTACTAAAATCATCGACCCTGTTGGACTAGAAACGGCTTTTACATATACCAACAATCACGTCAGCACAATTACTGACCCTGCGGGCAAACAGACACTTCTCGAACATGATGAAGCAGGGAATCTCATACGGATTACAGATCCTGATGGTCAATCTCGAACATGGGGTTATGATGCTGAACATCATATGACTTCAGAGATTGATAAGCGAGGATTTCAAGAACAATCTTTCTATAATTTTGCCGGTCGAGTCACGGGTGGGATACGCAAAGATGGCACCACTGTTCAAGTCGATCCCATCCAAATGCAAGGGTTATATCGAGCTGAACAAACGATAGATCCTCTAGCACCACCTCAAACATTTGTCTTAGGTCGAGCAGATGCTGCTTTTGCAGATGGCAACGGTAATGTTACGACGAGGCAATTAAATCAGGTAGGACAATCCGTAGAATCTTTTGATGGTGAGGGTAGCATTGCTTCGTTCGAGCGAAACGCTCTGAATTTGATTACACAACATACAGATGGTAGGAACTTTAGCAATCAGTACACTTATGATGATCAAGGTAACATCCTTACCATTCAGGATACTTTTGCTACAGGAACAACAGAACCACCCCAGCTCCCCCCACCGGATAGCACACTCTTCTTAAATCCACTGTATAAATTAGGCTCTCGTGCTCAAGATTATGTCACAGGCGACTTTAATGATGACGGTTTTCTAGATATAGCCAGTGCGAATAATCAAGACAATACCGCATCAGTTTTATTTGGGGATGGTTTGGGTCATTTCAGGGGACCGTTAACTTTAGATGTTGGTTCACGCCCAGAGAAAATTTTCGCCCATGATATTAACCAAGATAATCGTCTGGATTTAATAACGTTTAATGCTTCTGGGCTGTCATTGCTGTTGAACACTGGCAACGAAGGTTTCTCAACTGCTACCTCCATTAATCCCTTAAACCAAGATGGTACGGTTGAGTCAGTTTCCATCAATGATATCAATGGAGATGGAGAATTAGATCTCATCTTCTCTGCTGTCGTTGCAACAGGGGGTGGATACGGTGGGGAAGTCGCTGCATTTGCAGCTAGGACTGCTTTTGCACCCATAAGTGCCCTATCTTCTAGTTCGTCGACCCATCAATTAATCACCTTCATAGGTCAAGGTGATGGTTCTTTTACATCTCGGACTGAATATGAACTCACAGATGATGTGGATTCATTATTGGTCATGGATGTTGATGGTAATGGGTCAGCTGATATTGTGACGGCCAATCCCAACAACTCAAGTGTCTCTGTTCTACTTAACAACGGGAATGGGACTTACAACTCTCCTTCTTCCTACAGTTTGACCCTACCTCCTTATGAGCTTCTACAAAAAGATCTCAATAATGATGGATATGTTGATCTTGTAGCATTTAACACGAATGGTGCTGAAGAACGGGTGGCAACACTCATTAATAACGGTGATGGGACTTTTGCCGCAGCTGCTTATTACTCAGGTAGTGGTTTAGTAGGGGCAGCCAACCTAGCTGATCTCAATAACGATGGCTTTGAAGACTTAATTACAGCTACTCGAGACACCAACAGGGTTGAAGTTGCATTCAACCAAGGAGATGGTACTTTCAGGGCTCCATCAAGCTATGTTTTTGAGGGGGCTATTAATTCACTCACTATTGGAGACGTTAATGGCGATAATAATTTAGATCTGCTCGCATACAGTTTTATAGGCTCAGACCAATTTGGTTCGGCTATCAATCAGCTCACCGTTTTTCTCAATGATTCTAATGGAGAATTGCTCTCTGCGGTGAGTTATGACGATGTCCCGTTCAGACCTTTTGAGCTACAAGATCTAAATCAAGATGGATCCGTAGATATCCTTGGCACCAGCCTGCTTCGGGGTGGTGAGATGCAGGTGGCTTTTGGCAATGGGGATGGATCTTTTCAAGTTAGACCCAAGCCTAATCTACCTAGGGCCAATGAACCCACTGGTCCAGTCGCATCTGCTAACTCAATCGCAGTCGGTCAATTAGATAATGATGGGATCCCTGATCTTGTCTACACTAATTATCGCTTCAACCGGATAACGGTGGAAGGAATAGGGTCATTAAATACTGGCAACGGCCCATCCGCTATTGCGCTAGGAGATATTAATGGTGATGGGCTTGATGATATTGCCGTCGCCAATGCTTTTGATAACAATGTTTCAGTCTTTCTAAACAATGGAGGAGCCTTCAATTCTCCAGCAGTTCAATATAATGTGGGAATTCTTCCTAATGATCTTGCTTTAGGTGATATTAACCGTGATGGCCATTTAGATTTATTGGTAGTCAACAGTAGAGATCACAATATATCTGTTTTGGAAAACAGAGGCGATGGCACGTTTGCTGATGCAGTTAATTATGCAACTGAATTTAGTCCATTTTCTTTAGAACTAGGCGACCTGAACCGAGATGGTAATCAAGATATTGTCGTTCTCCATCGTGCGGGTGGGTTTTCTGTACTAGAGAATCAGGGTGATGGATCATTCCAGTCCACCCTCTATGGTGCGAATGGAAATAGTTCAGTGAATTATGCCAGTAGTGGCCCTGCCTTTGCATTGGGAGATGTGAATGGCGATCTGTATCTGGATATTGTAAAGACTACTTCGAATAGCGTTGATATTTGGATCAATCAGGCAGATGGAACGTTTACTGAAGGAGTTAGAGATCTCCAGGTGGGTAGAAATCCACAGGCGGTTTCCCTTGGAGATTTTAATCAAGATGGCTTCTTAGATATTGTCACAGTTAATTCGACTGATGCCAGTGCCACAGTACTCCTGGGGGATGGTCAAGGAGACTTCTTCTCTCAGCAACGGCAAGATTTTGCCATTGGCGGCTATGCAGGGTCTTTGGTCGTTGCTGACCTGGATCTAGATGGGGATCTGGACTTTGCTACCCAATATTTTGATAAAAATCCTGGCACCAACCGAATTTACTCAAGTTCAAACCCACGCGGATTCTTCAGTAGTGCGGGTACTGCTAAGCTATACGTTGCTGAGAACAGTCCTGATAATTTGTCAGTGACTGAAGGAGGTCAAACCCAACCTTCAAACCTTGGGAAAGGCGATTTTCAGAGGTTTACCTACGATCCAGTTTTTAATCAACTCACAAGTGTATCGGACGAATTAGGAGAGCAAACGTTTTATCAAATCGACCCGCTGACAGGTAATCGTCTTGCAGAAAGACGAGTCGTGGGTCTGGCAGGAGGTGATGACGATATCGTCACTCGCTATACCTATACCGTTAATGGTCAGATAGATACGATTACCGATCCCTTGGGTCGAATCACGGATTTTGATTACAACAACTTGGGGCTTAATACGCGAATAACAGTAGCTCAAGGCACAGTAGATGAAGCGGTGATCCAGTTCGAATATGATGCTGCGGGGAACCAGACAGCCATTGTTGATGAGAATGGTAACCGCACTGAGCTAGTCTATGATGTTCTCAATCGGCTCACGCGAGTAATAGAAGCAGATCCTGATGGTGCTGGCCCCTTAGAATCTCCTATTACGAACTTAAGCTATGACGAAACTGGCAATCTAATTGCCATGACAGATCCTCGGGGTAACACCACACAATCTGTCTACGATGAGCGTGATCGATTGGTTCAAGTTACGGATGCTCTCAACGGTCAAACAACGTATGAGTATGATGCTGCAGGGAATTTAATTACCCTCACGGATGAATTAGATCACACCACCCGCTATCTATATGACAGCCGGAATCGGCAGATTGGGATAATCAACCCTGAAGGGGGTGAAACGCAATATGAGTATGATGCCAGCAACAACGCTACAGCTCATATTGATGCCCTAGGTAATCGGACTCAGTATGAATATGATGCTCGAAATCGTCTGGTCAAGGTTATTGACGCTCTGGGTCAAAGCTCGACCCATAGTTATGATGCTGCTGATAATTTATTAGCGACCATTGATGAAAATGGTAATCAAACTTCTTTTCAATACGATGACTTATATCGTTTAGTACAAATTAATGATGCTATTGGGGGTGTTTCTAGTTTCACATATGACAAGGCCAGTAATATTACGACTGCTGTTGATGAATTGGGACGGACAACCCAATTTGACTATGACAATCGTGACAGGCGGACTCAGGTTATGGATCCCCTCAGTGGAGTAATGTCTTATGCCTATGATGGCGTAGGGAATCTCCTGTCCATGACGGATGAATTGGGTCGGTCGACGGCCTATCAATATGATGCGCTCTATCGCCAAACGAGTATCTCAGATCCCCTCAATTTCACGACCCGATTTGGTTATGACGCAATTGGTAATCTTATTAACGTCACAGATGCGTTGGGCCGCATCACCCAGTATGAATACGATGCCCTTAACCGAGAGACAACTCGCATCAATGCGTTAGGCGATACACATTCCTATACCTATGATGCGGCGGATAATGTGGTTGCGATTACCGATGAGTTGGGCCGAACCACCTCCTTTACCTATGACGACCGAGATTGGTTAGCTCAAGTGACTGATCCGCTGAATGGAGTCATGTCTTACTCCTATGATGGGGTTGGCAATATCACGTCGATGACGGATGAGTTGGGTCGAACAACCCGCTACGAGTATGATGATCTCTATCGCCAAATCGGTATCACGGACCCCCTCAACCAGACCAGCAGGTTTAGTTATGACGCCGTTGGTAACCTTCTATCTGCCACGGATGAGCTAAATCGGACCACAACGTATGAGTATGATGCGCTTTATCGACAAACTAGCGTCTCTGACCCCCTTAACCACACCACGACTTTTGGGTATGATGCCGTCGATAATCTGGTCAGTGTAACGGATGCGTTGGGCCGCATCACTCGGTATGAATATGATGACCTTGATCGGGAAACGACTCGTTTCAATGCATTAGGAGATACCCATTCCTATACCTATGATGCGGTTGACAATGTCATTGCTGTAACGGATGAGTTAGGTCGTGTCACGACCTTTGCTTACGACGACCGTGATTTGCGTACTAGTGTGACAGATGCTTTAGGTCATACCACCACCACTGAATATGACGGGGTGAGAAATGTTACCGCAATCATTGATGCGCTAGGCCATACCACCCGCTATGGCTATGATGCACTCGACCGACAAACGAGTGAAACCGATGCTATTGGTCAAGTCACGACGTATGCTTATGACCTAGTGGGGAATCTCCTTCAAATTACGGACCCAGAGAACAATTCGACCTCTTATACCTACGATGCCTTAGACCGACGAATTACGGATACCAATGAGCTGGGAGATACGCGTCGCTATGCCTTTGATGCCGTTGATAACTTAATTGGGATGACGGATCGGAATGGTCGGCAGTTGGAATATACCTATGATGATCTGGATCGGCAGACAGAGGAAATCTGGCTGGATGCAGCCGGCAATCCAATTCGGACCTTCAGCTACATCTATGATGCTGCGGACCAGCTAACGGCAATAAGTGATCTTGATTCAGCCTATACCTATACCTATGACTTAGCGGGTCGCTTGATTACGGTTGATAATGCTGGCACACCGGGTGTTCCCAATGTCTTGCTGACCTATACCTATGATGCCGTTAACAATATGTTGACGGTGACGGACACCATTGAGGGTCAAGTGTCTGGCTTGGAGGAATATACCTATGATGCGTTAGACCGGGTGATACGACTGACCCAGAGCGGAAATGGTGTCACGGAGAAACGGGTTGACTTTGCCTATGATGTGGCTAGCCAAATGACGGGGTCTACTCGCTATGCTGACCTGGCTGGCACTCAACTGGTGGCTCAAAGTGATTACACCTTCGACTTGGCAGGCCGATTAACGAATCTGACTCATTCTCGGGACTCGGTGGTGATTGCAGATTATCGCTGGGACTATGATGCCGCGAATCGGATTATTCGCTTTACCTCACCAGATGGTACCAGTGACTATAACTATGATGACCGTAACCAGAATACGGGGTCTGACCATAGCTATCAGGATGATGAAGCCTATAGCTATGACAACAATGGCAATCGAACTAACGCTGGTTATGAGACGGGCGGTAATAATCGACTGTTGAGTGATGGCACTTATACCTATACCTATGATGGGGAAGGCAATCGGATTACCCGAACGGAGATTACTACGGGTGAAGTCACAGAATACACCTGGGATTATCGTAATCGTTTGACGGGAGTAGTGACGAAGGATAGTGCAGGTAATGTTATCCAGGATGTGGAATATGGCTATGACGTTTATGATCGTCGGATAGAGAAGACAGTAGATCCAGACGGGGATGGTCCTGAATCAGAGCAGACGGAACGCTTTGTTTACGATGGTGACCATATTGCCCTGGTATTTGATGAGAATGGCGAGCAGACACATCGCTATCTGCATGGTCCTCAAATTGACCAGGTATTGGCTGAAGAAATTGCCAATGGCGAGGTGCGTTGGGCATTAGCGGATAATCAAGGGACTATCCGGGATGTGATTGATAATGACGGGAATGTTCTCAATCATGTTACCTATGACAGCTTTGGTCAAATAACGAGTGAGACAAATCCTGAAACTGACTTCCGGTTTGGCTATACGGGGCGGGAGTTTGATGAAGAAACAGGAAAGTACTTTTACCGGGCTCGTTACTATGATGCGAGGGTAGGAAAGTTTATCAGTGAAGATCCGATTGGGTTTAGTGCTGGGGATGTAAATCTGAGTCGATATGTGTTCAATAGTCCTGTCAATTTTACTGACCCCAGTGGCAATGCGGCTTTTATAGCTATTCCTTTAGGTATTAAGCTTGGTGAAGTGATCTTAGCGGGCACAATAATTGGATTGTCAAGAATAGCTGCTGATCGAGAGCTTTCTCAAGATATTGCAGAAGATATATCTGATAGGATTAGTGGCTTCATAACACAACCGAAACCAGCAGAACCGACTACTACTCCAGATGTAGAAGCTAAACCTCAGACACAAGAGCCAAGTCAGAATGGACGCCCGGAACCGGAAAATAATGGTAATGATCCCGAGCCATCTGGACCAGAAAGAAATATTTTATATGACATAGGCCGACGAATATTAGATGCGCTTGCGTGGAAAACTGCTATTGAGTCCTGGCAAGACTTCTTAGATCCTAATCCAGATGAGTGTGATGAAGGGTGTGTACCCAAAGTGCCTGGTAGAAAACACCATCTCGGTGGTTCACACTCTACAGTTTCCACTAGCAATCAAGGTGGCCAAGCTCACCACACACCTTCTTGGGCTGCCATTGAAAAGAATGGGCTAGAACTTAGTTATGGCAGAGCCCCAACCATTTGCTTGACAGTGGCCGACCATCAACAAACAGCTAGCCACAATTTAGCAACGGATATCGAAGAAGCAGCGGATCCCATAGAATACCGAGAAAAGCAAGCAGAGCTGATTAAACAAGGTAAGTTTAAAGAAGCACAAAACATGGATATTCGAAATATTAGGAGGCTTTTCGGAGATAGGTATGAGGAAGGAATCAGGCAAATGGAGATCTACACAGAGAAACTTATGAGAGAAGAACCTGATTTGTTTCGGCCAAGGTAAATCTTAGAGTGAAAAAGATGGATTTTCTTATTAAACCATATGAGAGTGTTGGCCCAGTTAAGCTAGGAATGACTCCTAAACAAGTCCACAAAGCTTTGAACTGTTTACCTAAAACATTTGTAAATCCTGACTCTGATGAAATTAGAGATTATTTTGGGAATCTTGGTCTCCATATAGTCTATAGAGCTCCCAGTCACCGTTGTGATCGCATACTTCTTTTTTTGCCAGCAAATCCTATTTTTCTAAATCGTAGTCTACTTAAGCGGCTATCTTTTGAGAAGTTAAATGAATGGATCAAGTCTATGGATGAATCAGCTATCATGACTGGATTTGAATGTGTATCATATAAATTTGGGTTTGTTCTAATCACTCCAAGTTTTAAGTTATTTAAACATAAGCGTCCTAAAGAGGTTATTGTTTTTAAAGAAGGACTTTATGATTATCTTAAAAACTAGCTATTAATGTATTTATTGAAATTAATTGAAGAAGATGGAAGATATTATTATCGGTATTCCTGGGAGATGGTCTACCCAAGCAGAGATCATTTCATCGGTTAATGAAAGCCAATATCTACTTTGTAGCTCAAACCAAGTTAAAGACTTACGGCAAAATCAAAACTACCACTTTGAAGTATACGATTATGATCCTCAATTAAGTAAGGCATTTTCTTTAGCAGGTCGCCAGTCACTAAATAAACAAGATTTGGAGGCTATAGATTCTCATACCTATACCGTATACATAACTGCTCCTGGTGGCTCCATAGAATCAGCGTACAGGGCAATGGAAGTCTCGGGCAAGCTGCTCACCTGTGGAGGATTAGCTATAAAAGTTGAGTCCTCTGGTATTGCGCACTGTTTTCAAGATTGGTTAACACTCACAATGCAACAGGATATATTCTCTATTTATAAAGCCTATGTTACTCTCATTGGTAATGATGGCACTTATTACTCCTGTGGAATGCATAATCTGGGTTGTCGCGATGCTATTCTCAAGGACAATATTAGTCCCAATGAAGCTGCTCAATTGTTAGAAATATTTCTACTCTATTTGTTGAATGAAAATCCTTTTATAAAAGATGGTGATAAGTTCAGTACATCTCCAGAATCAAAAGTTTATAAAGTTCTACACCAAGATTGTGACTTATATTCCCCAGATAATTACTTCCACAATTCATTTGGGATGTGGGAGCTTGCACCCGAGTGGAATCCGTCAGAAGTGGTTAGCCAAATCCCTGAGAATAGTGATTAGTACCCCCAATTTTCCTCGTCTTTGTTGTTAAGCAGCCTGGAATAATTCTTGGAGTTCATTGACTCCTTTGATGAATTTCTTTCTTCGATCAGATAGTGACACGAATTCTGCCATTCGAGTGCGAGGTCTCAAAAAGTTACTCACTTCATCCACCGCTTTGCAAAATCGTTGAGCTGCATTAAATTCACCAAATCTTAAGGTTGGATGATCAGGGCAATCGCACATAGTTCTTCATGAAGAAGGTATTCCCTTGGCAGCAACGCTGAGGATCTTGACCAGGTAGTCATCATCCCAACCTGCCTTGAGCCGTTTGGCCTTAACCCCACATTTCGCAGTTGACTCTTGCTGCAGCAAATTAGCAGCAATATGACGAATGACAGATAGGTTTTGAGCACTGTATCCCTGACAAGCCCGCAGCTTATCTTCCAACTCATTTCGGGTTTTTATCCAGTTGACCTGACAAATCGGATTTTTAACCTAACATGAACAACAAAGAGAGAAGAAACAGGCAATTGCATCGCCTCACTTTGAGAATTAACCCCATAGTTCCGTTTTCTAAGCATGACGAACTGGATCTCAGTTGCAGAGACCTCTAGAATTTATAGATTTCAAGTTGAAACTAACCTTGGCAAAAATGACGGAGATTGATCATCGTGTATGCCAAGCTTTTCAAGGCATAGTGCAGTTTGCTGATCCGCTCGAATCGCAGTAGCAAGCGCTTGAATTTATCCTCCCAGGCAAAGACTCGCTCAATAGTATTGAATCTCTCTTGAAAGATGGATGAGTCGAACAGTCTTTTAGGACCTGGCTTTGGCGTCTTTCTCCCCCGAAGATTTTCATTGATATTTGGCACCATCCTTCGATTGAAAATGGTCTTGCGATTCTCACGACTATCGTACACGCCATCCAAGCTGACGACAGTCCCAATCAAGTCTATGCCTACTGTTCGGGCCGTACTCATCACTTGCGTCAGTGCCGTTTTGAATAGAGGTGACTCGTTCCGGTTACCTGGGGCAGTCACAAATGGAGAGATGATATTGCAGTTGCGATCACAGAAGGCTACCACCTTGTCTCCCTTCATATGTTTGTGGCCATTGAATCCCAGATTGTCGCCGCCTTTCTTGGCTGCAGTGGTTGTCCCATCTCCATGAATAACGCTAGTGTCTAACTTTCCTTTTTCATTAAGCATTGAGACTGACGCCTTGAAAATGTCTTCAAAACACCCATGGGTTTCAAAGCGTCGAAAGGCTCTATAAATACTGGAGTGGTGAATTTCCGGTCGCCCATTTTTGTCCTTTTCAATGGGTAGTTCACTCCACTGACATCCCAAGTGCAGCAACTTCAAAATGTAGTTGAAGATGGCATGCAAAGAGAGCTTGGGTTGAGGTCCCCGAGTGCCGATGTGCAAATGGGGTAAGACAAATGTCTCAAACTGCTCAAGGGTTAAGAATGTTGGAATCCATTTATGGGACTTAGTTTGAGGCATCTGCACTCCTAACGAACGGTAAACTAAATGACTGGCGTCATTTTAGTCTGTAACGCTGGAAGACTATGCAGGGAACGGGTTTTAGGTGATCTGAGCTATGGAATAAAACCCGAAATGAGTTGCCTAGAAGAAGAAGAAACTCTGATACAACTCAGTGGACAGCCTGAGCTATCCGATGCCATTACGCTAACACAGAGCTTTTTGTTCTTAGTCCGAAAGCGGTTACCCCAGCACTTGGACAACTGGCTGGATCTTGCAAAGAACAGCGTATTCAAGCCATTTCAGACTTTTGCGAAAGGGTTAAGTGATGACTATGAGGCAGTCAAGGCTGGGCTGACATTAGAGGTGAGCAACGGGCCAGTGGAGGGATTTAACAACAAACTGAAAATGATTAAGCGCCAAATGTACGGGAGGGCTGGCCTCGACCTTTTGAATAAACGCCTGGTGCTGGCAAGCTGAAATAATTACTAGTTATGGCTTTGAGTACATTTACTACAGCATCACCAAAAGAGGACAAGACCCAAATAGCGATGTACTGTACAACAGCAGCACTTGAATTAGAGGACATGTTCGATGTGTTGCAGGTTATTGAGCTGCGGCCAGGGGAAACCATTGAGCGGATCGAGGAGATGGTTGGAGTGTGGTTGGATCGGGAGCGGGTGAGTAGGGTTTGGGGGTAGAAAATCCTTAAAGTGCGGTAAATATTTCTATTTGGATTTCTACCGTAAGAAATTTTTCCGTGAGTTTAGGATTAAATGTATGTGATTCGGTTGCAGATGAGGGACAGTTGATGAAGCGTACTCATTCTTATAAGCCAGAAAAATCTAAGTCACAACCGATACCTCAACCAATATCATCAGATCAGGCTCAATCAGCAACACCAGTTCCTCCCCCCCTTCAAGCCAAAACAAATGAAGAGGGTTTGGCTGAATGGAAAGCTCAACAGGAGAAGTGGGAAAGGTTTGGAACGCCCTGGAAAGATAAGGTTCCTAATCCATCCGGAGAATTGGTACAACCTTGGATTCAGCGAAAGCTGACACTTGGAGAACCGGGAGATAAGTATGAACAGGAAGCGGATCGGGTTGCTTCTCAGGTAGTACATCAAATTAATGCCCCTTCTTTATCTCAATTCAATCAAGGGCAATCCGTGCAGCAAGAGAAAGAACTGGAAGGGGAGATGCAAGCGAAAAGTCTTCGTGCTGCTATCCAGCGTCGTCAAGCAATGACAGATGAGGAAGCATCAGCAGATTTAGAGTCTGCTATCAGTAGCGCGAGGGGTGGTGGTCAGCCATTGGATGCAGGATTGCAACAGCCAATGGGTCAGGCGATGGGGGCAGATTTTAGTGGGGTAAGGGTGCATACGGATGTCCAATCAGACCAGTTAAATCAATCGATTCAGGCAAGGGCGTTTACGACGGGACAAGATGTGTTTTTTCGGCAAGGAGAATATCAGCCTACCCAGCCCGTAGGCCAAGAGCTGATTGCCCATGAATTAACTCACGTTGTGCAGCAACAAAAACAACAGGTGCAGCGTAACCTGATTCCCTTGACACAACAAGTATCCGATGCAGAAGAGGCCGTTGTCCAGCGTCAAGTTGTCCTGGCTAGGGACAAACCTTCGGGCGACTTTGTAGAGCTAACGTCAATCAATTACGCAGTGAAGAGAGCAGGACGTCCTGTTGGAGTCCTTAAAGACGCTGATTTCAGCAAAATGGGTGAGGGAGAAACGCTCTATATTGTGGCCCATGGCGCACCTGGGGAGAGCGGGGACTATACAGCCGATGAGATTGTGAACAAGCTGTTCAGTGGTTCGAAGGCATTACAAAATAAAATTAAAGGGGTCTACTTTACCTCCTGCTATGCAGGCAAGGGTGAAACCGATGACATGACTAATTCAGTGGTTGCAAAAATCAAGACCGCCTTTGATGGCAAGGGGTGGTCGGGGGTTACAGTGAGTGGTGCTCGAGGTCCGTCTATCAAGTCTGATGAGGTTGGGGATGAGTTCGCTGTTGTGGATCCAAATCAAAAAGGCATTGCCGGAGATGTACAAAAGTTATTAGAGAAGATATATGAACCTCGACAGAAGACAAAAGAAGCTATTGAAAAAGCTGAATCCGAAGCATCAACCCCACTCACTTTGGAAGAAAAGGCTGCGATCGCCAGTCGGGAAACGGGTAAGTTCTACAAACAATTTATTGCTTCTCTCAAGGACCCCGTAAAGGTTTCAAAAAGCTTAAAAGAACTGCTCTTAAATAACACAATAGACAAGGATAAAATCCCCCATGTTAATCAGCTGATCGAAATTTTAGAAAAAGGCCCTGACTTACTTTTGGAACCACCCATGCTGAAACTGGTGAGTCAAAAGAAATTCTGCTTCATTACCACTGCATGCGTTGAGGCTAGAGGCTTATCGGATGACTGCTACGAACTACAGATGTTGAGAGATTTCCGTGACACTTATATGCGAACCATTGTTAATGGAGATGCAATGATTGAGCGCTATTACGACATCGCACCCAAGATTGTTGCGAGTATAAAGGAAAAACCCAATGCATCGGATATTTTGGGAGGACTTTATAAGAGAGTGGTTGAGTCTGTGAAATTTATCGAGGCGAAACAATACCAGAAAGCCCTACAAAACTACATCATCGTGGTTCGAGAACTGGAGGAAGAGTATCTTTAAGATCATTTTTTACGGAGCAAGAAATTGAGGATAGCTGCTACCCGATTTTGGAGTCGAGGCTTGTAATCCTTTGGAAATTTTAGGACTCACGATTGATAGAGGAAAAAACTTTGGCTAAAGTTTCGTCAGAACAAAAGGATGTCGAGCTACAGAATTTTATAGGTCGGCATATAGACGATCCAGAGTTGCAAGTGTTTATTCGTCAGATTGAAGAGGAACCTGAAGCCTTCAACCTAACCTTAGAAGGACCGGATAAAGAAGTTATTAGATTAGTGGAGTTGGGATTGCAAATTTCTCTGGATCGAAAAAAAAAGATTAACACCATTTTTGTTTTTGCTGATGGAGTCCAGGGCTATATGGAGTATCCATACACATTACCCAACGGATTGTCTTTCAAGAAGAGCAGGGATGAAGCAATCTCACTTTTGGGGCAGCCGACGAAAATGGGGGGACCAGTTGAGGGAGCGCTTGATAGAGAGATTTTCTATTGGGATCGGTGGGATAGCGAAGCATTTTCGTTGCATCTGCGCTATCCGAAAGATAAAAAAAGTATCTTGATGCTGACACTGATTCGACCTGATCGCTTACCTGATGAAGAGAGATGAGTAAGGTTTGGGTCGAAGAGATGATTTTTCGGTTAGTGCAATTGTGTTAGTGCAACATTTCAAAGAAGAGGCAGGGAGGGGATTGAGGAGATGATCGGAGTGTTCCTGGATCGAGAGGGGGTGGCTCGGTCTTGGGGGTGATTAGGCAAATCTAAGTCATGACATGCATGAACTATTCTTGCTTGCTAGCTGTCAAAGCATAAGCACGGAATCGATCCAGATCAGCTTGGATTGTAGATTCTACGATGCGACCTAAAAGTAGATTATCCATAATTTTGCCTAAAATACCTGGGATTGCATAAGCCACAGTAAGCTTAATAGTGCTATTTGGTCCCCGCTTATAGAATCGGATTGCCCCACGGTTGGGGAGGCCATCAACTGACTCAAATTGAATGATTTGATTGGTCACCAGTCGAGTAATACGCAATAACCAACTAAATTCAAATCCGCCAGAGGCCAAGCTCATTCGGGAAAGATCTGGATTTTCTTCTAATACTTTTACAGAGGAAATCCATTTCATCCAGTTAGGCATCTGCTCTAGGTCAGACCAGAGTTTCCACACCAAATCAATATTCGCTTCAACATCAACTTGGACAGTGTGTTCAAGCCAATCAGTCATATAAGAAGGTATGAAATATAAAAGTCGAATATTCTGGCATTATCACAAGAGCAAGAGGGTAAGGATATTCATCCTAACGTACTAAGCTCGACTTTTTGCAGGATGAGCTATCTTACCCAGAATCAGCAGAGGAACTAGATCAGAGGAATTTCACAAAACAGCTTAATAGCAAATTCGTTCTCACGCACAGGCTGTCGAATAATCAAATCCAAGTACAGTTAATTCATGACCTGGGGGTATTTGATTTAGTGGATACCTACAACGTCACCAGCGCTGATTATGCAGCCTACAACAAAGCGTTGGAAAAGGGGCGTCAGGTGCAGCGTCAACGACAGTCCTTGAGATTGGAGGTCAAGGAATTAGCTGGGCAGATCAGGGAAATTGTTCAGGAGCAGAAGGTCATCCAAGCCAAGTTGACGGCATTGAGAAGAAAGGCCCATCCCAGGAAGGTAACGCTGAAGGGGGAGCTGGAGCAGTTGGAGCAGCAAAAGCAGGCTCTCAAGGACCAGAAGCAAGGTTTATTGAATGCCATTGAGCAGCAGTCTCAGGCGTTTACTCAGGCCCGCTATGAGCAGGTGGAGGCTCGGATGCGGATGGAAATCATGGTGATGACGGAGGATGATCAGCGACTGGAGGATATCAAGGTGAAGGCGTTGGAATATCGCTATCAGATCTATCGTCACTTTCGGAATGTCATCAGTGAGGATCAGAGTGCAGTTGCCATCGTCAATAAGCTCATTAAACGTGTCGCTCATGAGCTGGTGAAGGTGGGCAGTGAGGAATCCGTGTGTTTGTATGTGATTCGCTACTCAGGCAATGAAGCATACAAAGACCAGATGATGAAGGCGTTTCAGGCGAAATGGAATCAGAGACTGGAGAAAAATAGACCAAGTTGTGAAATCTGTAAGAAAGACAGTGATCTAATTACAGAAACTGAAAAGCGATCTGAAATCGATGGATTTGGTCAGGAAAATGATCAGGAAATCGGGTCTTTGGAGGGGAGTAATGATGGGATTGAGGGGGGATCTGAGGTGATTTTGGGTGGGAATGATGGAATTTGCTATTAATTATGGTGCTATTTAGCTATCTTTCTCTATTTATAGGTTAGTTGATTTTTAAGACATGGGTATCATTCATCTTATTGGCGATGAATCTTAGTCGTGTAGTCTGTTTTGAGAATTACTTGAGAGATTGTGATGGCGAATGAGGAGCAGGTTGATTTACTGAAGCAGGGTGTTGATGTTTGGAATGAATGGCGTCAGGAAAATTTTGGGGTAAATATAGACCTCAGTTGCGCTGGCTTCTCTTGGGACAATTGCAGAAAGGCTAACCTCAGTGGTGCCAATCTCACCGATGCAAAACTTAGTTTTATCAGCCTCAGTGGTGCAAATCTCAGTGGTGCTGACCTCAGTGGTGCTGACCTCAGTGATGCTGACCTCAGTGATGCCAACCTTACTAGTGCCAACCTCAGCGGTGCAATTCTAACTGATGCAGTTCTGGAAAGTGCTAACCTCAGTGGTGCTGACCTCAGTGGTGCCAAACTTTGTAGTGCTTACCTCAGCAATGCAATTCTCTGCGATGTCAACCTTAGTGATGCTTACCTATTTGTTGCTAATCTTTGCAATGCTAACGTTAGCTATGCTGACCTCAGTGGTGCTAACCTCAGTGATGCAATTCTCAAGGGTGTTGTTCTCAATGGTGCCAATCTAAGTGGTGCCAAGCTTACCAGTGCCAACCTTAGTGGAGCAATTCTCAAGGATGTTGTTCTCAATGGCGCCAGTCTTTCTAGCATCCAGTTCAGGAAGGCAAACCTCAGTGGTGCTGACCTCAGTGGTACTGACCTCAGTGGTACTGACCTCAGTGGTGCAAATCTCAGTGGTGCTGACCTCAGTGGTGCTGACCTCAGTGGTACTAACCTCAGTAATGCAATTCTAGATAGTGCTGATCTTAGTGGTGCCATAATTACTGATCAGACGCACATGGATCCTAAATGGAATCTTGTTTACCAATTAGTAAATAACGGTGGGTTAGAAAAAGACCTCAGTGGTGCTGACCTCAGTGGTGCAAATCTCAGTGGTGCTGACCTCAGTGGTGCTGACCTCAGTGGTGCAAATCTCAGTGGTGCTAATCTTAGTAACGCTAAACTGAAGTATGCCAATCTCACAAAAACCTGTCTAAAAAGAGCAATTCTTCAGGAAACTGACTGTTTAAAAGCCAATCTTAGTCATGTAAATCTTAATAAGGCTATATGTCGTAGAGCAGTTTTCAAATTAGCAAATCTTAGCAACGCAAACCTATATGATGTTCATTTGAGTGGTGCCGACTTTGAGGCAGCGGTGCTTACTTTAGTGGACTTTAGAATGTCTACTTTCAGAGAACTTTCAAAAAACGGTATTAGTAAGGCTAGCTTCAAAAGCGCTAATCTAAGCAAAACTAATTTTTCAAATACTGACCTTTCTAGAATTAATTTTAGTGAATCTAATTTAACCTATGCAATCCTATCAGAGGTTGATCTTAGTGGTGCTGACCTCAGCTATGCTAATCTTAGGGGTGCTTTACTAAAGAGAGCAACCATTTTAGGTACTAGTTTCCAACATGCAATATTGACTGGGATTTGCAAGCAAGAATGGAATGCCAATGCTGAAACAAACTTTGATGGTGTCAGGTGCGACTATATCTATTTAAAAGAGAGTCAAAAAGAACGATGCCCACATAATCCTAATGAAAATTTTGAAGCTGGGGAATTTACCAAGCGATTTCAAATATCTAAAAATATTCTTGAGCTTGCTTTTAGAGATGGTATGCCTTGGAAATCTTT
The DNA here is from genome assembly GCF_000238775.2 of Acaryochloris sp. CCMEE 5410. Classification (NCBI taxonomy): domain Bacteria; kingdom Bacillati; phylum Cyanobacteriota; class Cyanophyceae; order Acaryochloridales; family Acaryochloridaceae; genus Acaryochloris; species Acaryochloris sp. CCMEE 5410. Next base: position 110,303 of record NZ_AFEJ02000006.1, on the reverse strand, counting down.
TGCTCAAGTATTCAATGACGTTAATCAAGAAGTACTTAGTAAGTATGATGCTGAACTATACCTTCAAGAATACAAAGTATTAGGTGATGGTTTAGTTATACTAAAAATTGCTCATCCTGCTGATGTAGATGCGGATAATCTTCAGGAAAAACTTCAGACTGGTGTTCAACTACTAGAAGAGTCAAAGCTTAAAAATGCAAGATTAGAGGGTAAGTTGGAAGAAAAAGATAATACATTACAGCAACTTATACGTTTACTTTCTCCGAGTGAGCAACTTGAGAGAGGGATTGAACTAGGTAAGGGACTAGTCAGGCATTCTATTGTTAATACAGGAGATAATGTAAATATAGCTGCTGGCAGTAATAATTCACAATTAAATCATCAAGAAGAAAGTGGTATAAATAAACAACCGAAATCTTTTTTTCGACGCTTTTTGGATGATGGGCAAGATATTAATTTCATAGTAACAATTGTCAAATCAGTCTCCACAATCATTTTTATTACTCTTCTTGCAGTTTCACCATTTGCTGTTGATCGCATAAAGCATATATTTAACCAAAATGAATCCCCTGTTATACCATCTAAAATAAATAAATCTAATACTGATATAAGCTTTCCCCAGAAATCTTCCACAGCATATCCCCAGAAGCTAAACTAATTTTGTCTTGGCTGAGGATATTTGCATGAACCCCAAACTCGTCTCACTGAAGCCCAAGCCAACAATTCCATCGACTGGGAAAACCCCAACAAACGTCGAATCAAACCCTGCATATTCAGACAAGACGGCATTCCCAACGATTGCACGGAAAGATGATCTGCCAGTCAAGCGTAAGCCATCTCCAGATGCTGGAGACGATGAGCGCAAGCGTGAATCAGCCCCTATCCAAATTCACCGAGAACCCAATTTTGCACGGAGAACACAGCGAGGGTATTCAGCACGGCAAACAACTAGCAGAACCCAACCCCCCAGAGTATCCAGAGCATTTGAGTTCAAGTTCAATACCCTTGTGCGCAGACAAAAGAATCTGATCCAGCAGACCAAGCTAGAGGGTCAGCTTGAGTATTTGACCGTTTCCCAAAGCGGTACAGGGCAATATTGGATAACCGTGGAGGGCACCGGAAAGCCTTTCATCAGAATTCCGTTTGAAACGCCTGAGTATTGCTTTGAGTGCGCTTTGGACTTAGAGGATACGTTTGAGATATTGCAGGTAATCGAGCTACGACCACCAGAGACGATTGAGCGGATCGAAGAGATGGTGGGAGTGTACCTGGATCGGGAGCGGGTTGCTCGGATCTGGGGGTGAGACTATCCGGGTGCTTGGCGCTAACCTTTACAGATTGACTCCGACTTTGTACGCAACTCTTTCCTTAATCTGGGCTGATTATGAGATGTGGCGTTTGCCTCCGAGCAGGGGTGGATAGCCGCGCACAGTTAAATCAAAAAGCCCGATAAAGTGGAAACCAAGGCTCAAGATAACCCCCATGCTTAAGGTAGTTCGACTTCTGCATCTTCTCCCATGACTCCAAACTACCATGACCCTTTAAAGGTTTTTATTTCCTATTCCCATAAAGACGATGATTTGCGAGAAGAGTTGGATATCCATCTTTCCAATCTCAAGCGTCAGGGTAAAATTGCTGCTTGGCATGATAAAGACATCGAAGCAGGTGAAGAATGGAAAACTCAAATCGACAGCAAGCTAGAGTCCGCTCAAATCATTTTGCTACTTGTTAGCCCTCCCTTTATGGCGTCTGACTATTGCTACAACTATGAGATGAAAAGTTCGATAGTGCGCCATAACGAAGGCACTGCCCGAGTTATCCCCATTATCCTTCGTCCTTGTGATTGGAAGGAAGCACCCTTCAGTAAGTTACAGGTTTTGCCAAAAGATGCAAAACCTGTAACTCAATGGGCAAATCGAGATGAAGCATTTTTGGATATCGTCGAGGGGATACGAGGGGTGGTGGAGTCCCTGGGAAAACAAATAGATGGCTCTTCTTCGGAGCACAGTCCACTCCCCCAAAAAAGTGAACGTCTGGGACAAGAAGTGTCATCATTCATCCCGGTGAATGCCAAATTATCTTTATTGGAGGAACAAAATTTAAGTCAGCGCTTACTAACACGGCGGTCCGTTTTGAGACTTCTTCTCGGAACAACTATTTTGACAACTATCGAAATAAATTATGGAAGTGTTCTTCAAAAAGTACTTGCGGAGCTTGGTATTGGGCGCGAGAAGGGTAGAATTCACCAAGCACTTTCTCCTCCACAGGGGACTATCTACCCAGATGATGTCAAGAAGCGATACTCTTTAGCTTTTGAGCTATTTCTCAGTTCAGAGGTGTCTATAACAGAGTTTATTCCTCCACAGACCTGGGATCACGCTCTTCCAGATATTGATCTTGGGAATGGCCAAAAAACATATGAACATGAATATTGGGTGCTTGAGGCCATTACAGGTCTAATGTCTTCTTCAGTAAAGACATGGGATACCCACCAAGAATCCTGGCTTGCCCACGCAAATTCTTCCATGGTAATGCTAGCGTCTGGTAAGTCCAACGAGGCAAGCCGATGGCTCATAGGAGAACCTGATAGTCCTATTTGGTCACCAAGAGTTGGTGACCGAACTATAGACCTGTCTTACTCGATAAAAACTGTGAATGGTTATGCGAAACGATTGCAATATGGTGAGGAAATCGAACGTCAATTGATGGCTGTGTGTGACAGAAGGGGCAATATTCTTGTACAAGCACAAACAAATGATGGTTGGCAAATGGATGACTATTTACTTGTTACTCGTGTTCCTGGTCCCAGTATTGGTACGGTCATAACAGTTATTTCGGGACTCCATGGACCAGGAACCAGATCAGCGGTAATGCTATTGAATCCTAAACCTAATAATCATCTTGAAGAATTGGCATCCAGAATTGGTCATAAATCTGGTGAAGTCCCGTACTATCAAGCTGTTTTTCGGTCCTCAGATTTTCGAAATATTGGGGGGTCTTCGGTGGCAAGTAGCATTGAGTTGTTGACGGAAGTATGCCCACCAGTGCGTATCGCGTAGCAAAGTTTGTTACTAGCCATGGTGGAGGCTTATTGTGCTTTTCTGTAATTTTATTTTGGATCTTGTCCTCTTTTGGTGATCAGAGTAAGAAATACAATTTAGAGCCTCATAACTTACCAATTTGACTGAGAATCATAACGGTAGATCAAGGGGTTCAGCCTTGTTTAGTTTTTATCTGTGAGCAGAATTACAACACATTTTTCTGGATCACCAAAAGAGGACAAGACTCATATAGCGCTTTAAAGTACATTGCTACGAGTGTGCTTTGGACTTAGAGGATACGTTTGAGATTTTGCAGGAAATCGAGCTGCAGCCACCGGAGAGACTATATTGATAAAAAATTTATCTGACTCTCTAAGTCTGACAATAAAACATTCTTAATAGTTACCGAATGATTGCCGTCATTTGTGTCTAGAATAACGTCATCTACAACCTGAGTCAGTGTAACTCCACCGCTAGAATAGCCTTCTAAGTGAATGAAGTCTTCTGTAACGTTGAAGTCATAGATTATGTCGTTGCCACTCCCAGAAAGAGTATAGAGAAACGTATCGATACCATTTCCGCCGTATAACGTATCGTTGCCAACATGGCCATCGATAACATCGCTACCATCACCACCATATAACTGATCATCACCAAAACCACCTGTTAGGGTGTCATTATCGGCGTATCCCTTCAACAAATCATTTCCGCTACCACCACTTAAATAATCATTCCCCTCATGTCCGTAAAGCTCATCTCTTCCGTCGTCAGCTTGGAGTGTGTCGTCGCCAAGATGCCCGTATAGAATGTTGTCACCTCGTCCACCATTGATCTGGTCATTGCCAGCATTTCCTAGGAGGGTATCGTTACCCTCCTCGCCCCATAAGCTATCGAAGCCATCTTCTCCAGTTAAAAGATCGTTGCCTTTTCCACCATGTAGTGAGTCATCACCAGTACCACCAGCTAAGTCGTCGTTCCCTAAATCTCCATGTAGGACATCGTTATCACCATATCCACGCAGTAAATCGTTGTCCCCGCCACCCCTGAGAGTATCATTGCCGTCGTGGCCGTATAAACTGTCATAGCCTAGCCCTCCTAGAAGTGAATCATTGTCTCCTAAGCCATACAAGAGATCATTGCCTGCCCCACCATAGAGGGCGTCATCTCCTTCATGGCCAGTTAACTTGTCGTCTCCATCCTCACCATCGAGGATGTCATTCCCCATACGACCATTTAAAGTGTCATTCCCGTTTCCTCCTAATAGATGGTCATTTCCATTACCACCATCAATGAGATCGTTTCCATCATCACCCAATAGGCTATCAAAACCATCGCTACCATAAATTGTGTCGTTACCTTCGCCACCAGTAACAGTGTCTTTGCCTTGTCCAGAACTGATGTAATCGTTTCCTAACAAACCTGAGATTGAGTCATCATAAATTGTTCCATAAAGAGTGTCATCGAAATCAGTTCCAAAAATGTCAGGCATATTCAATCTTCTTTATTGGGATTATGTATTTATTTTAAAAAAATTATTTTATTTGAAAATCTCTGAAATGCGCAATTTTATAAATACTTATAATAGTCTAAAGAGTTAACTGATTAGATAAAATTTTAGTTTATCCAAAACAATTTATCAGAGAAATATTGGATTATCTTATAAAGAAGCAACAAGCTATCTAGCGGAATGATAACCCCTCGCCAGGAATCTTGTTTGTTACAGCACTTGAACTGGAAAACACATATTCGAGATTTTGCAGGTTTTAAGTCTGCGGCCAGGGGAAACTATCGAGCGGATCGAGGAGATGATCGGGGTATGGTTGGAGCGGGAGCGGGTGAGTAGGGTTTGGGGGTGATTGGAGCCGATTATGTTCAAGTTCTATCTGGTACAAAGCAGATCCATAATACCGATAAAGTCTTGATACTCTTTGCCTTCAAGCTTTGTTTTTTGAGGCACACTAATATTACTTTGCGTGTTTTTAGTGTCTTCAGTCGTCATTTTTAAATTTGAACGAAATACTCTCCGAGCTGCACAGTGGACTTCATAATCACCCTTTGCTAGTACGGACTCTCCATTCTCCCGATAAAACATCGAAAGACGAGCCTTAATCACACTCTCTCCCGAGAGTTTAATTCTCTTGAAACTATGAGATTCCATATCAACTCTGGCCTCAGTGGTTCCAGATGTCGAGCTAAACAGGTTTTCCCAAGGACTTGCGAGTGTTGGTTTTGCGGATACGAGGCAGAGGAAGATGGAAAGACCTAAAAGGGAGGTAGACCTAAACATAGATTATGAATATTTTTGATGATGTGAACGAAAGTGCCCCAAACAATAATGCTACCTGAAAGGTATTTTAGAAGCGTTATCCTACTTCAAATAGGTTTGGGGTAGCCCGGGAACAGTCTACTGGGGAGGTCATACACATAATCCATCCTAGTGTGCCCAAATCAAGGCAGTATTTGGTCATAAGGATGAAATACAAGTCATTAATGAGTCTTTATTCCCATTAAGCTTTTTCCTATCTGCTATTGACACCCTCATCCAGCCAAACTAGCGGTATGGCTAAAGAACCGCTACATCAAACTGACATATTTAGGTTAATAACAGTAGCTTAAACAAAAATAGCAGAGGAGGAGAATACAAGCATCTTGCTCAATGAAGGGTGCTTGTTATGAGAACTCATCTATACGCTCATAAGAGACGAGCTTCCCCGTCTATGTGTACCTCTGTTCCTCGTCCTTCTGAAGTTCAGTCATCAGTGCAACCTCCGCAGATACAGGCAAGGTCTAATGAAGAAGGCTTAGCTGAACATGCTGAGCGATTGAAAAAGTTTCAGCGGCTGGGTAGTTCAATGATACAAATGGGGCCACCCAGACTTGATAACGATCAGACCAATTCATTACAACCCAAACCTTGGATTCAGAGGAAGCTAACACTTGGAGAACCGGGAGATAAATATGAACTGGAAGCAGATCGGGTTGCATCTCATGCGGTTCAACAGATCAATGCCCCTGCTTCTAAACAATCCAATCTAGAGCATTCAGTTCATCATCTAGAGTCTGCTATCAATAGTGCAAGAGGTAGTGGACATCCATTGGATGCGAAATTGCAACAGTCAATGGGTCAAGCGATGGGTGCAGATTTTAGCGGAGTGAGGGTCCATACCGATGCTCAGTCTGATCAGTTAAATCAATCGATTCAGGCCAGGGCATTTACAACGGGTCAAGATGTTTTCTTTCGAGAAGGGGCTTATCAGCCGGGGAATCGTGGAGGGCAAGAGTTGATTGCCCATGAGCTAACTCATGTAGTGCAACAGGATGAAAATTCTCTGTCATCTATATCTGAATCATCACATTCTAAACAGGTCAAACCCAGCAAAACTAACAGAGGGCAACAAATAAGTCTCAGCGTAAATCATGTTTCGCCCAAACATATCAACATTCAACGTGTAGCTACAAGTATTGAATGGAGTGATGCAAAGGAAGTTCAAACTCTTGAAGTTGAGGGGCGACCTCCAGGAACTCAAGGAGCTCATACAACAGCATTTGTTGTTTTTGTACAAGGTTTACGTAATCGCTTATTTAAGAAAAATTTTTCTGATGTTCTCAAAGAGCTTAAGACAATGACTGCTGAGATCAAGAATCTACCAGGCTTTTCTCAAGGCACAAAATATATGCAAAATTTTGTCAAAGATGCAGTCGATAATCTTATTAATAATATTGACACTGCTATTTTAAATATAGGAACAATATCTGAAATTAAATATACTCAAATTATTCAGGAATTTTGCAATCAGTATCTTAGAGCTAGGAACCAAGTTCACTTTACTGCTGATAAGGATGTAAAAGGATCTTCACCTTTAGGGGAAGCAGCTAGTAACAAGGTTTTAGTTGAGTATGTAGCAGGATATATTGAGGATCCAACCGAAGAAGATGCTTCAGCTAAAGCAATAGCAAAACAGAGCTTTAAGTTATTTGATTGGAAGGTTACAAAGAAATTGAAACCTGATATTGTGGCTCAACATCTTATCTCTATCGACCAAGCATTTCCAGGGATAATCCCACTTAGGAAAAAGATAGTCGCTAAATTTCTTTTACTTGTTAGTAAAAAGTATCGTAGAGAGTCAGGTTCATTTGATAGGAAGGTAAAAGACATCTTAACTGGTCAACCACTTCCTTGGATCGTTTAAAGAAGATGTATACAAAAAACAAGAATTGTGAATGGTTTAGTGAATTGTATATCTCACAGAATATATGGCGCTTTCTAACATAAGAAGTGACGCATTTAAAGCATATGGTGGTCAAGACCTCGACGATCTTAACGGGTCTTTGGATAAAACCCATTATCATTGCTGTGGACACGTTTGTAACTCTTCTTTAGTAAGTACGGTACCAATTCTGGATCACCGTCGAGGGCAGCGGCAGACCCTTCTTCGGAATTCCATTTGAAACTCCTGAGTACTGCTATGAGTACGCATTAGACCTAGAAGACACATTCGACGTGTTGCAGGTTTCAAGTCTGCGGCCAGGGGAAACTATCGAGCGGTTCGAGGAGATGATCGGGGTGTAGTTGGATCGGGAGAGGGTGAGTAGGGTTGGGGGGTGATTATAATGCCGTTTGACTCCTGATATTCAGCATAGTTGCTACTTGCAGTAATTACTGCATTACTTGCTTACTGCATTATTTGCTTAATCGATATCTTCTAGAGCTTCTGCCAAGAGAAGTCTCACGATATCTACCTTTTTCTTTCCAGTCCTGGCTGCTAACATCGAGAGTTTCTTGTGTAGTGATTCAGGTAGATCAGCAGTAAAACGGATTGTTCGTTCTTTGGGTTCATCCTGAAATTTATCTACAATATTCTTCCGTTGACTAATTGCTTCATTTACTGTGTCAGGGTCAATATTCTCTTGAGGAACATCAAGATCGATATCGGTAGTGCTGGTGTTTTCACCAAAAACAAATGCTTGAGCAAGCGAGTCATCAAGGGTTTTGCGTGTTTTATTCATGTGAGTAAGTTGAATACTTCTTGGAATAGCTTGTCAAATTCTCTTGCTGATTCAGTAGCCGAACGTCCTGGTGTATTCCAGACTGTGGTTAGCTGGCCCGAAGTATCAGCTATTACCTGCTTCTGATGTATTACTGTGCTCAAGAGTTTCGTTTCTGGTATCTTTGTCAACAAAGATATGGCTTCATCTTTTAGCTTGGTACCTTTAACTGCACGACTGAGAAATATTGCTGCTTTTGGAGGACCATTGCGAACTGATTGGGCTTGCTTAATCAGGCGAACTGAATCTGATGCTGAACGGAGATCCAAACCAGTTGGTTGGCATGGAACGAGAGCAAGATCAGATCGGAATAGTACTGCACGAGTTACTTCAGATAAGCTTGCTGGACCGTCAACGATCAGATATTCATAATCTTGATCAAGTTCGGGGAGCTTTTCCAAGAGATTATCTGGACTCTGAACAACTTCGAATGGAATTTGGGACTCCATTGAGTTCAACCATACTGAGCTACTTTGTTGTGCATCAGCGTCAACTACAAAAGTTGTTTTACCCTTTTTAGATAGCCAGTAGGCTAAATGTACTGAGGTAGTTGACTTACCACATCCACCTTTTTGATTGATTACTGCTATTACAGTCATTATTTACTGCATTACTGCATTGATTACTGCATACATTAGAAAAATGCTATTGCAGTAAACCACAAAAAACAAAATCAAGCAAGTGCTTGATTGCTGCATTGATTACTGCATTAATTACTGCATACGTTATTAATGCAAGAAAAGGTGTTAAGAAAGTTGCTCACAGCACTAAGATGTGTATATTTCAATAGTCTATGACCAAAATTAGATACTAATTAAGTACTGCAGTAATTAAGTAATTCATTACTGCAGTACTATAGAATTCAAATATTTGTATTTTGAAAGTTATCCTCTAATCTGATAAAAACATTACCCTCATAAAATCCTCCTCGCTGTTCCATCCGAAAGCCTCCCAGAAGCACTCCGATCAATACAGCAACAGGCACTAGGCCAAGCCCTCGCACCAAGTCACCGAACGAAACAGCATCCTCTTTACCCTCCAGAAACTCTTGGATCGCATTCACCCATGCTCCAACATCTTCGACATGGCTGATCTTCAGTGCAATCGCTTCCCCAGACTCCAGCTCATCAACAAACTCCAGCACCGAGTCTTTGCTAACATCACCTACAACCGACTCCACAGGATTCCCCGTGAACCCCTGGCGTCGCTTCCGTGACTTCGGCTGACGACAAAGATCCGAGACATCCAAAAACATAGTCTGCTGAACCATCCCAGCTAAGAAATCCTCATCCAGCACTGGACCTTCAGAGTTGTATCGTTCCTCCCAACCCTGGATCATTAACTCTGCCCGTTGAAGACAAACCTCAGCCATATCCTTGATCGCATCCCCAGCTACCCTGAGCTGTTCATGGGGAGAACGGCCCTGTAAATGCTGATCCAACGATGCACACATCAGAGAAATATCAGCCTGCTCCGGTTCATCTAAAGCAGAAGCCAAAGCACTGGCAAAATCTAGTTCAAGCTGTTTGAACATAGCGCTTATCCTTCAGGGGACATTCCGCGATCTCACACTCAGACGGTTCCATTCGAATCGGGGGTTCGAACTCCGTGATTCCGAATCGTTCTCTTAGTACCCTCAGCACCTCTTTCAAGTAACGATTAACTTGGGTATTGGTCATCCCCATGCAGTGGACGGCCTCAATTTCTGCTAACTTCTCACTTCCCCGCCAGACACTGACAGCCAGGGCATGGAGATGCGCATCCTTGGGCTTTTCTTTGTAGAGGTATAGCAAAGCCACAGGTGGGGCTTGGACGGGAATAGAGAAGGTTTCAGTGGTTTCTGCTGGGGTTGTTATTGCTTTCTGACTAGCGTATTCTCCTCGGCGCTTAGCATTGCTTTCCTTGCGGTGACGGTAGTGATTTCGTTTGCGATCGCACCGATTATCCATCCAGTAGCCATCCCCTTGCGGCCCATGAATCTGCTTTGCTTCCCTTCGGGAATAGTCGATGCATGGGAGACAGATTGGGTTAGGGGGCAGTGGCATGGTTCGTTCTTTTTAGATCAATACCCGTGATGGATCATCAACATCGAGGGGCTGCCAGGACTCAATCAAATCTGTGAGCCATTAAAAAAGCAATTATTTCCATCCCCAACAACGCCCTAGATAGATTAAAGAAATATACTTAATAATTGCGTAAAGCATATCAAAAGTGCCGATAATTTTAGATGCGATTAAATTAAATTTCAAACAAGCGCTCCGTCATCATTCGCAATCTATTGCAGACCGTCAGTTCTAAACGCTCAACCCAATGGAAAAGAGACAACAAAATATCCCATAGATTAACGCTGAATGACGAGTCCGGACCCACCAGAACAGCAAACCATCCTATTCCTTGCCAGCAACCCTGATGGATTGCGGCAAGTCGGACGAGAATTACGCGACATTAAAGATGGGTTACGCAGATCTGAGCATCGAGATCAGTTCACTCTATGTCCTTGCCTGGATGTACGCACAAAAGATATTCAACGGGCATTGCTGGATGAAACGCCTCAGATAATTCACTTCGCTGGTCGGGGAGAAGGTGAAGCAGGACTCTTCTTTGAAGATGAATTAGGCAATCCCAAACTCGTCACAGGTGCAGCCCTCGCAGGTTTGTTTACTCTGTTTGCTGAGGATATCCACTGCGTCATTTTGAATGGCTGTTATTCCCAGGTCCAAGCTCAAGCCATCGCTCAACATATTGATTATGTCGTGGGTATGCAGCAGGCCATCAGCAATGAAGCGGCCCTGGCCTTTACCGTGGGGTTCTACGATGCCTTGGGTGCAGGCAGAGATATTAAATTTGCCTTTAAGTTGGGATGCAGTGCCATCCAAATCGAGGGTTTCCCCGAATCCCACCCCCCAGTCTTAGTCCAAAAGTCCAGTATTCAAGCCGAACCCATTCAACCCTTTTCTGAACAACAGCCCCCTGAAAAGCGTTGGAGAGTGCCAGAGTTACCCCCCCACTTTTTACCTCGTCCTCAGACCCTAAAAGCTCTGAGAGAGAGAGTCCTCAACAATCTAGCCCAGCCCGTGGTGATGACGGGGCACCAGCAACGCATTGGTGTCCAGGGAATGGGCGGTATTGGCAAATCGGTATTAGCCACAGCCCTAGCCTATGACCCCCAAGTCCAAGCAGCCTTCCCCGATGGGATTTACTGGCTAACGGTGGGGATAGAACCCAACCTGCTGGCCCAGCAAACCGATCTAGCAGAAGCCCTCTGTGGAGAACGCCAGGTATTTAAAGATATCAATGAAGGAAAAAACCGACTTCAATCCCTATGGCAAGGACGCCAAAGTCTTTTGATTCTAGATGATGTCTGGCGCATCCCTGATGCTGAAGTCTTCAATGTCCTGGGACATCAAAGTACCTTGGTGGTCACAACCCGTGACTCAGAATTAATCACGGGATTAGGAGCCACGGACTTTTCCCTTTCTGTACTCAATGACGACCAGGCACTGGAGTTATTAGCTGCCTGGGTGGGCTTCCCCATCTCAGATCTGCCTTCTCAAGCCCAGGCAGTAGCGAGAGAATGTGGAAATTTACCCTTAGCCCTGGCCCAATGTGGTGCAATGGTGCGGGATTTAACCCCTTGGCCCCATATTCTCAGTGCCTTACAAGATTCAGATCTTGAATTTATCCAAAAACAATTCAGTCATTATTCCTACCCCGATGTCTTCAAAGCCCTGCATGTCAGTGCAACAGTCTTAAAAGAAACCAACCCCATCGCTGCCGACCGCTATCAAGAACTGGCAGTATTTCCAGCCGATGAATTGATACCTGAATCAGTCATTGTGCGCCTATGGCAATATACGGGCGCATTAAAGGAGCGAGATGCGGGCAAAATCCTAACGACCTTATCGAGTAAAGGCATGCTGCGGCTAGAGGGGGACTACCCCCAGCGGCAAGTCAGCCTCCATGACTTACAGCAGGATTATTTACAAGCTCAGCAAGCCGACGAAAAGGCATTGCATCAGCAACTTCTGGAGGCATATCAGCAGAGCTGTCCAGAGGGATGGCATTGTGGACCGAAGGATGGGTATTTCTATAAGCATTTAGCCCATCACCTCAAGCAGGCAGAACGCACCGATGAGTTACGCCAATTACTCATGGACTATCGTTGGATGCAACGCAAATTGGAAGTCACCGATATCAATGCGCTGCTATTGGACTATGAAACGTTACCCAAGGACAAAGACCTAAACATAGTCCAAAGTGGGTTGCGGTTATCCAGCCATGTAATAAATCAGTATCCTGAGCAGCTTCGCAGTCAGCTCTATGGACGCTTGCTTAGCCAGAAATCACTGAGTTTGAAATCTTTAAACCAATCACTAGCTCAGTGTCAAAGTGAGTCATGGATACGTTGTTTATTCCCACATCTAAACCAGGCTGGGGGAGCATTGATTCGTACCCTTAGCGGACATACAGACTATGTTTATGGCTTGAGCATCAGCCCCGATGGTCGAACCATTGTCTCCGCTTCCAGTGACCAGACCTTGAAGGTATGGGATCTGGCGACAGGCGAGGAGCTTCGTACCCTCAAAGGACATACTGACTCTGTCAATGGCTTGAGCATCAGCTCCGATGGTCGAACCATTGTCTCCGCTTCCAGTGACCAGACCTTGAAGGTATGGGATCTGGCGACAGGCGAGGAGCTTCGTACCCTCAAAGGACATACTGACTCTGTCAATGGCTTGAGCATCAGCCCCGATGGTCGAACCATTGTCTCCGCTTCCAGTGACCAGACCTTGAAGGTATGGGATCTGGCGACAGGCGAGGAGCTTCGTACCCTCAAAGGACATACTCATACAGTCACATGCGTGAGCATCAGCCCCGATGGTCAAACCCTTGTCTCTACTTCTTGGGACCAGACCCTGAAGGTATGGGATCTGGCGACAGGCGAGGAGCTTCGTACCCTCAAAGGACATACTGACTCTGTTTATGGCTTGAGCATCAGCCCCGATGGTCGAACCATTGTCTCCGCATCTGGGGACTATACGCTGAAAGTGTGGGAGCTTGCGACGGGCCAGGAGCTGCGCACCCTTAGTAGCCATACTGACTATGTCAATGGAGTAAGTATCAGCCTCGATGGTCGGACCCTTGTTTCAGCATCTTGGGACCATACGCTGAAAGTGTGGGAGCTTGCGACGGGCCAGGAGCTGCGCACTCTCAAAGGGCATACTGCCCTTATAACGGATGTGAGCATCAGCCCCGATGGTCGGACCCTTGTCTCCGCATCTGGGGACTATACGCTGAAAGTGTGGGAGCTTGCGACGGGCCAGGAGCTGCGCACCCTTAGTAGCCATACTGACTATGTCAATGGAGTAAGTATCAGCCCTGATGGTCATACCCTCGTCTCCGCATCTGGGGACCAGACCCTGAAGGTATGGGATCTGGCGACGGGTAAAGTGTTGCGCACCCTCAAAGGGCATACTGGTTCTGTCACTGGAGTAAGTATCAGCTCCGACGGTCATACCCTCGTCTCCGCATCTTGGGACCAAACCCTGAAGGTATGGGAGTTAACGACGGGCCAAGAGCTGCGCACCCTTAGTAGCCATACTGACTATCTCACTGGGGTGAGTGTCAGCCCTGATGGTCACACTATTGTCTCCTCATCTTGGGACAGTTCCTTAAAGGTATGGGAGCTGGCGACGGGTAAAGTGTTGCGCACCCTCAAAGGGCATACTGATTATCTCACTGGGGTGAGTGTCAGCCCCGATGGTCACACTATTGTCTCCGCGTCAGGGGACCATACGCTAAAAGTTTGGGAGCTGGCGACGGGCCGGGAGCTGCGCACCCTCAAAGGACATACTGCCCTTATCACAGGCGTGAGAATTTGCCCTGATAGTCGGACTATTGTCTCCGCATCTAGAGACCAGACCCTGAAGGTATGGGAGTTGACGACGGGCCAAGAGTTGCGCACTCTCAGCGGCCATACCGACTATGTAACAAGCCTAAGTGTCAGCCCCGATGGTCACACCATAGTCTCTGCGTCTTTAGATAAAACAGTGATTGCTTGGGAAATGGCGACGGGTAGAGTAACGATGAGTTTTACTGGTGAAGGCTCATTTCGCTGTTGTGAGATCGCACCTGATGGTCGCACCGTCATTGCTGGAGATTCTGGGGGGCAGCTTTACTTTCTGCGGTTAGAAGGCCCCAGCTTTTCAGATGACAGGGAGGTCATCTCATGACTTAAACCGTTCTAATATCCCTTCAATTCCTGCCTCAACGTTTGGGGTGCTCTCTCAGAACCGAAGGCTATCCACGTCGCAATTCAATCATTGAGCGTTCCACTATCTCTGCCCGAATTTATCTGTCCTGCCATCATGACTACCCAAACCATTCTCTTCCTCGCTGCGAATCCCAAAGATACTCAGCCTCTCCGATTGGATCAGGAGTTAAGGGATATTGATGAGGGTTTACAGCGGGCTCAACATCGCGATGAGTTTCAGCTTGAGCAGCGCCTGGCGGTCCGTCCCCGTGATATTCAGCGGGCCATGCTGGATTTGAATCCCCAGATCGTTCATTTCTCAGGCCATGGGGAAGGGGATGAGGGCTTAGTCTTTGAGGATGTCAGTGGCAACACCCAGTTGGTCAGTGGTGAAGCGATTGCAGACCTGTTTAGCCTGTTCGCCGATCAACTGCGTTGTGTGGTCCTCAATGGCTGCTATACCGAGGTGCAAGCGAAGGCCATCTCAGAACATATTCCCTATGTGATCGGGATGAAACGGGCGATCCAGGATAAAGCGGCGATCTCCTTTGCCGTGGGATTCTATGATGCCCTCGGTTCTGGACGAGATGTGGAGTTTGCCTTTAAGTTGGGCTGTGCCGCTATCCGCATGGAAGGCATTGAAGACCATCTCACCCCGGTTCTGATCAAAAAGCCGATTACAGAGGAAACTAAGAATCAGGATCAACCCAAGGCTCAGACTCCTCCAACACCCGCACCTTCTCCCATGAGTCCAAAAGCCGATGGCCCCTTAGAGGTCTTTATTTCCTATTCCCATAAAGACGATGATTTGCGAGAAGAGCTAGTCATCCATCTCTCCAATCTGAAACGCCAGGGGAAAATTGCAGCTTGGCATGATCGGGCGATTGAAGCCGGGGAAGAATGGGAAACCGAAATTAAAGATCGCCTAGAATCTGCTCAAATCATTCTGCTACTGGTCAGCGCACCCTTTATGGCCTCTGACTATTGCTACGACATTGAGATGCAACGAGCGATAGACCGCCATAACGAAGGCACAGCCCGAGTCATCCCTATCATTCTGCGTCCCTGTGATTGGCAAGGGTCACCCTTCAGTAAGCTTGAGGTACTCCCTAAAGATGCCAAGCCCGTGACGAAATGGGCTGATCGCGATGAAGCATTCTTGGATGTCGTCAACGGGATACGGAGGGCGGTAGAGACCCTGACAAAAAAGTAGACAACTCTTCGTCAGGACTCAGTCCACCATCGGAGAGTCATCAGAGTCAGGGATCAGAAACCTCGTCATCTTCCCAGATAAGTCCTCCCCATAACCTCCCTCGCAGCGGTGTCGTTGAATTTGTCGGTCGTGACCAAACGCTGCTGGAATTGCACCAGCTCCTCCAAAAGAACAATCCAATAGCCCTCACCGCATTAGCAGGTATGGGTGGGATCGGAAAGACAGAACTTGCCCTGCAATATGCCATCTCCCAACTCGATCTGGGTCATTATCCGGGTGGACTCTGCTGGTTGCGCGTGAAAGGCCAGGAGCTATCCGCCCAAATTATCGAATTTGCCCGGACCAAGTTGGCACTGGCCCTCCCGGATAGATTCGATGAAGACCAACAAGTGAGTTATATCTGGGGACACTGGCCCACCGGAAAGGTGCTGATTATTTTTGATGATGTGATGGACCTTGAGACCATTCAACCGTACTTACCGCCATCAGATCCACGGTATAAAGTTCTCATAACAACCCGTCAGGATTTAGGTCTATCCGTTCATTCCCTCTCCATCACAGAACTGAGCGATACGAGTGCCTTATCCCTCCTGAGAACCTTAGTTGGAGACGAGCGCATTGATCCTCAGCTCGACGATGCCCAAGCCTTATGTAGATGGGTAGGAAACCTACCCTTAGGACTAGAGTTAGTGGGTCGGTATCTAGCCAGAAAGACAGACTGGTCCCTCCAAAAACTGATCGAGCGACTTGAATCTAAGCGATTGGAAGCCAAAGCTCTGACAACTCCAGCATCCGGAATGACGGCACAGTTTGGGGTCGCTGCTGCGTTGGAATTAAGCTGGGTAGAGCTGAGTGAGGCAGAACAAGAACTGGCCTGCTTTCTAGGGATGTTTGCGGTTGCACCTATTCCTTGGACCTTGGTTGAAAGCTGCCTGTCGGAACAGGATCCAGATGACTTAGAAGACACTAGAGATGAAGGTTTAATCGCTAGAAACTTACTCAAACGAGTAGACCAGGGTACTTACCAGCTCCATCAAATTGTGCAGGAGTACTTTCGGATTCAATTAAATCAGCGTCCTGATCAGGGGGAATCTCTTCAAGCAAACTATTGCCGAGGAATGGTAGTTGCAGCCCAGGAGATTGATGACAGCCCAACGATTGATGTGATTACCCAGATGAGTGCGAGTATTCCTCACTTAGAGGAACTGATAAATCAATGGATTGACTCACTAAATGACGATGACTTGATATGGCCCTATGTTGGCATCAGTCGATTCTATGAAGGGCAGGGGAACTATGGTTTATCTCTGCCCTGGAGACAAAAATGCTTAGAACAAACTCGACAGAGATTGGGCAGCGAACACCCCAATGTCGCGACTAGCCTCAATAACCTGGCAGGACTCTACAACAAGCAAGGACGGTACAGCGAAGCAGGACTGCTCTTTGTGCAAGCGTTGGAGATGAGTCAGAAGCTCTTGGGCAGCGAACACCCCAATGTTGCGAGTAGCCTCAATAACCTAGCAGGACTCTACGACAACCAAGGGCGCTACAGCGAAGCAGAACCGCTCTATGTGCAAGCGTTGGAGATGAGTCAGAAGCTCTTGGGCAGCGAACACCCCGATATCGCGACTTGCCTCAATAACCTGGCATTCCTCTACGACAATCAAGGACGTTACAGCGAAGCAGAACCGCTCTATGTGCAAGCCTTGGAGATGAGGCGGAAGCTCTTAGGTAGTGAACACCTTGATGTCGCGACTAGCCTCAATAACCTGGCAGGACTCTACAACAAGCAAGGACGGTACAGCGAAGCAGAACCCCTCTACGTGCAAGCCTTGGAGATGAGACAGAAGCTCCTAGGTAGTGAACACCCCGATGTCGCTCGTAGCCTCAATAACCTGGCAGGACTCTACAACAAGCAAGGACGGTACAGCGAAGCAGGACTGCTCTTTGTGCAAGCGTTGAAGATGAGACAGAAGTTCTTGGGCCGCGAACACCCCGATGTTGCTCAAAGCCTCAATAACCTGGCAGGACTCTACAACAAGCAAGGACGGTACAGCGAAGCAGAACCCCTCTACGTGCAAGCCTTGGAGATGAGACAGAAGTTCTTGGGCCGCGAACACCCCGATGTTGCTCAAAGTCTCAGTAACCTGGCAGGACTCTACAACAAGCAAGGGCGCTACAGCGAAGCAGAACCCCTCTACGTGCAAGCCTTGAAGATGAGACAGAAGCTCTTGGGCCGCGAACACCCCGATGTCGCTCTTAGCCTTAATAACCTGGCATTACTCTACAAGAAACAAGGACGGTATGAAGAAGCTATCCCATACCTACGGCAAGCTCTAAGAATTGTAGAAGTCGTCTTAGGTCCCGAACATTCTTCTACTTTGGTTGTCCGAAAGAACTTAGAGTCATTGCTCTAGCTGGCCCCAGCAAGCATCAGAAATCCAAAAGTCAATCGTGTAATTTTAAACAAAACTTGTCCGTTTTTTTAAACCATAAGTTGGCCACTCAAAGGCTGAAAGGCTGATTATTACGTTTAGCGACCCCTTCCTCTGAAGTGCTTATCACGAATGATAAGCTTTACTAAAGCTTACTTTTAACCATAAGTTGTCCGAAAACCCAGCGAAATAGGATGCCAACAATCTAGTCCTTTTTTTAAGTTAAACAGTTCAAGATCAATCACAGAACGATAGGTAAGTAGGGTTGGGTAATACATCATGCTTAGTGATTCAGATTTTGAAGCTTGGTGTTCCCAGCTTAAATTATCTAAAATTACTCGCACCCTAGTTTCTCAAATCCGCACATCAGAACCTGTACGCCGAGTTGGGGGTGGTCGCTCAAATGTGTGCGGCCAATATCCCAGTCATAAGATGGGAAAAACTATTCAATTTGAATCACATAAGGTAGAACTTCCTGCTATTGAAGCCTACGAAGCCGATAAGGAGGTGTTGGAATATTACGACCAACCTATTCAACTAGAGATTGAGTTCAAGTCATCAAAGGGACGTCTCATCCGTTGCAAGCACGTTCCAGACTTTTTAGTTCTACGGCAAACAAACGTTGTCCTAGAGGAGTGGAAGACTGAAAAGAAGCTAGAAGAATTAGCCCAGAAGCAACCACACCACTATTATCTTGATGACAACGGTCATTGGCAAAATCCCCCAGCAGAAAGAAGTGCAGAAACGTATGGAATTTCCTATCAGCTGAGATTAGATCATGAAATTAACTGGGTTGAATATCGGAATCGCCAATTTCTGAAAGGCTATCGTGACGGCAGCTATTCTGTCGATAAAGCTCTTGAAGCAAACCTTATTGACAAGGTTACTGGGAGTCCAGGCATTACGGTAGCTCAACTCCTTCAATCTATCCATACAGCAAGTCAAGATGATATCAATGCCCTCATTGCTAAAGGTGCAGTTTATACAGATCAACGCGCCGTTTCCCTAACAGAACCTAATAAGGTCCAACTTTACCAAAATCTAGAAACGGCAGAGGCATTCCAACTCGCCCCACCTTGGCAGCCTCTCGATACTCTCCAGGCTTTTGGGCTGGATATCACCACTCCTTTGACTTGGGATGGCAAGCCAGTAACGATTGCTCATGCGGGAGGGACAACGATTGTATTGCGGAACGATGATGGGCTAGTTGAACTAACTCATACTGAGCTAGATCGCCTATTGCAACGACGAGCTATTGTCGCTCTGGAAAATCCACTGCAGCATAGCTCTTCCAAATTCTGGGAAGAATTTCTGCAAGCAAGTCCTGATGATCTCAGAATTGCTAATGACCGCTATCGGATCCTTGAAGGTTATTTACAAGGAAAACCACTAGACTCATCTGTGGTTTCATCCCGAACTCTTCGACGATGGCATCGTCAGTTCAAGGCAGCTCAGCAGATCTGTAATTGGGGTTACGTTGGCCTGTTACCCCATCACAACGCCAAGGGAAATCACCTCTCCCGAGTGTCTAAGGATGCGTGGGAATTCATTGACCAAATTATTGATGATCACTACGAAACGCTTCAACAAAAAGGCAAGATGGCTGTATATGGTATTCTTCTGCGTGAGTGGGAGCATTCTCGACGACCAGATCTTTGTCCCAGCCATGTTACTTTCTATCGATACCTCAAACAGCGAGATCAGTATCGACAAACTAAAAAACGGAAAGGCGCAAAAGCAGCCTATCAAAAAGCCGCCTTTTATTGGGAGTTGAAACAGAGTACTCCATCTCATGGTGACCGGGTCTTTGAAATTTGCCACATCGACCATACTGAACTTGATATTGAGTTGGTTTGTTCTCGGACTGGAGAACTTTTAGGTAGACCTTGGGCAACCATTCTACTGGATGCTTTTTCTCGACGTGTACTGGCAATCTACCTAAGTTTCGACAGTCCTTCTTATCGTGCTTGCATGATGGTGCTGCGAATTTGCGTTCAGCGCTACGAACGCTTCCCAGAGACCATTGTGGTAGATCATGGTGCGGAGTTTGACAGCATTTATTTTGAGACATTGCTAGCGACGTTTAATTGCACTAAAAAACAGCGACCACCCGCTCATCCCCGATTTGGCTCAGTGATAGAACGTTTTTTTGGCACTGCAAACACTCAATTCCTTCACAATTTACGAGGCAATACTCAGATCACGAAACAAATCAGGCAGGTCACTCGCAAGAACTCTCCTAAGTCCCAGGCGGTATGGAATTTAGGTGAACTCTATGACCATTTTTGCCAGTATACCTACGACATATATGACCAACTTCGCCATCCTGCTCTGGGCCAAAGCCCACGCGCAGCATTTGCTGCAGGGATGAGTAATAGTGGCAGTCGTCCCCAACAACGAGTTATGAACGATTCCATTTTTCAAGTTCTTACCTTGCCTTCAACATCTAAGGGAACTGCACGGGTACAGGCAAATCGAGGAATTTGCGTCAATTACCTTAGTTACTGGGCTATCGATGATTGCTTTCTCAATCCGAATGTCGAGGGCACAGATGTTCCCGTGCGTTATGACCCTTTTGATATGAGTATAGTGTTTGCCTATGTCAATAAGGCTTGGGTTCGTTGTGTCTCTGAATACCATGCCCTCTTCCAAGGACGTTCAGTAAAAGAGATCAAAGCTGCTAGTGCTGAATTAAGAAAACAGGCCCAACTACAAAATCAACAAGTACCCCTGCGAGCTAAAACGATTGCTACATACTTAGCATCGACCGAGGTGAGTGAGGCTACCCAATTGCAGCGATTGAAAGACCTTGCCACTAAAGATGTGCAAGCACAACTTCAGTCCAATGTACAACCAGCAGATATAGCTGATAGACACCCACTGACTCATGAATTTGAGGAGGTCACGAATAGTGATCAGCCAAGCCGACCCAAAATCACAACTGCAGTCAAGATTGACATTGAACATATTCAGCCCTATGCCAATGAGGAGCTATGGAGATGAATGCAGGCCCTGCGTTTCCTACTGCACTCCTTCAGCAATCCTCAGCGGAAAAACTGAAATACTTCAAAGGGATCACGGTTCCACATCGTCATCTACAAACAGCGCTAGATCATCTGCTTCTTGATTTGCAAGAGCCAGCCGATATCTCTATTCTCTTCATCGTTGGCCCCACTGGGGTGGGCAAAACTACCCTACGCCTCCGGGCAGAGAACCTTTTGCTAGAAAAGTATCTACCAGAACTTCAGGCAAATCCAGGGCAAGTTGCCGTTGCGAGTATGGAAGTTGCAGCAGCCGAGCAGAGTAAATTCAGTCACCGTGACTATTACATTCGTGCTCTAGAAGCGATTGGGGACGTCATGGCCGATTATAAATTCAGCTATGGCATTCAACATCAAGCTGACCCTATTCACCACAGCAAGAACTCTGCTGCTCAACGACGGGCTTTGGAGAATGTACTACGTCTTCGCCAAGTAAAGACATTTATGGTGGACGAAGCACATCATTTGCTGATGACTGCCGGTGCACATCAGATGCTGCAGCAAATGACTTGGATTAAATCCTTAGCTAATATTTCAGGCACAACTCACGCCCTATTTGGCACATACGAACTACTCAACTGTTCAAAATTAAGTGGACAGCTCAGTCGTAGAAGCGCTGACATCCATTTATCTCGATACCAAAGCGATATTGAGCAGGACGTTACTGAGTTTATCCGGGTCATTCATACTTTTCAACGTCACTTTCCCTTGGCACATAAATCTCAGTTGGAAAAGCACTACGACTATCTTATGGATTACTCCATTGGCTGTATTGGCATTCTCAAAACTTGGCTAATGAGAGCATTGCGTAGTGCACTACTGGAAGAGTCAAACAGCCTAAAGATGAAGTACTTGAAGCAGTCAGAGTATTCTGCAGCTCGTCGCCAACAACTCCATGAAGAAGCCCAAGCTGGAGAGCGTCGGTTTCAAGACAATGGATTATCAAGTACAAACATTGCTGCTCCAGGCATGACAACAAAGCCTAACAGTAAGCATGGCCGTGTGGGAAAACGAAACCCCAAGCGAGATCCTACTGGAGGTGGATCAAGTGCAAGATAGTGCAGCCAACACTGAACTCTGGGATTTACAAAAGCCAACGGTAATGAGTCGTAGTCGTTTGTTTCATCTAGAACCCATTGGAATTGGTACTATTTTTGTTGAAAGCCTATCGGGTTATATTGTTCGTCTAGCCAATTATCACTGTGTCACTGTTCGTCAGTTGATAATCAGAGAAATAGTCCCTCTAATGTGGCAGAAAGGATTTCCCACTTTTCGCTGGCGCTCCAGAATTAATCAATTATTCAAACCGGACAGTTCCCTTATCAAAAACAATGAGGTAAGAGGGATCTTGGCAGAAACCCTTATTCAATCACTGGAGGAATTAACACTGAGGCAAGACTTAAGAGATTTATCATTACTCCGTGAAGCGGCTTCTATCATCAACGACAGACATATGAGAAAGTATCATGCATGGTGCCCGAGATGCTTAGAAGAATGGCGACAGTCTGAGCGAGTGATTTTTATGCCACTCATTTGGCTGGTGGAAGCTCTAGGTGTGTGCCCACAACACAGACATCAACAGCTAATAAGTAATTGTCCTTCTTGCCAACGGCAGTTCTCAGTGATTACTGCAAGACTATACCTAGGATTTTGCCCGAACTGTCATAGTTGGCTAGGTAGTTACTCGCAGTTTTCTAATAGTCAAGAAACTGACTCCTTAATTGAATGGACCAATTTAATGCGTGACCCTTTAGAACATCAATTATCTTGGATAGATAACTATAAGGAGCTTCTATACCAAGCTCAAATCCATTTCCTTCCACCAAAGGTTACTACTTTACGTTCCACTCATGAACCCAGCCAATAACACGCCCTCCGTCAGTACTAACTTGGTATCGTACTAATTCAGAGGAGCCTAAAGGTTGAGATTTGACTTCAATAATTTTAGCTTCTGTTCCTATAGGAACATAGGTAATGATGTCTTCTTCCAGCCAACTTCCGAACTCCCTGGATATACCAATTTTTTCTTCTGCAGAGTCAGCTTTCAATTTAATCACAGAATTAACTGAAAGCCTCTTAGTTGGTGCTGCAAAGTAAAGTTCATTTAACTCAACTTTAACTTGCATAGGCCCAGATTGAGCGGCATTAGCCCATTCCCCATTGGGTGCATATTCAGCCATGCCAGCACTGTAAGCACCATCTGTTTTGTCTTGAGGTCTGTAAGCGAAAACACTTACCGCATTGGCTTTAGTTTTTTCTTGTACTTCCCTAGCAGCTCGCTCTAACGTAGCTGCTAACTCTTCCTTGGTTTTCCCAAGCGGAACCTTGATGCGAATAGTCATTCGTTTAGCTTCTGCGGTAGAGATATCCTCTAACTCACCAACCTGTGTAAAAGAAGTTTGTTCATCAGAAAATTTAGAGGCAGCATTACTAACCTGAGCTTGTGGTGATTGCTTATTTGAAATTACTGGTGCTTTCTCGGATGATTGTTTTTGCTGAGCACATCCAAACACAAACAATGAAGCTAAGGGAATTACTAAGTATTTAGGAAACATAAGGCCAAACGAAATTAATTTAGTGAAATCTCTGTCAAGCGATATCTAACAACATCATTGAGCTCTATCTGTCACCTGAAATTCTAATAATTTCATCGTATCAGGATGCTAACACTACACTCCCTAAGGGAACTATATAGTAAACGCTAACTAGGTTATTTTTTCAGGGGGAATGGATCATGAAGAATTGGCCAATTAGTGTGGGTTCTAGTTTTATCTTGATCACAATACTAACTCTGGGTTGTAGCCGCTCTCCCGAAGAGGCATGTGCAGATACCACAACTGCCTTTGTCATGTCTCAGAGTTTTGTAAAAAAACATCTGAAATCACCTGGTACTGCTGAATTTCCATATACATCAAGTAAAGATGTGAACATTGAATATCAGGGAAACTGTAGGCACAAAGTATGGGCTTATGTAGACGCACAGAATAGTTTTGGTGCAACAATCCGTAATCGTTATTATGTTGAAGTAAAAAATAAAATTGGTACTGATACCTGGGAGTTAAAGGATATTGAGATATCCAAGTAAATAATATCCAGAATATCAAATTCTACTAATAGACCTCTTGCAATATTTAGCCAACGATATCCTGCTGACTCAATTTATGAGTCAATTCTACCTGTATATTTAGGTTCCTAGCATATTGCAGATAGACCAGAGCACTCAGAACACGCGTCCATCCATATATTTATTTCGACCAAATAATTAGTACGAATCTTTCAATATATTGATACTCAATAAATAGTCAATTGGTCAGGTCTTAAACCATAAGCTGTCCTAGGTGGTCAACTTATGTTTAAAACCACAAATCGTGGCAAGAATTCTAGAGTTGAGAGTGAAATGGTCATTTTTTAGTGTAAGTTTTAATGTAATCCAGATAAGAGGGATTATTTGGAGTAGAAATTGTCACAAAAATACCCCTGCTGTCAGGGGCAGGGGTTTGAATCGCAGTTTTGAGGTTTTGGGGGAGTGATTGGCCGTTCTGAAATCTGGATGCTAGGAAGGAGAGGTAGCAGAGGCACTGCTGATACTGAACTTCAATCCCAATGCTTCAATCACTTTAGCGACGGTGACAAACTGGGGGTTCCCCTCTTCAGACAAACTTCGATACAGGCTCTCACGCCCCATCTCAATCTCGTTGGCTAGGGTACTCATCCCTTTTTGGGCTTGTACCACCTGTCGTAACGCAACGAGAAAATTTGGGAATCCGTCGTTAAGGGCTTCTTCCAAATAGAATTGAGCAAACTCAGGATCTTTTAGATCATCTTTAAAGGTCTCTGATATATCTTTCAATTTCATCTTGATAGAGGTTCCATAGTGTCATAGCTTGCTTGATATCCTTGTTTTGGGTTTTCTTTGTCCCTCCCCCAAGAAGGATGACCAATGTTCCTTGTACTTCTGCGAAGTAGATACGAAACCCAGGTCCGTAATGAATGCGAAACTCAAAGAGGCCACTGCCAAGGCTGTGAACATCCCCCATATTTCCGGTTTGTATCCGAATGAGTCGAGCAGCAATAATCGCCTTAGCCTTTTTGTCTGAGAGATTCAAATACCAATCATCAAAAGGGATCTTCCCTTCAGAAGTTTCTAGTTTCTTGAGGATGCGTTCATTGGGTATCACCTCCATATTGTATCTTGTAGGTTACAAGCTGGTCGATGTTTTGGTTAACTGCGAGGTGTGAAATCTATGACCATCCCTGAAGTAAAGCTCACGGTATTGGCAGACCAGGCCGCCACCCCCATCAATGCTGCCAGATCCCGGACTCAACCCCCCAAAAACACCCCAGCAGATCTGCGATGGATGCGTGTAGAAGAGTTCATGAGGTCTCGTGAGATTAGTTTTAACACTCGCAAAGCCTACGAACGGGACTTGAAGCAGTTCATGGACTGGACCGATAAGGGATGGCATGAAATTACAGCCAGGGACTTGGATCGGTACAAAAACCATTTGAAGGTGGAACCCAATCAACGGGGCCAACTCCGAAAGAACGCGACCATTAACCGTAACTTGGCCGCATTGCAGAGCTTCTTTAAATGGCTGACCGTCCGAGACTACATCCCCAAAGACCCGACTTTGCTCCTAGAAAAGCTCAAGGCCGATCCTGTGCTACCCCAGGAGTTTAGCCAGGATGAAGTCGATAATCTCTATCAGGCGATTTGCGATCGCGGCTTCCATACCTTCAGAGATCGGGCCTTGCTGCACCTGATTGATCATGGGCTGAGGGCATCGGAGATTCACAGGCTGAACGTCGGGGACTATGATGGGCAGCGCATCACCATCCGAGTCGCCAAAGCAGACAGTGTGGGCACCGTACCCTTGTTGAAGAAAGCCCGTAAAGCGATTGATCAGTACAAGCAATGGCGAGAGCAGCAGGGGGATGTTCTGGGAAATAATTCACC
This sequence comes from Acaryochloris sp. CCMEE 5410, assembly GCF_000238775.2. Lineage (NCBI taxonomy): Bacteria > Bacillati > Cyanobacteriota > Cyanophyceae > Acaryochloridales > Acaryochloridaceae > Acaryochloris > Acaryochloris sp. CCMEE 5410. The sequence continues at coordinate 84,317 of NZ_AFEJ02000006.1, read as the reverse complement.
GTTGTTTGTCTCCCACTCCAATAACAGCAAGGGGCAGCGATTACAGTACTGGGGCATCTACAAAATATTCAAAGCAATCGCTGAGATTGCCGAAGTGGAAAATGCCCATCCACACCGGGGACGGCATACCCTAGCCACTCGGTTGGTGATGAAGGACATGGATTCGGTTCTGGCTCGGCGGATTACCCGACATGCTTCAGAGCAGTCTTTTGTCCGGTACTCGGATCGAGGAATAGAGCTAAAGGCAGAGCAGGAATTCTATGAAGTACATGGGGAAGTACCTGGGGATGGAGTGGCCGAAGGCCAACCGGAGGGTATTCAACTGGAGGCCATTGTTGAAGAACCTTTGAACTGGCCCAAGATTACTTCTGTAGGGATGCCCTTGAATGAGGTATCCAGTGTCTACCAACTGAAAATCACGCTGTTGGGAGTAAGACCTCAAGTCTGGCGGCGAATTCAAGTCCCAGAGAATACGACGCTAGCTCAACTCCATACTGTGTTGCAAGTTGTGATGGGGTGGGAAGATTACCACCTTCACAAGTTCACTATCAGTGAGGACGAGACCATCACGTTAGCAGAGTTGCTTGGAGATGACTTATTCCTATTTGGCTACCTTTACGATTTCGGAGATATGTGGCAACACGAAATCAAGGTTGAGAAAAAGTTAGCAAGTAAGTTAGGGCAAACCTACCCCGTTTGCCTGACCGGGAAACGGGCCTGCCCACCGGAAGACTGTGGTGGAGATTGGGGGTATGTTCATCTACTGGGGATTTTGAAGAACCCCTTACATCCCGAGTACGAGGAGCAGATGGAATGGCTCGGCAGTGATTTTGACCCGAAATTGTTTGATTTAGCGGAAGTGAATCAAACTCTGAGGGAGCTTGAGATTGGGACGGTGGGTTATGGCGATTAGAAGTTGGGGATGGCTGGGATTGTGAGTGCGATCGCACTAGAAGTTTGGCTATCGACTCGGAAACATTTGGAAGAGGATGACCCTCTGATTGTAGCCCTGGATATCGTGCATTGGGGGCAGCGGCTATCAACGACATCTAATTATAAGGTGGTCAGGAAGATGGCCACGGAAGCGGGTATCAGTAAGGTGATGTCACCACACCGGGTTAGGCATTCCTCGATTACGACAGCGCTGGATGCCACGGGCGGGAATGTCCGGGCCGTTCAGCAGCTCTCTCGCCATGCCAAGCCAGAAATAGTTATACGCTATGACGATAATCGGAAGGATCTTCAGGGAGAGGTCACAGGGGTGTTGTCGGGGTTGTTGGGTGAGGATTTGGGTTGATTAGTAGTAAGGACAATTCATGAAAGCTATTCAGAGCATCGCTTAGGGCAAGCAATAGCGTATCAAGATAGTGGCAATTCCCAAATTATGGCTACTGAGAGCTGGCAATTTCTTCAAAATTTGGATAAGAGGGGAGTCATGGATAACGACTTCTGGTTGATGAAAGATCTTAGTATAGTTATTGGATTGTCAGCGATAGCTGGTTAGTCACCCCGACTTAACTTAATGCAAAAGATTCGACCAGACTCCTTGACTGCGGGCTTTTACAATGATGGCCTTGTCCTATTCTTTTATGATGACCAAAGTCAGGAATCGATAAGAGCCATTTCACCATCCATTCTTGAAGGATATGGAAATAGCGATATTAATTCTGAACTTTTTGAAGTCACTAAGAAAGGTCTTCTAGTGGTCTATGGGCTTCAGCAAGACGATGAGATAACTATTGAATTGTCAGTAGGAGAGCCTTTGAGTAATGCAGAGGAAAAAGCATTTGGCACCTGCTTGCCAGTACAGCGAGCCTATCTCAACCTTCCGTCAGGTAAGCTCGCCATCGAAAGTTACAACAACCTCAGACTCTCCCTCGACTTTGATCCTGACGAGGAGCCAGGTGCCTTGTTCACTATTCCTGCTGGAGAATATGTATTGAGTATCTATAGTCTTGATGTGTTGGCCGAAGACAATGAGTACATAGATGACGAATTCGATGAGTCCAGGTGCAACCATCTGTTTGTGCTCACACCTCTCTACCAGGCAAAACCGCTTCTAGAACGAAAACCCCTGATTGACACTTTTTAAGGAGCTTTAGAGAGAGTTGACCGGGATTTTGTCGGAGTTGTTGGGGGAGGAAAACCTCGAATTAAGTGACAGTGAGGGCAATCCATAAAAGGTATATAGAGTATAGCTTTAGAGAAGCAATTAACCTACCAGATCAATTGTGATACCCCAATTTTGACTACTCAGGGCTGATATTTTTAGCTGAGCGACTTCTGTATATAGTCGTAAAAGACAAGAAAGAATACGACGTACTTGCTAAAGTGAAGTGATTCGAAGTGCTTCTGTATCGAGCTGTCGTACAAGAATTGATAGAATTACAACATGGCCCAATTGCAGGGTTGCTGACACCATCTGCAATCAAGCACTTTTAGGGGCCTGAAAAAACGTAAATTCGTTAGATCAGAAACCAAATTTCCACCAAAAGCTAAAGAATATTGAGAAATATTAAGGCTTGAAATCCTTTTTCTGCATGGCTTCTAGCCTTCGTTGCAGCTGGTGTCAGCAACCCTGCAATTAGGCCAGAACCCTAACAATGATTCTAACTCAACCAAATCCTCATTCAGTTGCAACTGCACCAAGGCCCGCCTGACAGTCTGCTGATTTCCACCATTCTTGAGAATCGGCACAAAGGGCAATAAGGTATCCAGGGAACGCTCAAACACAATCTCAGCTTCAACGTCCCAAAGATTTATCACACAGTAATCTTGTCGAGCCTGGAGACCCAGAAAGTTGGACTCAAAGCAATTCCTGACGACGGTTTTGGCAGAAGGGGGCAAAATGTTGACTAAAACGGGATAGACGGGCAAGCCGTAAGTTTCCTCAGCTAAAGCAGCATAGGCTCGCATCCTCAAAGGCATTTTGTCCGTATAGCGCAATTGCAGTTCCGTGAGAATGAGAAATTCGCCATGAATGGGACTTCGCACCTTCATGAGCACATCATTTGCTCGGCTGACCCACTGAAATTCAGACCCCAGGATTTCGAGGGCGACGACATCAGCTTGTTGAGTCACCCATTGTGCCCAAGCGTCAGGAGCAAGCCCCAACAAACGCTTACCGCCAATGTCTGAAACTTTGGGCACTCCCTTAGCCTTGATGAAGAAACTAGCTTGAAATCATACTGAGCAATTGCAGCTATTTTACTAGACGGGTGTTTTTGCATAGATTCTTTTCGGGGGTATGCAAAAACACCCAAGATCTGATACTTCTGTCAGGCAGTCTCACTGAGATTGCTACTGTGATCTTAAATGAGATTGTTGAGGAATTTGTGAGCAACCAAGGGACTCAAAGCCTTGCTACCTCTACCGTTCACCTCTTTTGAATTCGTGCACTGCATACTTCCTCAATTCTTCCAGTCCTAAGAGGAGTGGGGGCCACATCAACAACATGAACCAATATTGGGGAGTGGGAGGAACGGTCGCGAAAATTTCCCTGAGCGGATAGACGTAAAGCAGCAGAAGCAGCACGACCCATTCCGTCGCAATGCCGACGCCAATCCACCGATTGCTGAAAAAGCCGACCCTGGTAATGGAGAAATATTCAGAACGGCAGGCGAAAAGATTACCGACCTGGCAGGCGACGATCACGGCCAGAGTGACAGTGGTGGACTGACGATAGACTTGCAGGGTGGAAGCATCAGCCGTATGGTTCAAAATTGCCGTTGTTACCTGTTGTAACTCAGCTAAGGTATAGCCTTGACTCCACCAGACAGTAAAGAAGCCCAACATCGCAGCGATCGCCTCAATGACACCCAGAAAGCCATAGGCACGGGCTAGTAATGAAGTACTCAGCAGCGATTTGTGCTTGGAGCGAGGGGGCTGATGCATGATGCCGGGTTCTGGTGGATCGGCCCCTAAAGCGAGTGCGGGTACCATATCCGTCCCCAAGTCCACCGCCAGAATTTGCAGCACCGTGAGCGCGGGTGGAATTTTGAAGGCTACCATCGCTAAAAACGGGACGATTTGGGGCACATTCGAGGTCAAGATATAGGTCATGAACTTGCGAATGTTCTGGTACACGGCTCGTCCCTGCTCAATAGCACTGACAATCGTGGCGAAGTTGTCGTCCGTGAGGACCATGTCTGCAGCTTCTCGGGCCACATCTGTACCGCTGAGGCCCATGGCCACGCCAATATTAGCGGCGCGAAGAGCAGGCGCATCGTTGACCCCATCCCCCGTAACGGCTACCACTTGACCCAGATCTTGATACGCCTGCACCAGCCGCAGTTTCTGTTCAGGGGCCACGCGTGCAAAAATCAGACCTGTCTTGCGATGTAGCATTTGCCGTAATTGAGCCGCTGACAGATGCTCTAGTTGTTCACCAGTGATCACCCTGGCTTTGCCCGTAGACAAGCCAATACTACGGGCGATTGCCGCCGCCGTTAGCCCATAATCCCCAGTAATCATCGTTACCGCAATCCCAGCCCGATGACAGCGATCGATGGCGAGATCGACTTCGGGCCGAGGTGGATCCTGCATGGCCACCAACCCCAAGAAGGTGAGGTCTTGTTCTAAGGTTTGTGGGTCTTGCGCTAGAAGTTCATGGTCCCCTTTGCGGACTGCCACCCCCAAGACGCGGAAACCTTGACTGGCGAATTGATCATTGGCAGCGGCGATCGCATCCCGCTCCTGTTTCGATAGGGGGTGGACCTGCCCATTGTTGAGAATGGAGCCACAACAGCGTAGCACCTCTAGGGGGGCTCCTTTGGTGAAGCTGAGGTAAGGCAACTCATTGGGCCACAGTTCAGACAAGCGCCAATCAAGGACCACTGTCATCATCCGCCGCCGAGAGTCAAAGGGTATTTCCCGCAATCGAGGAGAACGGTGCTGTAGCGCCTCTGGCACTAGCTGAGCCTTTAGGGCTGCTACTAACAGTGCCGCTTCGGTGGGGTCGCCAATTTCTTGCCAGGAAGAGACGGGTGTTGCTTGACCCTGAGCTGGACTGGTGAGATGAATCAAGCGGGCATTGGAACATAGCGCCCCTCCGGCCAACAGCAGATTCACATGGGCTTGGGCAGGGCCAGCACAGCGAACTTCACCGATGGGTTCATACCCAGTCCCAGACACCTCAACCTCAGTGGATGGAATCCACAAGACGCGCACCGTCATCTCGTTTTTGGTCAGGGTGCCAGTCTTATCGGTACAAATAATGGTGGTGGCACTCAAGGTCTCCACCGCCGAGAGGCGACGCACCAGAGCGTTCTGTTGAGCCATCCGCTGCACGCTGATCGCCAAAGCCAGCGTCACGGTTGGCAACAGACCCTCAGGTACATTAGCGACAATAATACCAATGGCAAAGATGAAACTTTCACCCACTGCCATGTGGACCAGAAAATAGCTGAGCAGAAAAACGGTGAGGCCCATCCCTAAGGCAATGCTGGTAATCACCCGCACAATCCGGGCGATTTGGATCTCTAAGGTGCTCGATTCCCGTTTGACGGTGGTGGTCAGATGGGCCACATGGCCAAATTCGGTGCGAGTACCAGTGGCATAGACCACGGCGAGTCCACGACCAGCAGCAACGGTGGAGCCTGTCAGCACCAGGTTAGTCATTTCAGCAGGTTGGACTTTACCCGTCGTGGGGATATGCCCCTCAGCTGGAACGGATGTCGCTTCTCTCGCTACGGGAAGGGATTCGCCTGTGAGAACTGAAACATCGAGATAAAGGCTTTGAGCTGAGATTAGGCGGGCATCAGCGGAAATGCGATCGCCTTCTTCAATCTGCATGGCATCACCCGGCACCAGCTCACGGGCTGGTATCACCCGCAAATTGCCATCTCGGAAGACCTTTACCTGAGCAGGCAACACTCCTTTCAGTGCTGCCAGTGCTCGTTCTGCTTGGAACTCCTGAGAAAAGCTGAAAATGGCGTTAATCCAGATCACGGCCCAGATTGCCCAGCCGAGTTCAGGCGTGCCGGACACAAAGGCCAAAATTCCAGCTACCCAAAGCAACAACGCCATGAAATGGGTGAGCTGATCGGTGAACCGCAACCACAGGGGACGATGGGCTGGTTCAGGCAGTTCGTTGGCACCGTAGTGCTTAAGGCGGTGTAGTGCCTCTTGAGAAGATAAACCCTGGATTGTGGTTTGCAGCGTCTCAACAACAGCTTCTGACGACAGCGACCAGATCGGGGGCGCACTCATCTGTTATTTACGCGATACATAGCACTTTGGCTCCTAAGGTAGGTCACTGAAAATAAGAGAATCAACACCAAACCAAAATGGTTCAGTAACAAACTGAAAGCTCCACACTCCACCTGTAGTTCGACGATGGCATTCTTCTAGTCCAGACAAGAAAAGATTGAACCATGGGCTAACGCTATGGGCAACATAGGGTCAAAAGTTGAGGAATTTATGAGGGACAGTCGTCTTTCTGAGACAGTTTTACCACCGCAGTTGTATTCTCTAAATACGCAGATTGCAAGGATTGCCATCAGATGCTATTGTCATTTCTCTGAAACCTATTCCTGTGTAGGAAGGCTTAGGCAACCATACCCCTAATCCAAAAAGGTTGTTATTTCGAATGAGCCATGCTCGATACTGCAAAATCTGGCATGGTTCAATTGCAGGTAACACTATTGGATCCATGTCATAGCGTAGAACTAATACTAGACAAGAGTTTTAGGCTTTTGTCTAGTACAAAAAGTGTTCCCCTGACTTCCTGAAAATTGAACAATGTCCACATTTGCCCCCTGAGCAGTGGTGGGTCATGTTGCTAATTTGTTGATCCGCTATAATCTTGTGAGCTGGAAAGAAATCGTAAGTGAAAAACACCTAATTAGGATCCCAGCTCTTTTCTATGTGAAGTCTATTGCTTGACACCAGAGCTATCTGAAGAAGTACTTGTCAGTAGCAGGCGGATTCACGAAATATGCTTAAAGCGATACAGGCGATCGGAGTAACTTCGCATTACTTCAATGGCAAACATAGGAGTATTCTCAATGGCGAATAGAAAGCGGTTCTGGTCCAGGGAGGCAAGCTTGCAGTCAGTCTTCGCAATTGCGGTGGACTGCCGCTGATGATCAACATGTACTAGAGCGCCTTCACCAAACACATCGCCTCTAATAATGGTTTCTACTACCTTGCCATCCACCAATAGCTCGACTTCTCCTTCCAGAATGCCGTACATCACATTACCAGTTTCTCCCTCAGTGAAGATCACCTCACCAGCAGCAAAGCTCTGAGCATCAGGCTGTTTTTGTAAAATGGCGATAGTTTCAGCAGGCTTCAACATAGCATCCTCACCTTATAGAGCGGTCAGTTCAATCGTGATAGCTCTGACCAACTTAAGGGCAATTATCTAAGAATTGAGTTATGTGCAGGTTAAATATTAGCTGTATCAGTTGGGTCTGCTTCCTCCAGAATAAAAGTTTTCATAGACGCATGGCAGTCCATTACAGCTTTGATCACTTCAGACATTAGAGAACTGTACCAAGAGCATGAAGCAATTCTTGCAGCGTATAAGGCTTGGGTAAAAAGGCATCAACACTGGAAGCAGCGGGTTGTTCAGCAATCAGTCCGCTAGTGGCAATGATCTTGAGGTGCGGATTGATGTCCTTCAAGGCTGAGATCGCCCCTTGTCCGTCTAGCTCTGGCATCATCATATCCATGAGGACGAGGTCGGGATGATAGAGTTTATATTGGGTGATCGCTTCTATCCCATTCCTAGCCGTAATCACTCGGTAGTTGAAGAGTTCCAATGTGCTCTTGGCCATCTGTTGAATCAGCGCTTCGTCATCGACCACCAAAATTAACTCCCGCTGCCCCTTTCGAAGTTCAGGAGATTCAGGTGTCTCTGTCTCAGGGCCAAGTTCAGTAGGGATAAACACCGTAAAGGTTGTTCCTCGACTCACTTCGCTGTAAAGGCTCAAAAATCCGCCATGAACTTTGATAATGCCCTTCACCGTTGATAGTCCTAATCCGGTGCCCTGGCCGATCTCTTTGGTCGTAAAAAAGGGATCAAAAATGCGCTCTTGTAACCTGGGTGGTATGCCCATGCCCGTATCAGCAACGGTGATCGCGACATACTCCCCAGTGTTTGCATCAACATGTATCTTCGCAAAGTGTTCATCCACCGTTATTGCTTTGGCCGATAGACTTAGAATGCCACCGTTAGGCATGGCATCACGGGCATTCACGCAGAGGTTCATCAATACCTGATGGAGTTGAGTAGCATCGGCTAACACCATTGGCAGGGACTCGTTGGGAATATTGGCCTGCAGTTCAATGCATTTTGGGAACGTGCTTTTGATGATCTGTTGAATCTCGGCCAATAGGTGACCGACCTGGAGCGACATGAATTTCCCCTCGGCCCCCCGTGCGAAGGCTAGAATTTGTTTGACTAATTCGCTGCCGCGTTGAGCGCTATCGTTGAGCATCTGCACCAAGCGACGGCTCTTGTTGTCTGCTGGGTCTAAAGTGATGGGTAGGAGACCCGCTGAACCCATGATAGGGGTGAAAATATTGTTGAGATCGTGGGCGATGCCACTGGCAAGGGTGCCTAAATTCTCTAGCCGCTGGGCACGCAGGAACTGGGCTTCAAGCTGCTTTTGTTTAGTAATGTCTGTATCAACAGTGAGGATAAATTTAGGTTGACCTGCTGCATTACGGGCCAACGACCAGCGACTATCAACGACGATTACTTGTTTCGATTGGGTCACTTTTTCTAGCTCCCCTTGCCATTCGCCCTGTTCGAGAACAGTTTGCATGGCGGTATCAAGCTCAGGGGAATGCTCTTGATTGAGGAAGGTGATTGCATTTTGGCCGCAGGCTTCTGCTGCTGACCATCCATAGATGCGCTGTGCCCCTTTATTCCAATACACAATGCGATGATCTAAATCCCGCACGAAAATTGCATCGGTGGCAATATCTAGCAATGCAGCCTGCTCCCTGATTTTACGTTCGGCCAGCTGGCGCTGTTGTAGCTCATCTTGGAGATGTTGATTAGCGAGCAGTAGGTTCTGCCGCTGGGTTTGTAGCATATTGACCATGTGGCTGAGCGATCGCGAGAGCTGGGCCAACTCATCTCGCCCCCCAATGGTCGGTAAGGTCTCATCAGGGCTACCTTGCTGAATGTGATTAGCAGCAGCGGTAAGTTTAAGCGTTATAAACGAGATGCGACGTGCAATCAACCAACTGAGCAATGCAAACAGCATTCCGATACCCAATCCCCAACCCAAAACCTTTGCCTGTAGTGCCCGAACTGGGGCAAAGGCTTGGGCCACCGATCGACGGGCCAGCACAATCCAGCCCAGTCCGGGATAGTCGAGATAGCCCTTAGTACTGGCAAAGCCAGTCACAAACTCCCCCTGGCTGGACCAAGACTCAATGAAATATCCTGTCCGATTCGTGTTGGAGTTTTTTAGCAGAGTGATCGGTAATGTTTCACCCTGAACACCTGCTGGTCCCAGCAACACATATCCGTCCTGGCTGACAATCAGGATTTCAGCACGATTGTGTTTAGTCTCTGGGTTGATGAGCTGACGGGTGATCTCCTTGGCCCATTCCCAGCTTAGATGGGCAGCGAGAACGCCCTGAAGTTGACCCTGCTTGTCCAACAGAGGAGTTGACAAGTCCACAAACCGGAGTGGTTCATTAGTGGGATTTGAGAGCAGCTTTTCCAGCAAAAATGCCTCATGCACATCGCCCACAAAAGGTTGCTTCCGTCCCACCTGAAACCACGCACGTTGGGCAACACTTTCTCCCTCCAGCAGTCCTCCAGTGCTGACTCTTACTATACCTGCAGGGTCCGCCACCCCCAGCCAAGCGTAATTAGGGTAGGACTTTTGAAGCTGTTCTAACAGCTTCCGCTCAGCGGCTACTGAGGCACTCGGCTGACGCAACACATCAAGGCTGGCAAGGATTTGCAAATCCCGATAGCGCCCGAACATGCCGCGATCAAGCTTATCGGCCACTTGAAAGGCCAGCTCCTCTAAAGATTGATTGGCCGACGCTTCTAGTTGTTCCGTGCTGATGTGGCCCACTACTAGACTTAACACCGTCGAGAGCAGTAGAACCATCCCAAAAGTGACCAACAGTAAGCGGGCTTTGAGACTTCGACGAGGGTCCATTGACCGTAGTGCTCGCTTGATCCAATGTTGGAGTGAGTCCAGCCACATAGGTAAAAACTTCTCAGAACTCCTGAGCTGCCTTGAAATGCATCTTCACCAGACCTTACTGCCAAAATTCTACCAGGCTTTTCTTCTGAGAATGGAAGTTTGAGATACGAATGAGAGTAAGTGGAGGGGGTGTCTCAATTCCTGCAACAATCAACTTACAGGAGAGCGATCAAAACCGGGGGGATTACGCAGCCACAGGCATTTCCTCCACTGGTCCTGCTCGGGGGTACCAATCTGCAATTGTCTCCTTCCACTCATCATTGAAAACCTTCGTTCTCACTTGAAGCAGTAAATGAGCCCCCTTGGGTGTCCAGCGCGTCTGTTGCTTGTTCTCCATCCGCTTAGCAATGATCTGATTGATAGCAGATTCTACAAATCCGGTTGAAATCTTTTCACCAAAACGATAACGCTCTCCATAAGTTTGGATAAAGTCTTGGTTGTTTTAGATGTTTAACCTAAATTCCTTGATCGCTGTGGCCATCTTGCTCAGTTTGAGTAATAGATTTCCAGATTTTTGACATCAACTAGTTTCGGGCTTTATTCCATGGGTGAATTTACTTAAACCCTCTCCCAACAAGGGTATGGAAACAGCCGTAGACGAACACCAGATTTTCGGTGAGGTCGATTGTAGCCTTCTCTAATTAGCTGTTGATGGAGACTATTCCATTTGCCTAAGCCATTTAGGGATTTGTTCTGAAAATTGATGATGATAATTGTGTGCTTCATTAGCGCTCATCCCTTCATGTTGGGCATCTTCAAGGAGCTTACTCATAGACCGCATCGAGTCATCAACATCCGTCCATGAATCAGGTGAATCTTTTAATAAGGCATTTAACTGAGATCGAATGCGATCAGTAGCAGTGGAACCGTTGACGGGTGAAGTCGATGGAATCGAAGATGCAGACTGTAGTCGCGGAACAGGCAATTCACAAGCAACAGGCGGTGCATGGGTGCTAATCAGATATTGCTCTAGTCGAGAGGGCAAACTGGGTGGCTTTTCTAGAAGCTGGCTTTGTGGCGGAATGTAGGTATGGGTCTTTTCATCATAGGAAAGGACTTCACCCGTCTCGATATGGTAAATCCAGCCGTAAATTTGCAGTTTGCCCTGCAGCATCCGTGATCGCACAATCGGATAGGTCTTCAAATTATCAATCTGCACCAAGACATTTTCGGCGACTAGAATTTCAACCCGCTCTTCCCCTTGAGATTCTGGGTAGTTTTCCTCGACCACTCGTCGGGTCGTTTCAGCATGTTGCAACCAGTCATAGACTAAGGGCATATCTGCTTGCAACTTATTCAACTTCATCAGACCTGTCATTGCACCGCAGTGGGAATGACCGCAGATGACAACTTGCTCAATCTCCAGAGCCGCAATGGCATATTCAATCGTGCCGCCCTCGCCACCATTTGCTGCCCCATAAGGGGGCACAATATTCCCAGCATTACACCTCATGCCGACATAAGCACAATTTTTACCGCAGAAACGATGAAAGGCTTTCTACAAAAGGCTTACAGGACTTCAAGCTTCTAAAGCCTGAAAATCAAGTGTCATCCATAGTTTTTGAAGATTAAATATCTAGTATCTACTGGGTGTATAAACAACTTCATGACTAAATAAGCTGTATAAAAGTATAGTTAATATACTACTCAAGAAACTGTATATTGCTATTCAATAGGCTAATTACAAATTATATACAAAGTTTATCTTAATTTGCTTATTCATCATTTTCTTGTGACTAGCCTTGAGACATATTAAAACTAATGTCAGTAAGTCGTTGTTTAAAATACTCTCTTATTTTGGTAGTTAAAGAATAACTGCAAAGTGCCTTGAATAGGTGCTTAGAGAGAGAGATATGCTCAAGATTAGTGTAAAATTTTAACTTACAAATCTCAATTTTATATCATATATACTTAATAAAGTAACATTACTGAATGTAATAATCTATATATTTCATCCTTGTTTAAATAACTGTTTTCACTTCTTTCATGCCAGATTTAGCAAGAATAAAAGTTTAGATATTTTGCTATTTTTTATAAAAATTTGAAGTAGGTTCTAGAGTATAGGTAGTACTCTGGATTAATAAACTATGAATAAAAATTCTTGGTGAGGATAAATACTCAGCGCCATGGATTTTTTTGATAAATCTTGGTTGAATTAAAGGCTGAAAAGCTTACTGACAAAGGCTTTTAGCTTTAATGAACTCAAGATCGGATGAATGAAAGACTTTTATCCTCTATTTTGAGTTGCCAAAAAAACTGCTGGATATAGCTTTCAGCGATTCTGTGGTAAAAATTGTGCTTATGTCGGCATGGGGTGACCTACTCAACCCAAGATCACATCACGTTTGAGCAGGGAGACACCCAATTTGACCTGTGGCGGTTGGGGGATGAGGATTACCAACAGTTGCGTCGGCATAGTCTACCTAGCAAAGAAGATGCCGGATTACTATTTCAACTTGCTTTAAGTGAATAGCACAATCCCAAACACCGCAAGTTGCCTGACTGAATATTCAAGGTTGTTTGCAAATCCGGTAGGCGTAACTGTTAGATGGCGAAATCGAAACTTAAACTGCCCTGGATCTATGTATTGATTGCTATCGGTCGATTTTTTCAGCAAGATTAGAAACCATCAGCAAAGGCTGGAACATTTGCCGATATTGACTTGGGGTCATTCCAGTTAATCGTTTGAAGAGACGTCTAAAAAAAGATACATCTTCGTAACCCACCTCGTAACAAATACTTTCTACAGATTTGTCATTAGTCTCTAGCTGGTGCTTTGCCTCCTCAATTCTGAGGTTTTGCAAGTACTCGATTAATGTAGAACCCGTAGCAGTCTTGAAACGACGTTTTAAGGTGCGTTCTGGAATTTTGGCCTGTTCTACTGTTTTTTGAATCGCATCCCTTGCACGGAAAAACTTTTGTAGTGATCGTTCGCACACTTTTACGACAGCATCAGCATGGATATTATTTCGCACGAGTGACTCATATGGTAGCTGCCCCTCACTATGCCACTTCAACAAATAAACCTTTGCAATCCGCAACGCTTCCCCCGGACTACAATGCCGGGAAATGATGTGAATGACCAAGTCATGCCATGATGTTGTTCCCCCAGCCGTAACAATCTGTCCAGAGACATCGGCAAGTATGAGATTGGGGGCTGGTTTAAATCGAATGTTTGGAAAGTTTTTGCGGAATAAATCTTGATAACCCCAGTGGGAGGTGGCATCGCAGCCATCCAGCAAGCCTGTTGATGCCAGCATGATAGCTCCTGAGCAGGCTGAGTAAATAAAAGCTCCATTTGCATGTTGCTGACAAATCCAATCCATCAAGTCTGGATAACGACCTTTCATATCCTCATCAGGGCCAAGCCAGATTTCTGGAAGGATGACTATCTCAGGGATATAGCTATCTTTCACAGAAAAATCCGGCCTCACTGGGATGCCATTTCCACACGCGAAGGGGGCATCCGTTACAGCTACAATCCGAACGCTGAACAGCCTAGTTTTTTCTTCAGAACGAACGAGCGTTTGCCAAAGGTTTCCTGCAGCCAATAGCACATCGACCATACCGTAGAGGGCTGAACCAGCAGTTTCAGGGACAGCCACGATCGCAACTTCAATGAGAGGTCTCTGGGGCAGTGTCATGAAATACACCTCTACACTGGCACAAATGAACCTTTTTTGTCCTAAATGCATCTTACTATTCCCTAGATGCCAGCCCTATGATTGAGGCAAGAAAAGGTTAAGGGCTAAGTTCTCAACCCCTATGGCCTCAAAAAATATTAACAATTCAGTGGAGATAATCTATGTCTGAGCAATTGATTAATCAAACCATGAATGGATTCAATTTAGACGCTCTAGTGGAAACGGTTGATGCAATCAAGCAAACACCGACCTTAGCTCAGTTTGAGTTTCGTGCCACTAACCAATGGATTAATGGAGGCGAAAATCGGTCGAGAATCAAGGAGTTTTACGGTGCAGGTCAAGAGGATGAATCTCGCTTAGAAGCTTTTGAGCTGACCAATGGTGAACCTCCTGTACTACTGGGCGCTAATGAAGGAGCGAATCCAGTCGAGTACTTACTACACGCTTTGGCGGGGTGTGTCACGACTACAACGGTAGTTCATGCCGCTACTAGGGGTATTCGAATTAAAAGTATTTCGACCAAACTTATTGGTCAGATTGACTTACAGGGTTTTCTGGGACTCAATAATTCTGTACCCGTCGGTTATGAAAATATTCAGATTGAGATGGATATCAAGGCTGACTGTAGCGATGAAGAGTTGAATCAACTCTTGTCCTTTGCTAAGGAACATTCTCCAGTATGTAACACTATTTGCCGACCAGTACCTGTGACCTTAAGACGAGTTAGCTAAATGATAGTTCTTGCCTACATTCAAAACGAGGGTTCTGGAGGGAATAACGACGATAATCCTATTAACCGACCATCGCTGCCCAACTATCCGGTTGTACCTGATGGAAATAAGAGTTCTGATTCAATCTGAAAGAGTTCGACTACAAGTGAACCGGGACGTTAGGCGTCTTTCTTTTACTGAAGTTGTATCCTTAGAGAGATTTTCAAGTGGTTAACGGAATAGATGTCTTTGGGTTAGCCTTGCTTGATTACTTTGAAGGTAATAAAAACGCATGTCTAACTGTACATGCTCAGGGAACAGCGAGCTACGAGATTCCGGTGGCAGTATTTTTTCGACCAGCAGACCAACTGGCTATTGATCAGCTAGCACTCTCTCATTGTACGGGAAGAGTATTAGATATCGGTGCTGGCACAGGTATACATTCTCTGTATCTTCAAAATCAAGGTCTAGAAATAACCGCGTTGGATGTATCAGCTCATGCTTGTCAAATACTGTCAAAGAGCGGGATAAGTAATGTTGTCGAAGGTGATGTCTTTGATGTTATTTTTCCTTATCGATATAATACTTGGCTATTACTGGGACGAAGTATTGGCGCAGTTGGAAACCTTGATCAACTTACCAATTTTTTCTGTATGGCAAAGCAATGGCTAGTAGACGAAGGCAACATACTACTTAATTCAACTAACGGTGAGAATCGTGCCCCAAAAGTACGCACGTTGGTTTTTGAATACCGAGGTCAAAGCGGAATGCCGCTAGAATGGCTAGATATTGATCAAGAAAGTTTAACTGAGTTGGCCTTTGAATCTGACTTTCAGACGAAAATTCTGCACGTTGAAGATGATGGTAATTATTTGGCACAAGTAACAAAAAATAATTCTGTTTAAATTACAGTCAACTGGATTCAGTTCTTTCTCTATGTATAAACCTCCCATGCTGTATAGAAACCCATCAACACAAGCTGAAATGCCTCCATTCTTTTTGGAGAGTGATCAAAACCGAGGGAAGTCATGTAGGGTGAGATTTTCAGTTTACTAAATGCCTGAATCAATCAAGAAATCATCTAACCAGCGAGTTTCAGACACCACGCAGGGTTTTGGATTCCATCCTGCAGACTGCATTGATGCCAGATGTGTGTTGTTCTACATTCGGTACGGCAAGGTTTCCCCCGGTTTTGATCACTACCCTATTCAGATTTTCCGTTAATTTCTCAGTCAGTTTTACGAGTGAAGCTTAGGCATAAGCGGGTCTGATACATCCTGTCGGAGGAAAGGAGATCGCAGCAGCCAGAAAAATTGATGGACCCGGCGATCGCGGATATCCTCTAGCCCTAGTTCCATTGTTGCCTGCGGCTCCCGAGATCGGGGTCGGAAGGTGCCGAAGATGATGTCCCAGATGGGGAAAACAGCACTGAAATTACTATCGGTTTCTGGCTGCCAGCTAGAGTGATGAATCCGATGCAGATTGGGGGTAACGATGATGGCTCTCAGCCCTCGGTCAATAAAACGAGGGATGGTGATATTGGCGTGGGAAAATGCTGTCACTACAGCGTCCAGCACTTCATAGACCAACAACAGCCAGGGAGATAGCCCAAAGGTGATCACTAGAAGCATTCCAGGCAGAAGCGTGGCTACAAATTCTAAGGGATGAAACCGCAGAGTTGAGGTGACATCTAGCTCAGTATCTAAATGATGAACTCGATGGAGTCGCCACAACCAGGGGATTTTGTGCATCAACCAATGGGTGAAAAAAGAGATAAACCCCCGCAGAAGCAGATTACTGATAATGAACACTGCAATCGGTAAGGTCAGTTGATTTAATAGTCCAATCCGCTGTGACTCAGCCCAAGTTGCTAGTCCAAACAAGCTGATGGGCAACAGACTGAGAACTGCAATGTTGATCACGCTCAGCAGGAGGTTGGCAGGCCATCGGCTTCGCCGTTTGGGAGAGGTTCGACGCTGTGGCATGTAAACCTCAGCCAGCAAGAATAAGCTGTAGAAACTAAAGAACACTCCGACCTGGAGATTGGCACCCTGATCGATAATCCACTGTTCCAGCATGGGCAAACCCTCCTTCCCCTCTTGTGCATTTATATCGGGGGAGTATCCTTAATTTCACAGTAGGGGGAAGCCAGCGATATGCTGTTATCTTTTTGCGTCAGGTGTGTTGACAAATGCTGCCAACCGTCAACTCATTGCAAGCTTTCTCTCATTTCTGCAGGTGTTTTACCCGTCCAGCGCTGAAAGGCTCGATGGAAAGAACTCACGTCAGCAAAGCCCAGTAGAAAAGCAATCTCAGCGATGCTGGTGTGAGGGTGCGTCAATAACACCAATGCTTGTTCTTGGCGCACTTGATCTAGAATGGCTTGAAAGCTGGTACCTTCACGCTTCAAGGCTCGATGGAGTGAGCGAACACTGATGCAAAGGGCATCAGCAATGCTCTGGGCGCTAGGAACCCCACCGTTTAGCTCCACTTGAAGTTGGGTGCGGACGCGATCGCTCACAGTACTGAGCCGAGGGGACTGTTTTGCCGCCATCTCTGCATAGCGATCAAGGACATTGACCAGTCCCAAATCAGCACCAGGGTTAACCGTATCTAATGTGCTGTTGGAGATGTGCATCGCTGTCTGCCCAGTCCTGAAGTGTACAGGGGCGTTAAAGAATGATTGATAGGGCTGAATGTTTTCCGGTGCTGGATGAGCAAAGCAAACTATTCGCGGACACCAAGCATCCCCCGTCACCAGTTGCCCAAACCGTAACCAGAGCGTCACCAGAAATTCGGCTGAGTGGCGAGGTAGCGAAACACCTCCTGGTAGAGTATGTCTAAGAACCCCTTCATCTTTATGCTCTTCTAGGGTTAAATCAGTGGCTTCATGGATGAGCTGTTGGTAGCGACAGGCCCGCCGATAGGCTTCTCGCAAGTTAGGACTAGATAGTAAGGCGTAGGCGTGAACCTCAAACGACTCAATGGGGGCAGCCGTGGCCAGATGCATCCCTAGAAAGTTGTCCTGCGTTGTTTGGATAGCCTCTCGCCAGAAGGTCATCATTTGATGGTGGGGGATTCGTCCTTCTGGATGGGTCAACACCTCTGGGGAAATGTGGACTTGACGGAGCAGTGAATCGGCATCGTAATCTAAAGCTTGCAGCGCTGCGACCACAGGCTGAAGCGCACGAATGGTGAGATGGGGTTCCCAGGCGATCACGGGCAATTCGTTGATTCAGTACTTGAAAGTTTCCTTCCTATGCCACGGTAGCAGTGGAGAGATAAATGGTGAAAAAGCTGTCTTGACTGGGTGGACTTTGGACCGTGATCTTGCCTGTATGAACTAACTCAGAAATTCCTGAAACATACCTTAGATAAGGTATCTATTCCCTTAGCCACACTGTATGCTGGTGCTCTTAGTTATTACTGTGCTTTTGAAATGCGTAATAGTTCATGCCACGAATAGTCGTTTCACTGATGAGCTTTAATCTGTTGTCATGAGCTATGCCTTTTAGGAATTGAGGGGCAATACGAAGTTTGTTGTAAGCACTTGTCGATAATGCCCATCCCTCTGATTCTCTTGTATGGAGGAGATCATGAACATGAATAATCGTTGAATTATACTCAAGGAAGCAGGTGTGGATGCGTGATTCATCAGATCTCACCGGAATAAAGCGTGAAGTACCAGTGAGTTCAGTTTGTGTGTAATCCCGGAATGAAAGGCAGAAGGAGCCACCCGAGGACAGCGATGTCGATACAGATGAGATGAGATGCTCAACATCTTCCATCAAATCTAAGTGAGTAATGGTGTCCACCCATACAGACAATTGCATCGACCTCGGAGTGAATATGCTCCGGGAATGATAGCAAGTTGGCTTGTACTAATGTGATGGGTAGTTCACTTATATTTGTGATGGGTAGTTCACTTATATTGTCCCTTAGGGTTTCGAGCAGCAAGGCGCAAGTATCTATCCCCGTGACAGTAAATCCACGCTTGGCAAGCGGAATGGTCTGTAGTCCATGACCACAACCAAGATCCAATGCTTTCCTCGTCGAGACAGGTTGCAGTTCAATTGTGTCGAAATAATCAGCCATCGATTGAGATGCACTGGCAAAATCTCCAACCATCCAAGCATAAAACTTGCCAAGATGCTTATCGTAATGCTCAATGGCGTTTGAAGACATTTTCGATGCACACTATTAAAACTACAGTTGAAGGTTACTATGTCACTTCTGCAGGAGATACCTTAATCCTGTAGAACATTATCGAATAGCTGCTAGTTAGGTAGCGAACGCAGATTGATTGGGTTGATTCCATTTACCCTTGGTTAATTTGTAAAGTACGTGTTCTTTGAGTGGACTGGGGTATGACAACGATTCCTCGGATAGAGGGCCATAAGGCTGAAATCTATATCTGATAGCTACTTTAGGCGACGATTAAATTTAATTCTGGGAGATGGAAGTCCATTTTGGTACTGATGCCCCATTCTTAAACTCTCTTGCCAACTGACCAACATAGTTTTAACCACCGACTACACCAACATTGGCTCAGCCTCTTGTTCCTTTAGAGCAATCGGAATATCAAAATTGATCGGTGGTGGATTGCGCTGTTGATCTAAGAAGAACAGCCCGAACCGATTGAGATGGTCCATCCAATAAGGACTCAGTAATGCCAATACCTCTGCATCATACGTGCGGCCATTTTGGGCTTCCTCATTGAGAATGCGGCTCATCTCTGAAACGTTATAGAAAATCAGACAGTTGGCCACCAGGTGATTATATTTGATTCGCTTGCGGAGTTCAGCCCGGTTATTGCTAGAGAGGACTTGGTTCTCACCACCAAAGGCCAGCCACTTAATAAAGCGATTAAATGCCTCGCACTTGTTGGTTTCAGCATGGATCGTTTCCTGCATTTGAGGATCGTTGATGTACTGCAGTAAAAAGATGGTTCTCAAGACACCTCCAAGCTCGTGAAAGGCTTGAAATAGCTTATTCTTACGGCTATTGGTTCCCAACTTTCTCAACAGGGTAGAGGCTTGAACCTTCCCGTCCTTAATGGACAACGCCACCCGCAACATATCCGGCAAGTGCGTCTCAATCAGATCCCAGTCCGTCACTTCGGTGAACAAGCTGTCCAAATGCTTGTAGCGGGTGCCCCGAGACGGTCGATAAAACGCCAAGCTCTGCCAACCTCGAATGCGGGGCATCAGCGTAATGCCCAATAAAAATGCCAAGGCAAACACCGTACAGCTTTGGGATTGAGTATCACCATGAATCGTGTCCGGTTGGATCTCGGAAGTATTCTTGAGCAATCCATCGAGGATGTAAACGGCTTCCCAAACACCACAGGGAATAAAGTGACTGAACAGAGCAATGTAGGTATCGGAGATGTGGTAGTAGCCAATGCCGCCATACCCGCCATAGCGGATGTGATATTCCGCCAATAGATTCTGCTCATACATATCCCACTTGGTACCATCCACAGAAGCCTGTTTGCCGGACCCCCAAACCTTGGGAAGCGAAAAGCGATTGTAGGAATCGATAATCCCAGTAATGGCCTGTTGTATTTTCTCTTCACTGATATGGCGATGATGAATCCACCAGATTTGGCGACGGTCAGTTCCAGGGAGTGACCGTGCCAGCTGGTTGGGGCCAATGTTGAAGTTATGTGGAATTAAGATAAGGACTAAGCCTGTCTGAGATACATGTATGTCTGATATTTCTTGGCATCGTTATCCACTTATTACTCATTCAGCTTTGGCAAAAAAATGGTTACAGATTCAGTCCAATCTCGGGCTTGCATCAAACACTGTGGAAGCTTATGGGCGAGCTCTTGAAGACTTTTATTCATTTTGTCGCCAGATCGCCATTGAACCAAAGTTGGCAAAGCGTGAGCATATTGCTGCGTATATTCGGGACCTGATGACTCGTCCCCAATCGCGCAGCTCTAGAGCAGGTATTTTGGATTCAAGTAGTGGTTTATCCAATGCCACAATTCAGCAGCGTTTGACAGCAGTTCGACTTTTCTACGATTTTCTGATGGAAGAAGGGCTTAGGGAGCAAAATCCTGTTGGGCGCGGGCGTTATACCCCTGGGAAAGGGTTTGGAGGTCAACGTGGCCATGGGTTGGTCCCAAGACTTCAAAAGATGCCTTGGATCCCAAATGATGCAGAATGGAAACGAATTCTTGAAGCTAGCCGAACAGAATCTCTGCGCAATCGGTTAATGCTGGCTTTGTCTTATGATGCAGCTTTGCGCCGTGAAGAACTCTGTAATCTTCAAACTGGTGACATAGATCCGTCCAATCGCTTACTTCATCTTCGTGCTGAAAATACAAAGAGTCGTCAGGGTAGAGTCGTTCCTTATTCGGTGTTAACGGACAATCTGTACCGGGCTTATTTAGAGCACCGACGGAACTTGAGCCGAAGTCGTGGCCCACTGTTCCTTTCAGAATCGCGGCGTAATTTTGGTCAACCCATATCAATCTGGACTTGGTCAAAAGTGATTCGAGGTATTTCTACACGCTCTGAGTTAGACCAGTTCTCAACCCATACACCACGACACTTATGTTTAACAGATCTTGCCCGTGCAAATTGGGATATCCATGAAATTGCGACCTTTGCTGGTCATCGCAGTATCCAAACGACTTTACTCTATATCCATTTAAGTGGACGGGAATTAGCTCTCAAACTAGAGCAGGGAATGGCTGCAATCCATAGTTGGCGAATCAAACAGCTTTCTGAGGTGCTCTTATGAAAGCAGATCAAAAGTTGTCCAAATTAGACAAAAACTGTTGGAGTTGGCCTGTTGATCCTCAATGCTATGACCAAACCCATCAACTCAGTCTAATTGAAAGTTCGGTCTTAGAAAGCTACCTGTCCGAGAGTAATACTTCAAGGCAGGCAGTCTCAATACACAATAATAGTGATCTGATTCGACTTCGCCAGCCTATTCATGCCGCCCTTGATGTAACCGGAGCTGAGAGTAGATCCAGGCGGCCAGTTGTACGCTTCCTTTTGAGAGCAATGTATCAGCGTCATGCAACATTCTGGGCTTGGCGTAGCACCGACTGGATCACTCTATTACATAACGATAGCGAGGCATTGCGCTCCCCATACATCCTGCCTGGTGATTGTCGCCAGCACCTGATTGCCATTGCTTATCTGCTTTGTAAATTTGTAGCGATAGATGAACTAGGGCCATTGAGTCGTGCATCCCTTGCCAACAAGGTTTTTCGTTGTGATTTGCTTGAATGTGCATTGCAAAAAGTGTTGACTATCCTCATCCAGTGGGGATATTCAGAGAGCCGGATGAGCAGATCCATGACTAAGGCAATTTACGAAGTCCTTCTGCTCAACCGCAGCCCTTATCTAGAAGATCTAACATACGAAGTCCTTCAGGAAATTTACTCAAGAAAGATACTCAAAGAATTCCAAGATAATGTTTGGCTATTATCTAGAGCTTTAGCAAGTTTGGGACTCATTGAAAAATCTCTAGTTATTCCCAGCAACAAGCCAACCCGGTATGGCGACGAGAGCGCAACATTTGGAATCCCTGAAGTTTGGGTTTCTTGGTGCCAGCGATGGCATGATACATCAACCCTTGCGCCGAGAACGCGAGAAACCATTCACTATAACTTGCTCAAAGCTGGACAGTGGATTGCTTGGGAAAAACCTGAAGCAGCTAATCCTGAAAGTTGGACTCGCGAGACGGCTGCATTATACGTTGCAGCTGTAGATCGTATGACTGTGGGTCAATGGAAAAATAGTCGCAATCTAGTTGCCAATCGAGTCGGTAAACCACTAACTCCCCGTACCAAAGATCACCATCTTTCTTCCATACGCACATTCTTCCGCGATTGTTATAACTGGGGCTGGTTCCCACGGCGGTTTGATCCTTTACGTAGTCTTGCAACACCACGCTCAATACGAGCGCTCATTGGCCCAAATCCACGGGTTATAGCGGATGATATCTGGGCAAAATTGCTATGGGCAGGGCTCAACCTAACGTTAGATGACCTACCCAAAGCAGGATACAAACCTGGAAGAACCCACCCTGAGGAACGCACTCCCTGGTATCCCGTGGAGATGGTTCAAGCCTTATCCATCATTTGGTTATTTTCAGGTCTGCGTTCAGATGAAATCTGGAGACTCAGACTAGGATGCGTTCGCTGGCATAGGGAAGATGTGAGCGATGATTCACCTCAAACCAGTGCCCATCAGAATGCAGTCTGTTTTCTTGATATTCCAATCAACAAAACAGGACGTGCTTTCACTAAGCCAGTAGATCGCGTGATTGGAGATGCCATTGAAGCTTGGGAGCTAGTTCGTCCAAAACAGCCGAGTGCTTGTGATCCAAAAACAGGTGAGATCGTCCAATTTCTCTTTACTTATCGAGGACGTCGCGTTGGTCGTGATTACCTCAATCGGACCATCATTCCCATGTTATGCCGTAAAGCAGGTGTCCCTGAACGGGATGCTCGTGGTCCATTAACAAGCCACCGAGCACGTTCTACTATTGCTTCCCAGCTTTTTAATGCAAAGGAAGCAATGTCTTTATTTGAGCTACAAGAATGGCTAGGTCACCGTTCTGCAGTGTCTACACAACACTATGTAAAAATCACACCAACGAAGCTAGCTAAAGCTTATGCAGATGCAGATTACTTTAAACGCAATGTGCGAGCAATTGAGGTTCTTTTAGATCAGGATGCAATAAAAAGTGGCTCAGTCATGAATGGAGAACCCTGGAAATTCTACGACTTAGGTCATGGATATTGTTCATATGATTTTTTTGATCAGTGCCCGCATCGTATGGCTTGTGCTAAATGTAGCTTCTATATCCCTAAGGAATCGAGTAAATCTCAGCTTCTAGAGTCGAAAATCAATCTTCAAAAAATGCTTCAAGTCATTTCTCTCAGCGAAGATGAACAGGCTGCTGTAGAAGAAGGCATTAATGCCATCGAGAACTTGAGAGCCAAATTAGCTGATGTGCCAACACCAGAAGGGCCAACGCCACGACATTTGGAAAAATCTATCAATTCACAAAACCTTGAAACGATTTCACAAATTGAAATTCAGCCACTGTTGACCCATGCTCAAGCGTAATACGACCGGATTAAAGAAAAATGCTCTGAAGAAAAGAGAGAATGCTATTCAAAGAGCAGAAGAAGGAATCCAGAAACTACTGCAGACAGGAAGTCCCATTAACTTTGGGAAGGTTGCGGAAGTTGCAGGTGTCTCAAGGGCGTGGCTTTATAATCAGCCTGAAATTCGAACCCAAATAGAACAGCATCGAGAGATACAAACTAAAAAATCCCATCGTTCCAAGAAGCAGAAAACCCCTACTTCAAAGCATGAGGACAATACAAAGGCGTCAAGAGAGGATCTGCTGACTTTAGAGGCAGAAAATTTACGCCTCCGAAATCAAATCGAGAAATTGGGTGATTCTGACTTATTGGATGTCATTGAGTTACAGCAAAATGAAATAGAGCAGCTTACTAAGCAGAATTCCCGTCTAATGAGACTTCTGACTGAGGCTAGAACAGAAATTGAAGGTCTTAAGGAAACAAGATAACAACGATTCAGTTTAAGTACATTGCAGACATGTAAGCAAAGTAAAAGCCTTTTCCAGAAAGGCTTTTGGCCGCAAAATTAAGTATTGTATTAATTCCACATAATTGCAGCCATAGCAAAATGTCGTGGTGATATAGCGTTCGACCGGATCTATGATCTTGGTATCAAAGCCAGATAGGGGCCCGAAGCACTGGGTCCAGTTGAGCCATTTCTCGGTGTCACACAGCACATCCAGAATAGAGACGGGTTTGATCTTCCGTTCAATGAGTGCCTTCACTTCCGCCAATCCTTCAGGTAATTGACGTTGGCGTTTGTGGATCACCAGGCGGTCTTTTTTGAAACTCAAGTGAGCATTGGTGGGAAAGGCCTGATCTGCCGTCTTAGCCGCCGTTCGCAACCGCTGCTTCATCTCTTGAACAAAGGCCTTACCCTCCGTTGGCAGATTGATCATCTTGCCATACTCTTCAGCTGAGTCCTGGTATTCTTCCCAAGAAATCAACTGGCTGTAATAGTCCCCAAATTCATTACTGCCAGGAATATACAAATCCCCCGACTGCAGTTCCAGACTGATATGAGAGAACACGCACAACTCAAAGTAAAGGCGATGAATTTTAGTGGGCGTAGTCTGTTGCGGGTCAGTGATCAATGACCGCCACTTGCTAGGCACCCAACTGAGATCCAGCATCGGGACAACCGCTTCATCAGGGGTGCCCTGATTGACGATCTGAGTCATCGGCACCCACTTACTGCGTTTGGACCGGTGGGCTTTGATAAATTCAATCGCGTTGATTAAAGACTGGTCCTGGGTACTGGAGCACAAGGGAAGTTGCTCTAGGAGTCGAAAGAACACGGCTCGATGAGCACGATAGAAACGAGTCAAAAAAGAGAAGTAGTTGTTGCCCACATAGGCTAAGTGCTCTTGGCAATCGTCAATAAGCGGTTGTGGATCATCCCCAATCACAATTTTCATCGATTTAAAGCGAGTGGTGATCCGACCTTCAGAGTCAAAGGCCAACAGGACATGCAAGAAGATGTCGATGAGTTCATCCGTGCGAGCTTGCGTCTTGCGACGATAATCACTCAGGGCTTCTGCCCCCTTGTGATGGAGCTGGCGGACCCGTTTGATAAACATCTCCGCGAGATCATCCAGGGTGTTGGCATATTGAGTCGATAGCAAGGCCAGGGCTAAGGTATAGCGTTTAGCATCGCTCATTTCTTTCATGCGAGCGGCATCTAAAGACTGGGCCTCCGCAGCAAGAGCCTTGATCTTGACGGCGGGAATATCCTGCAAACCGGAATTTGGGATCTGCAGATCAGCCAACCATTCCAATCGCTCAATCCACTCTTGCAGCCGCGAGAGCAAGGGTTTGCCGGGGTCTTCTTTCAAGCGGTTCCACAACGATTTCTCTACTAGCGAAGCCGACACGAACAACCGATTCAGCTTCACCCGCTCCGTCCGCTTTAAGGTCTGACTGACTTGTTCATACTGCTTTGTAGCCACCGCTTTGCGGACCTCTCGTGCAGCTTGGTCTAGGGTATAAAAAGCTGGAAGCTCAAATCGATGGCGGACCAATTCTTCAATGGCCACATTGATCAAGTCTGCGAGTTCATGTTTGGTCAATGCCGCCTTTTCCATCGATTCATAGACAACTGCACTGGCTTGGGGACCATACTTGGTGATTTGCAAATAGCTGCGAATCACCCGCAAATGCCGTTGATGGGCTTTAGAACGATCATAAGTTGCCAGATCCGGTTGGAAACCGCGTAGGTCAGCTAAGGTGGCAATGTGACGTACCGCAGCAGTAGGCGCATCACTGGTCTTGATGGCATAGCCTAAGCGTTGATAAGTTTTCAGGGACACCAAAAACCCCAATTGAGTCTGAGCACTACGGGTGAGGTGCTTTGCTAAGGCTAATTCCTCTTGGGTTGGGGTGTAGATGGCTGAAAGATCTTCATTGGAGGGGTTCCGCTTTAAGCGCGGATAAGCAGTCTCATGTACACTGGCCACCGCCCCTACTCTCCTTCCATCTGTAGTTGGGTTCGATAGGGCGTTCCGCAATAGGGGCAAAAACGATGCTTGAGAGAGGTGATGGGTTCTTGGCAACTGATACAGCGATCTTGTAGGCGAGTGCCACAAGCGAAGCAGTGTTTAGATCTAAGGTCCATCCATAGGGGTTCAGGCGCACTGCCGGCGCGCCAACACTGGGGGCAAAATTTCAAGGTTTGTGTAGCTTGGATGGCTCGACCTCTGCTAATGGAATCCAAGTAATCTGGCGGGATTTGTAGGGCACATGCTAAACCCTGACGTGTTTTGTGATTGAGGGAGTGGGTTTTACCGCGCTCCAGCTTACCCAAACTTTGGGCGTGGATATTGGCCTTAAGGGCGACTTCCTTCTGGGTGAGACCGAGTCTGACTCGCAGGCGGCGAAGATACTCAGCCAAGGATTCATCAGGATGGGGGAGGGCATCGGATTCTAAAGGTTGCATGGATTTATCACTTAATATTCCTTCCCCAGAGGTATAGTGCATGAGGCGAAGTGAGTCTTTAGATTTAAGCAAAGCTCCAGATGAATCAGCCTTTAGCCACCGTGGCAACCCAGTTTTTAGATCGCCCCCATCTGGCTTCGAGCACTGCCCGCTCCTATGAACTGACCTTGATGCCGTTACTGAAGCGATATGGCAGCTGGTCAGTGGAATTATTAGATGCTGAAATCCTGTCTGAGTATCTCAATAGCCTGACGCACCTGTCTTACACGACTCACCATCGGCATCAAGCCACCCTCAAGGCCTTACTCAACTTTGCTGTGCGCCAACGGTATATCCGCAGTAATCCCATCGCCCAGCTAGAGGATCGTTCACCGGATAAAACCAAGGGGGAACACCTAAGTGATCAGCCCATTCGGTTCTTAAAACCAGAGCAATTGAACACCCTATATCAAGCTGTTTATAACGATGCGCGTTTGTATGCACTGGTGAAACTATTGCATCATAGTGGGGCCCGCATCTCAGAAATTTTGGCCTTGGATTTGGCAGAAGTCGATCTGGAGCAACGGCAATTTCAGGTCGTTGGTAAAGGCAACAAAACCCGTTGGTGCTTTTATAGTGAAAATGCAGCTGCAGCCTTGCAGACATATATTCAGCACTATCGCTATACGCCTTCGCCAGCATTGTTCACAGCTCGAAAGACCCCTACCAGCCAAGTTACCCGTCTGAGTTACAGAACTGCCCATCATCACTGGCATCAATCGATTCAAGGCTGTCCACAGCTCCAAGGGATAAGGTTGCACGATCTGCGTCATACCTTTGCGACTGAGCGAGTGGGGCTGATGGGCTTGGAAGAACTTAGGGCCTTAATGGGACACCAGCATATCCAGACCACCCTTCGCTATCAGACCGTCACGTCCGAACAAGCAAGAGGGGCAGCTCAGCGAGCGTTTCACCAGTTGGAATATGCAGTTCCATAAGATGCTTTTAACTTACGAATATTGGCAGCCCATAAACTACTGTTTTGGAAGTAAAGATGGAGACATCTCAGAATATAAGAATTACTCTGCAATCGAAGAATGAGTTTAAAAACGAGGCTAAGACAATGAAAATGACTTCCATTTCACGGAATTAAATTCAAACGTCGCCTGGAATAACTATCAGATATAGATTGCAGCCTTATGGCCCTCTAACCTAGGAATCGTTGTCATACCCCGACTGCCATCTGGAACACGGGGGTGTTGAAAGTTTGGTTTTATATTGACCATATTTAGTCGTTCCATTACCGCCCTTGATCTTAAATTATTGGTCGATGTGAACGAACAAACCTCTGGTAGCTGTAACACCTCAAAAGCGAACCTTAATGCTTCCTTTGCCGCCTCAGTCGCATATCCATTTCCCCAGCTTTTCTTGGCCAAACGCCATCCAACTTCTACACATGGAGAGAACGGTAGATCTGGTGGGGATTCGTGAAGTCCGACGAAGCCGATAAATTTTTGATCACGTTTTTGTTCTAACGCCCAGAGTCCCCAGCCATGTTGCAAGATTAATGATTGATACCTTTTAGCAGATTTATCACTTTCAGATTTGTTCATTATGTTTGGAAAAAATTCCATGACTATAGGATCGGAATTTAATTCAGCAAAAATAGGAAAATCATCCTCTCTCCATTGCCTCATAATCAACCTATCTGTTTCTAGCTCTATTATGTGGGCCATATCTACAACTCCTACTCTTTATCAGGTGACTATTCTCAGGGTTTCTCATAATCAGATTCTTAAGACGTGGTTTAGTATCATTCAGGCATTTTTTCTAAAACCAACTCTTAGATACTGAAGTTTGGCTATGACGACAAGAGCTATGAACTTACACCGCTAGTTTTTCCCAGACAGATATATGGTGACGACTGGTGTTAGTAAATGGCTCTTTCTTCCAACTTCCCCACCTCGCTTTGAGTCTCATGTTTGCGATTCTTGCCATCAGATCAAGTTCAGATGGCCAGACATAGCGAAATGGGGTTGAAGATAACTCCATCTTTTGGTCGCGAATTCTCAAGTGATGTGATTCTAAGGTTTGAGAAACAACATCATAGGTATCTATTCCCCAATGATCATCATGAAACTCGAACACATGGTTGGTTTCCCCTAAAGGCAACAGTTGGAGAGCTGGAACCATCACCTCAAT
Organism: Acaryochloris sp. CCMEE 5410; assembly: GCF_000238775.2. Classification (NCBI taxonomy): domain Bacteria; kingdom Bacillati; phylum Cyanobacteriota; class Cyanophyceae; order Acaryochloridales; family Acaryochloridaceae; genus Acaryochloris; species Acaryochloris sp. CCMEE 5410. The sequence goes on along the minus strand of NZ_AFEJ02000006.1, from coordinate 55,539 downwards.
AACAAAACTTCCTCCAGGGTCGAGATGAGAAGCTGCATTTTGAAAGGTAGACACCTGTGCATTTTGTGTGGTCAGGTTCATGATGGTATTAAAAACCAAATAAACTAAAGAAAATGATCCTTGACATGATGTAGTTGCAAAGTCACCCTGAGTGACAGAAATTTGAGTCCCGCCTGGTTTTGCTGACAGTTCAGCGAGCATGGCCTTAGAAAGATCGATACCATGCACTTCGATATTCTTCTTTGAAAGCGGCAGGGCGATTCGACCTGTACCAATACCAAATTCCAGCGCCCTCCCGCTAGTAGCAAGTTCGGCTAAAAAATCGACAGCGGGTTGTACTGAATCAGGATCATTAGAACCGATGTCGTCATCATATGTTGCAGCGATATCTTCGCCGAAGTATCCATCATTTGTCATGGTTAAGTTATGGAATAATTTACGTTTGAAGATACTGAAAGTAAAGAAATATCGGTAGGATAGGTCTCCCTTCTATGTTTCAATTTGCACCTCTACCCATCAGAATCTTGTAGGGGAATTTGTCATGGTTGAGAACATCTGTTCTAAGTTCTGAAATGAAATTGTTGAATAGCCCCGTACTTAGGTACCTTTCACCACCGCTGGGTTGAATCACAACAATTAACTTCTCTGCATTTTCAGTTCGCCGAGCTACTTGCAGAGCAGCCCAAAGTGCAGCGCCGGATGAAATGCCAGACAGCAATCCTTCTTCACAGGCTAAACGACGACTAGTGGTGATCGCATCTTCATCCGCGACCCGAATTACCTCATCCAATAAGTTAGTTTGCAGAACGGAGGGTACAAATCCGGGTCCAATCCCCTGGATTTGATGCAAACCAGGGTTTCCCCCAGATAAAACAGGGCTAGTCTGAGGTTCTACAGCGATCGCCTGAAACGAGGGCTTCCTGCGCTTAATGGCTTTGGCAACACCTGTGATTGTGCCACCAGTTCCCGCACCAGCCACGAGGATATCCACCTGTCCTTCAGTATCCACCCAGATTTCCTCCGCCGTTGTTTGGAAATGTATCTCAGGATTAGCAGGGTTCTGAAACTGTTGCAGCATAAATGCGTGGGGCACAGTTTCTACTAAGTCCATGGCTTGTTGGATGGCCCCTTTCATCCCTTCTGAACCCGATGTCAAAACAAGTTCTGCCCCGTAAGCGCTTAGAAGCTTGCGCCGCTCCTGGCTCATGGTCTCCGGCATAGTGAGGATAAGACGATAGCCTTTTACCGCTGCTGCCATGGCTAGTGCAATACCTGTGTTGCCTGCCGTGGGTTCCACCAAGACTGTCTTGTCTGGGTGAATCTGACCTGCTTCTTCCGCAGCTTGAATCATACTGACCCCAATCCTAGCTTTGACGGAGCCAGAGGGGTTCATGCTTTCTAGCTTGAAAAGAATACGTCCAACACAGCCTTCCGAAGCTGGAATCCGATTGAGCTGCACCAATGGAGTGTGGCCAACTAGTTGAGTAATATCATGGGCAATACGCATAGTGTTCACCTACCTTGCAGTTGCGGAATCGACTCGACCGCAGCACTCATTGGCCGGAACAGCTTCCATCATCTTTTGAGGATCAGGGAGATCGAGCGCGTTCATGAATTCGATGAAGGTATTGCGGCCTCGTCCCTTAAATCGAGGATTCCACTGCCGTTCTTCTTGGATGGTAGAAACAGTCAGACCGTGATAATCATGCCCTGGATAAACAAGAGTTGCATCTGGCAACGTAAACAACTTTTGAGTCACGGAGTCATATAAGGTTCCTGCATCCCCACTTTGGAAGTCGGTCCGGCCACATCCCCGAATGAATAGGGCATCGCCTGTGAGGATATGGTCGCCATTCACCCAATAGGCATTATGGCTATCCGTGTGGCCGGGGGTGGCGATCGCCTTCAGTGAAATATCACCCAAGGTTAGAACTTCACCATCTTCAAGATGACGGTCTGCGCAGGCAGCAGGGGCTTGCGCTGGGACAATGCTCAGACAACCCGTTTTGGACTGAAGCTGATGAGTCCCTGTAATGTGGTCGGCATGAATGTGAGTCTCGACGCAAAAGCAGAGCGTCAGGTTCAACTCCTGCAGCAGTTTGAAATCGCGTTCTACCTGCCCCAGCACTGGATCCACAAGTAGTGCCCTATGACTTCCGGGATCAGCAATTAAGTAGGTAAAGGTGCTCGATTCTCTGTCATAGAGCTGTCGAAACAACATCGTTTCACTCCTTTTTGCGTTCTGCTCAGCACTGCCTCAACGGGCTGGAAGTAGCTTCCGCTGCGTGAGTAGTTCCGCTGCATTAACGTTTTCAAGCAAAATGTGTTGAGCCCCATGAACTAGACTTCAATTCTGCTAACAGTGCCTTATGTGTTCTACGCAGCGGACTCTAAAGTATGTACCTCTAAACGGTTGCATACTCAAAGGCTGAACTGTTGAGATCCAGGCCAGTGACATTATCCACCACGCCAATTAACTCAGGGGTTTGACCCTCCCCCTTAGCAAAGATAAAGGTATCGCCTTGCCCACTCCCCAGTTCATATAACTCGGCACTGCCATGTAGACGAATGACGTCTTCTTCCAGATGGAACTTCTTGATTAGCCCATAATCTGCAAAGCCCAGGGAGGAGGCATTACCGTCATCATAGTGAATACCCAAGGCATCTCCTAAAACAAATGTATCAGCGCCTCTGCCCCCTCGATACACATCCTGCTCGCCCTGGCCCGGTGTGAGATCATCGACCTGAACGCCGATCAGGAGATCGTCTCCAGGACCACCAATGAGGGTGTCATGTCCCACCCCTCCAATTAGGACATCATCCCCTCGATTGCCCCACAGCTTGTCATCTCCATCCTCTCCGAAGAGTTTGTCATTGCCGCTTTGACCTCGCAGATCATCATTCCCTTTGCCACCGAAGACCGTATCGTTGCCACGTCCAGCTTTCAGCAGATCGTCGATATCACCGCAGACAAATAGCTGATCCTGCTCAGGGGCCACATAGGCTAGCCCAAAGGGATTTGCTCCTTGGCCATTGACACTGCTTTCCCCCTCGGGCAGCGTTGGGTCATCCAATGAAAAAACACTGATGGCATTGGCATCCGCACCGGAATGGGTGACAAACAGGCGATCGCCATCATTGGTCACAGCAACGTTATGAGGCGTAGTAAATGGCGTATCGACGCCGCCTAGATCGCCCACAATTTCATTGGTGACCGTATCGATGGCAAACAAGCCATTATCTCCACCCCCCGAAATATTGGTGGTGTAGAGGTATTGACCATCAGCAGCATGGATTGCCCCGTGAGCACCTGGTTGATCAATCGAACCGACCTGCTCTAGGTTGGTTTCTCGTCGATCAAAAATGTCGAGGCGATCTCTTCCTTCGGACAGGACATAAAGCAAATTATGCTCTGGTGCTAGGCTGACATGAGCGCCATCCCCGATTGTTGCCGATGCCACAACCTCAAAGGTTTGAGTATCAATTTTAACGAGCAGATCACCCGTTTGATCCGGTTGATTAATCGTGACATAGGCGTACTGACCATCCAGAATGACATCGTGGGGTTGAGCATTCGCCCCAATCAACGATGCTGGCAGTTCAACCCGCTCAATCTCCGTTTTTGCTTGTGGATCAATCACGGTCAGGGTGTCATCAATGTCATTGACAACCCAAAGCTGGTCTTCCTTGGGGCTGGCCCACATATGGAAGTTCCCAGCCCCGGTCTCTAACGTACCTGTGATTTCGTAGGTGTTTTGATCGTAAAAGACCACGCGATTATTGGCGCGATCGGCAACGGCTACTTCATTTGTTCGATTGAGATAGGAAATATACATGGGTTCGCCAGGCGTTCCATCCGTGCCCATGGGCAGCTCGATGGTGCCAAGCACGACTCCTGTATCCTCATTGAGGATAGAAAGATTGCCAGAGTTGCGATTCGCAATCACAACATGTCCACGTCCAGAATGTAAACGGAAAGGGTTAGTGTTCATCGAAAAATCTCCATAGGAATTCAGGTATTCAACCTGTTCAACCAGCTTGAATACGGAGGGTAAGTACGGAATATCTGAGAAAGGGGCTGCCCTACCGATTGCCTTGGGATATCACCTGCAAACAGGGCTTCATTAGGAATATTGACTCGGGGTGGGATACTGCTGATTCAACATCCAATTACCGATGTCTTTGAATTTGTAATCAATCGGGTCGTGCAGGCTAAAGGTGCGAAGGTCGCGCCAGTATCGGTCAAAGCCATAGTTGGCAGCAGTGGCTCTAGCCCCCATCCCATCAAAGATGTGGGTGGTGATTTTGAGGCCCGTCTGGATGGCAATTGCTCGGGCAGAGGCCATTGCGATCGCAATCTCACCTCGCTCTTCTGCCATTAGATCTGTCCCCTTTTCCCAGCCCGCTTGTAGGGCTTCAGCCGCTTGATGGGCGAGGGCGATCGCAGCCTGTAGCTCCGCCCACATCTGACCATAGCAAAGCAGAATAAACGGATCCTGTGTTGCTGTTTCCACATCGGACGCTATCCAGGCTCGGGCTGAGGTGGTTGTGTACCTCTTGGCAGCCTCCAGCGCTCCCTCAGCAATACCGAGATAGACGAAGGTTTGCCCTAATAAAGCAATCAGCGATTTGAGGGTGGTGGATGCACCGTTAGCCAGAGGTGGTCCCAAAACCTCTTCTGGTTTCACCAAAACATCATGGAACGTATAGCTGCCACTGGCGGTGCGACGTTGTCCCATCGTGTCCCAGTCATGGTTATAGGTAATGCCCTCTCGGTCCATCGGCACAACACACAGGACAGGATGGTTACTTTTCTCCTGCATGGAGAGAACGATGCTGATATCAGCAGCGACCATCCCCGTACAGAAGCTCTTAACGCCATTGAGACGAAAGCCCCATTGACGCTCATCAGCTTTAGTCGTTGATCTCGACTATTGAGGGCATTGGCCCAGAAGAGGTTCTGCTGGGCGGTTAGACGGTAATATTGCTCTGCCTGGCCCGGCCCACCCACCAGCCTGCCCATAGAGACTAAGGTTGTGTGGTTCGCATAGAGTTGGCCCACTGACCCCTGGGCTTTGGATAATATCTGGACGACGTTATAAGTCTGAGGCCAGGTGGCTCCTGCACCTCCGTATTCCCGAGGGATAGGAAGGAGTAGCAGCCCAGATTGCTTTAAAGCGCTTACTTCCTCAACTGGACTGCCAGCTTTGGCATCCTGCTCAACTCCATGGGCAGCGAGTTGGGCAGATACTTGATTTGCGATCGCTCGATAATCTTTGACCGTTGCGCTCAACATGGGAGCAGACGGTATAGACTCTGTATCGGTATTTGGAGAACTACAAGATTGGGTTCTCATAAGATGAATCTCCATCGGTGTGTTGACTAATGGGGAACACACCCGATTGGCGCTATCGATTGGGTTGGGGCGTCATCCGTAGATAGGGCTTAATTTCGTTAACACCCTTGGGGAATTTCTGCTTCGCATCTGCTGTTGAAATGCTGGGTGCAACCACAACATCATCCCCATCTGTCCAGTCCACAGGCGTGGCCACACTGTAGTTATCGGTTAGTTGTAAAGAGTCAAGAACCCGCAAAATTTCATTAAAGTTTCGCCCCGTACTCGGTGGATAGGTAAGGGTCAGCCGCAACTGTTTGGCGGGGTCGATCACAAACACCGTCCGTACTGTCACCTTGGCATTAGCATTGGGATGAATCATGCCGTAGAGATTGGCCACGATCTGATCCACATCGGCAATGATGGGATAGTTGACAACGGTATTTTGGGTCTCGTTGATGTCGTTTATCCAGCCCTTGTGGGAGTTAACATCATCGACACTCAAGGCAATCACCTTGGCATTCCGTTGAGCAAATTCAGACTTGAGTTTGGCAACACTGCCGAGTTCAGTGGTACAAACGGGCGTGTAATCTGCAGGGTGAGAAAACAGGACAACCCAGGAATCGCCTGCCCAGTCATAAAAGTTAAGGTCACCCTCGGTTGTTTTTTGAGTAAAATTCGGGACTGTATCACCTAGTTGAAGAGTCATAGTTAGTCTCCTTCGATAAGCCATTGGTTTGCAAATCAACCCCTCCCAATCAGAATCCTGTGCCAACCCCTAAATAGGCGACACTGTCTTCCCACATAAGTGTGCAGACGATTAGGAGAAGTCTGGACGTTTACCATCTATTGTCTATACGACTGTCCGATCTGAATGGATGCGAGTGTTTAGAAATATCTCACTCATCCACGTCACTTTCTGTAAGGCAGGTTCTCTGGGCTGTCGTTACAGAAAAGTTTAGTAATAGTTATGGATGTGTACTGGGGTGCAGTATCTGAACGTTCGAGATCTGCTCGGGCAATGTTTTTCAGAGCCCTATTCATAGACACCCGGGCTTCGATTGTATTGATGTTGACATGGTAGTTTTTTCCAAACGACTGTGGACATGTTTATGGGTCATGTATCTATATTGATCTGGATCAAAGCGAGATACCATGACTAAGATGCTCTTGTTTTTGACCGAAACGCCAAGTTGTGAGGCTTCACTCTGCAAAATAGTGCCATGGATGTTCTGTCGGACGTACTGCAAGTTATTCGGCTATCGGGAAGTATCCAGTTTTGTCATCGATTGTCTGCGCCCTGGAGTCTACAGACGCCACCATCTGATGAGTTGGCTACGGTGCTGAATGCAGAGGCTCAACGGATTGCCTCCTTCCATATCGTGGCTGAGGGGAAGGGATGGGTTGAGCTTGAGGGGAGTCAAGATCCTCAACCTTTTAATCAGGGAGATGTGATCTTGATTCCATCCAGCGCCGTTCATATTTTGGCAGACCGTCCTGATCGCCGACCTGCCGCTTTCCTGGATATCCTCAACGCTTCGCCTCCACCCATCCAAGGTTTACCGGGGTTGACATATGGGGGGCAGGGGCAATTGACCCAAATGGTTTGTGGGTTTGTGGTGTGTGAAGAACTGTTATTCACCCCTTTTTTAAGTGGATTGCCTCCCCTCATGCTGATTAGCACTCAATCCGAGTCGGCATCTTCCCTGTTAAAGATGGGGATACACCACATTATTCAAGAAGCGTTAGATGTATCACCGGGGAGTCGTTGTTTACTGGAACGGCTCACAGAACTACTGTTTGTCCAAATTCTGCGTCACTCGATTCAACAGAACTCAGAGCAGGACTTCGGCTGGTTATCGGCTATCCAGGATCCGATTGTGGGTCCGGTCCTGGAGTTATTGCATGCCCAACCGGAGCATGATTGGAGCGTTCCTGAGTTGGCTACTCGTGTTTCTGTAGCTCGCTCGACCTTAGCATCACGCTTTTCAAAACTATTAGGACAGCCCCCCAAGCAATATCTAATCCAGTGGCGCTTACAGTTGGCCATAAATCTGTTGAGGAGCACAAATGACAGCATGGTCCAGATTGCGGCTCAGATTGGATACGAATCGGAAGCGGCCTTTAGCCGAGCCTTTAAGCGTCAAGTCGGGATGCCCCCTGCGACCTGGCGGTCTCAGAATCGACCTCTTTAAAGGATTTTTTGTGCCGTCAGCACAGGTCGATTAAATATTTAAGCACCGAGCAAGGAGGCATTGACGAAAGTGGCATCAACTTTAATAAAATATAATTTACCCTCAGCAACTTGCCACTGGCAACTCATTCCAACACGTCGTGTATCGGGGAGAGCGCCATTTTAACTGCATCTGCCAGGTCTGCCGTAGACCCAATGCCGCAATCTCCAGCATCCCTCGCCCGAACCGTCCATTGACCTCATCCATGATCGACATCAGGCATTTCTGCAATATCTAAACCAACGAATGGAGAGCTATGATTGATAGAAAAAAATTTCTTAGTGGCTTATTTCACCATAGATCGGAGCAATAAATCAGCCTCTTTATTAGGCAACCCTTGTATGCAAAAAACACCACTATAGCCATTTGTCCTTTTTACTGGCATGATGCATCTTCCTACATGATCAAAAGGAACATACTTAGGCTTGTCTTTACAGTGGATACTGGTCCCACTTGATGCACAGGCAGTCGCAATTGAAAATCCATTACCACCTATTAATAATTTATCGAGTTTTACTGTCTTTCCCCAGGCATCACCGATTTCATTGGTGCAAACTTGGTTATTTATCACATACCAATATTCAATGGAGGCCCCTAGACCTGTAAAAATGCAGCCTCCAACATACTCCGAAGCAATAGAGATGGTTTTGTCAATTTTCAATACTTCTCCTAATTTTTCCCCATCAACCAGGGCTGAAGATGAAGCAATTAGGAAAGAGGATGCAAAAGTTATAATTTTATATGGCGAAAAAAGCAGGTTAAACATGACATCCAGCTATTTCAACTGATTTTTTAGGGATATCATAGAATCAATTTGAAGCCAAGCAATTAGACTCCCCACAGTCTCCTTCACATCATCCTCTCCTGATACCACCAGATCTGCCACCTCAACTCCAGGAGCGACCATGTTCGTATGCGTAGGCATTCCATGGACGTACCAATCCTGGATTATTTTTGACTCTGAGTCTCAATTTCTCGTTTACCTCTCTAACAAACCTCCAATTCATCCGTAGATCATCTGGCGTCTCAACGTAAGCCCTGAAGTCCAGATACTCCAAGATTTCGGGTAGTGTCAGTACGAAAATCCCTTCCATGAGGATCGGATGGGGATGGACCTGAACTCACCAGACAAAGTTGGAAAATCTTCACACAATACTCAGGTTTAGCCTCTAACCTCGGTAGTAAGAGCAATCAATCCCCACTGACTGGAGTCTTCAAGTGATTAAAAAAATAATCCCAAGTAGTTTTAATACAAAAGCGTCAAAAGCCTCAGATAAGAATGATGATTTATGTTCAGGTTGGTGGTTAGAGGTGGGTACTGCAAATCCTCCCTGTATAGATTTCTATGGGCCTTTTGAAGGCAAAGCTGAGGCTGAGGTTGCAAAACTGGAATATGTCTAAAAATCTACTAAAACATCTCAAATCATTTTCTCTCACAGTAAATTTTGCCAGCCACGCCAGCGCACACTGACAGAGAAAGACTTCACCATTCAAGATTTGGAAGATTGCCCTCCTACATTTTTTGAAACCTTGCTGATTGGTCCACGTATTTATTAAATAAATGAGTTAAGGCTTTTAAATTTGACATAGTTCAGGAACTTCCAAATTTCAAGATTCTTATAGGAGTATTTCTCTACCATTCTGCTTTGACTCCCACTTCTTCGTTAGAAAAGCAGGAGAAAAGTCCATGTTAGTTATGCAGCAAGTAAATCAGATCTTTCATCAGGTCACTTCTGATTCAGTCAGATGTGGAGCGCTAACTATATTCGCTGTGGCACCGGGACTATTCATCGGTGTGATGTGATGCTACTCACCCCATCAACTGCTTTAAAAAACGATGAAGCAGGTAGCAAAATCCTCTAAGAGTCTAAAATTTTTGATAACGGATATTGGTGTTATGAAGCTTATCTGGTTAAAATTTCTACCCCTGTCAGCATGTCTATTGCTCTGTATTTTTCCGCGAAACGCAATGGCTCTTGAATCTCATGATGAAGTGCAAGAATCAACTAAAGTGTTTACGGAAATCAATCGCGAACCTAAAACTCGGATCCCCTCAAGTCTCCTACAACGTAGTCAAGCGATCGCCATTCTTACCAATGTCACCCAAGGGGGATTCATCTTTGGAGTTCGACGGGGCGATGGCGTTATCCTCATTCGCAAGCCGAATGGTGGTTGGAGTAATCCAGCCTTTATTACGATTACGGGAGGTAGTTTTGGTCTACAAGCAGGTGCTAGATCTAGTGATGTCATCCTGGTCTTTCCCAGTCAAACTGCGCTAAAAACTGTGCTCTCTGGGGCATTTGAATTTGGAGGGAGCGTCTCGGGAACTGCAGGACCTGTGGGAGAACAACCCGTTGAGTCTTTGGAAGGATTCAATGGGGATAAAGTCTATACCTACTCCCGCAGTGAAGGGCTCTTTGGTGGGGTGACTCTGGAAGGCTCCGATCTAGATGATGATGACGAGCTGAACAAGGAATTTTATGGGCAGCCTATTACTGCTACTCAAATTTTCCAGCGGTCCTCTATGCAGGCACCTGTAGTTGTTGACTCACTCAAACAGGTTCTTCAACAAGCTGAAGCTGGGATTCGTTGACCATTGCAGCATAATCACGACTTCGCCGGTTGAGTGGCACTAACTTCTCCACCCCCAGCTAAAAAAATATTGGCCAACCATTTTCGACAGGTAGATATGGAATTAAGGGTTGCAATTCATAGGCAAAAAATCAGCTCTGAATTCATACATATCACGAATGGAAGATCGTGATCTCATCCGGTCTATTCATGCATCTGTCCCTCCTTTTTTTCATCCTTCTTCTCCTTGTGCGTTTTCGGGTTAGATCTTGGGGTCGTTTCTCTCGTTGTTTTCTCCTCATGTGAACGGTCAATACTCAGTTCCCCTTCTGGCTTCAAGGTCAGTTTGCTGGTCAATTTCCGCATGGATTCTCCTCGCAGTGAGACCTTCATCGCATCATGGATAATCCGGTCCAGGATGGCATCAGCCAGAGTGGGATCTTGAATTTGCGAGTGCCATTGCTCCAGGGGCATTTGCGTGGCGAATAAACAGGAGGCTTTGCGGAACCGCTCGTCTAAGATATCGAGCACTTCTCTGGCTTCAAAGACAGACAGTGGATCTCTAAGCCATTCATCCAACACGAGTAGATCGTAGGCTGCTAATTGCTTTCGGAGTTTGGGATAAGACCCATCTCCTTTGGCCAACTTCAACTCCAGCACTAGGTCAGCGGTTTTGATATAGCGGACGCTATGGCCTTGCTTACACAAATGATGGGACAATACGGCCGCTAAGAAAGACTTCCCAACGCCCGTCGGCCCTAGGATGATCAATGACAGATTTTCCTGGAGCCAATGGCCTTGAGCAAATTCAAGGAACTGGATTTTACGAAGTCCTCTGGGCACATCAAAGTCCACCGCATCTAAGGTGGCATGCACTGGCAGTCGAGCTTGCCTGAGTCGGCGTTGCATTCGTTGGTTTTGTCGTCGGATGTATTCGCGCTCTACCATCAAGGCCAGTCGTTCATCGAAGGACAGATCATGATAGGTGGGCATCGCCTGCTGTTCTCGCCAAGCTTCCAAAAAGCCCGTGAGCTTCATGTGTTGCAGCTGGTCAATCATTGCTTGCATGACTTTCTCCCCCTATGTCGCTTGATAGTATTCGGACCCTCGGACATTGACATGGTGAATCGGAATCACCTTATGGGTTTCATCCGGTAAGGGGTCGGATTCCAGTTTGTGTTGGAGCATGGACTTGAGATAACGTTGGCCCACCATCCCCATGGCATTGGCTCTTTTGCAGGCTGCTTCCAATCGTTCGGGTCCATGGGTTGTTCTGAGATGTTGCACCCCTTTTAAGGTCCGAAACGCCTGTTCATCATGGGCTTTCTTCTCAAAGATCTCTATCACTTGCTGCTTCGTTGCCGGTCCAACCTTCTCGGCCCAAGCTAGGAAGGTCTCTCTCGATTGGGTTTTGTGAGCCAAATGTGCCGGTGGCATATGCCCCTCTTGCGTGGAATGCTGAAACGGCAAGCTTGAACGTTCATGTATCGCAATGCGCTGATGGTCATGAAAAATCTGTACTAAGGATTCAGTGATCTTGACCGATACCGACTGACCCACATAGCCATAAGGGACACTGTAATAGTGGCGGTTCACCTCAATGTGGTAATCAAAACTCACTTTCGCGGTTTTAAATTCGCCAAACTCAAACCCATGGCTGGGCAAGGGTCTGAGTTCTGGTTGGTCCACTTGCTCAAATAATTCTCGACGGGATAGACCATAGGATTTCATGGTCCGATGGTTGAGTTTCTCTAGCCCCGCTGCAATCGCTTCATTCAGTTGCTTGAAACTGGTAAAGGTCTGGTCTCTCAAGGGTGCGAGAATATGACGTTCCACTTGCTGCACCGCATTCTCCACTTTGGGTTTATCCCGAGGGCATTTGGGGCGAGCGGGCAAGATGATCACGTTGTAGTGTTCCGCAAAGTCTTGATAACTCCGATTGATACCGGGCTCATAACGGCACGGATCTGTGACTCCTGACTTGAGGTTGTCTGGAACGATAGCGACCGGCACCCCACCAAAGAAGGCCAAGGCCCGTTGATGAGATCCGAGCCAGTTCTTGATGGTTTGGCTTTCGGTCGCTTCTGCATAGGTGTAGTTGCTGGCGCCACAGCAGGCCACAAATACTTGAGCTTGAGTCACCTCACCAGTTTTGGGATGGACCACCGGAACGGTCATTCCGCAGTAGTCCACAAAGATTTTTTCCGCTCCCTTGTGGGTCTGGCGCATGGATAGCGAGTGCTGCTTTTTCCACTGACGGTATCGACGGCAAAAGCCACTATAGCTACAGTTCCAGTCTCCGCGCTCTTTACCCTCCATCCACAGTAGGCCGAGGGTGACCCCTTTGCGTTGCATCTCTCGATGTACATATTCGAAATCAATGGCAGGTTTCTTGCGGGAAGACTGACGCTGACCTTTTCCCAGCAAATGCTGGATATCACTATCACTCAGTTGGTTTAACTGGTCGTAACTGAGGGATTGACGCTGGGCACGATGCAGATAGTCTCGGACAGTAGAACGGGCGATTAAGCAGCTACGGGCGATCTCAGATTTATTGTGACCGAGTTCATGTAAGCGAATAATTTCTCTAAATTTACTCATCGACAGGGTTGCTCCTTGACGTTTATAGGCCATGGCCGTCTCCATTCCTCTGGCTAATGCACAGAAGTTTAGAGGGTGGCCTGGTCTGGTTTAACCTGTCGAAATGATGGTTAGGGGGGTGGCGAAGTTTACTGCCACTTATCCAGCGAAGTTATTACCACAGGGGTGGCGAAGTTGATTGCCATTGGGCCGGCGAAGATAACTTCCACAGGGGTGGCGAAGTTGCTGCCATTTGACCGGCGAGGTTGCCCTCCCAAAGGGTGGCGAGGAAAGTAAGAATATGCAACCATCACTCAAGCTCACTATTTGAGATATTGGGGGTTCGAGTCATGATGCCACTTCTCCGTAATCGTGCCGATGCTGGTCAACAGTTAGCAACTCAATTAACTCACTATGTAAACCAATCCAATGTTTTGGTAATTGCCTTACCTCGGGGAGGTGTCCCCGTTGCTTTTGAGATAGCAAAGGAACTCAATGCACCTTCAGATATCTGCCTAGTGCGTAAGTTAGGTGTCCCTGGCATGAGCGAGCTGGCAATGGGAGCAATAACTTCAGATGGGGTAATACTGTTGAATGATGAGGTTGTCAGTGAACTAGATATTTCTCCTCAGATTATTGAGCAAGTGGCAACCAATGAGATGCGAGAATTATACCGCCAAGCTTACCTTTATCAAGGTGATCGTCCACCATCCCGTATTCATGATCATATTCTTATTCTTGTTGATGATGGGATAGCTACAGCTACAACGATTCGAGCTGCTATTGTCATGCTTCAGAAGCAGCAGCCTTGTCAAATCGTTGTAGCTGCTCCAGTGATTGAAGCAGGGACTTATGAAACATTGAAAACTGAGGTGGAAGAAGTGGTGTTTCTGATAAACCCACAGCCTTTGTACTCGATAGGCTTCTGGTATGAAGACTTTTCTCAAACATCTGATGAAGAGTTGAAAAAGTTGTTAGCTATTAAATATCGATCCAAGTATCGTTAAAAAAGCGTTACTACGTAGTATCTGAAGTTCTGCCACTCCTAGACAGTCAGCACGAATACTCCATCTCATTGCAAATGGTCAAATGGGGTGGATGACAACGCTGAATATGGGCAACTATGTTCTGAGCCTGTTCTGCTTCTAAATCTTCTACATACCCAAACAATGCCGCTTCTGCTTCCTTGCGAATCAGAAAGGGACCAAAAAAATAAGTGCATATCGGAGATAACGTTTTGATCTCAACCCACCAGGCTAGGCCCAGGTGATTCGATAGATCAGCCAGGAAACTTGATAGAGTAGCCATCATATTTGTAGGGGTGTAATTTACAAATTACTCTTTATCATTCATTCATCAAGACTAGAAAGAAAACTTGAGAATTATGTGAGGACTGAGATCGTTCTAACAAAATTTAGCTAAGGCTCTTAACTTCCTAAAGCTTCCAGGAATGACTAATTATGTATGACATAAATAGCCTTGTCGAGTGACTAGACCTCAGTCGCTTCAGAAGATCGATTATCAGTCCCGTGTTCAGGGCTTCTGGGAGATCATAGTTGCCACAGGGAATGTAGCGGTAATAGCGATCGTGACTGATGAGCAGGACACGACCATTACAACAAATCACTAGGATCTTTATTGTTCGAGAAATACCTAAGATTTATTTGATTTTCGCCCGGAAACTAGATACATCACTGCTCCACCACTCGTATAAAATTCCTCTTTAAGAAGAGATTGTTCAACTGACTTATTCTTTCTCAACATCTGTACCCAGTAAGCCTCAAAACCTTGTTCAGTCCCTCCACCTGCTAGAAAATACCGTAGAGATTCTGCTCTGCTCCAGCGTCCTCGCTCAAACCAATCCAAATAAAGCTGCTTAGAAACTTGTTGTTCCTTAGAACTGTAGGGCGGAAATAAGGGAGACGCTTTATCTGATATATACGTTTGAATGTTTTGCAACCCAAGCTTAGCGAAATAGCCTGGCACCAGATCCCCCAGTGAGCTATTGCCTTCACCTAAGCTGATTTTTCCTCGTTCGCAAGTCGCATGACACTCCACATCTTGGCAAATCTGCTCTATTGATCCTTCCGTGCTTAAGCTACTAAACATCAGTACACCTGCTAAGTTATTAGGCTCTGCGACGACAAGCAATCCTCCAGGCTTCAGGACACGCATCATTTCCCCCAATACTTTAACGGGATCAGCCATGTGAATGAGAACCGTTTGGCAAGTCACTAAATCGAATTGGCAATCTGGCGAGGGGAGTGCATCAGCATTCCCTTGTTCATAGCTGAATCGTTTATCTAACCCAAGATCTTGTGCTCGTCGTTCTGCTTCTTCTACCCATTTTGGTTCCTGATCAATGCCAACTAAAGTAGTATGAACTGGCAGAATTTGAGAGAGAACTTGACCCCAATGCCCTTGACCACAGCCAACATCTAGCACGGTGTTGACATTCTCAACTTGCCATCTTTGCCCCATCAACTGTAAAAAATCTAGATTCCACCAGAAATCTCGCGCTTCTCCAAAATAGTCAGATGAATGAAGCTTCTTTTTAGGCTGACCAGACACCAGAACTCTCCAAATTAAAAACGTTGATGTTCATTGGTTGATCTACTTCATTAATCTAGGGATTAGTCCTCAGACGCTAATGCATCTAACTGTGCTAGAAGAGTTTGAGCACGTTTCCACTTCTTAGGATTCTCCCAAAGCTTAGATTTTGCGATCTTTCGCGTGAGAGATTCAAATTCAACTCTGGGAGAATCTGGCTTGGGATCACAACAAAGCGACTTAATCCGTTCCTTGATTTGAACGAGAGACATTTGTTTCTCTATTGCTTCTTTAAGTAAACGCCGACGTTTTCGTTTATCTTTGACTCGTGCGATTGCCTTTGCTTTGGTATAGGCAATCGCACCCTCACGCAATTTTTCTAAAATATCAGTTGGTAAATTTAGAAGAGGTAGGCGGTGGACTCTAAAGCTTTCTAAGGTAGTTTGTCCAAGAACGGTAAGTGTTTCCTGCATACTTTCTAATTGACGGACAACGTTGTCCGTCAATTCTTGGCCTCGCTTTTTAGCATTAGCTGACAGATTCAGCAAAGCAATGACCTCCTCTTTGGAAATACTCTGTTCAATACTGAATAGATCTAATATCCCTTCAGTCTCTTCAACAGGATTGAGGTCTTCGCGCTGTAAATTTTCAACTAGAGAGAGCTGTAAAGCTTCCTGATCACTTAATACCTGAATAACTACAGGTACTTTCTCAAGACCCGCTTCTGTCGCTGCTCGGAAACGTCTCTCTCCAGCTACAAGCTCATGCTGACCTTCGTCAAGCAATCGAACTAAAAGAGGCTCTATGACGCCATGTTCTTTGATCGAAGCAACAAGCTGGCGCATCTTACTCGGATCAAAATATCGACGAGGTTGCTTTAATGGAAGTTGTAATTCATTGATTGGTAGTAAATCGACTTTTTTTTCCTTTTTAGCAGCTTCAGGAGGAGGTTCTAGGAAAGCCTCGATCCCTCTCATTTTTGAGAAATTATTCCGTCGTTTTGTCATGACAGTTTTTCCATTCCATTGGCAATATCTTCCAGAACCCTTAAAGCTGGATGTTTAGGATCGTGGAGGGATAAAGGCAGACACTTTTGGGTGGCATCAGGGAATGCAGTAGATCTTGGTATAGGAGGATAGACAGTTGTAATCGCAGATAATTGTTCCTTAATGGCATCCAATGTACTTTCATCCTGTACGTTACGAGAGGCATAGATAGTTGGAATAACCCCGGCAAGCTTAAGATCTCGATTAGCGTTCTTACGAACCGCTGCAACACTGTTGAGGAGTAGCTCTGTTCCTTTAAAGCTTTTATGTTGAGTATGAATTGGGATGAGTACGTGAGTTGAAGCAACTAAACTCAAAACACTCAGTATCCCAAGACTAGGAGGAGCATCTATCAAGATAAAGTCATAATGCTCTAGCTCCGACTCCAGAACAGTTTTCAGTCTTAACTCCCTCATTATGGTCGAAACTAATTGCATTTCTGCAGCGCTTAGATCAATATTCGATGGGATTAAGTCTACATGATGGATATCTTTATGGATTGGCAAAAGACCTTCATCCAAAATAGCATCACAGATCGTTTGTTCAAGATCACCAGGCTCTAAACCCATAAAAATAGTCAGGCTGGCTTGAGGATCCATATCTATCAGCAACACGGAATGTCCTCGTTGCCCTAGGTGATAACCAAGATTCATGGTTAGAGTTGATTTCATCACTCCACCAGCTTGGTTATGGATCGTAATTATCCTTGTCACAGCAAACCTTCAAGCGACTATCACCAGAAGTTTAATTGAAAAAGGGAAATTTTGGAGACAATTTCGCTTATGGATATTCTCAAAATATTTAGAGCGTGGAAGTGTCAAGGGATTAGTTCAGATACTAAAAGAAATTAAACGTCGGTTACTGAACATTTTTCAGGGCCAATTCAGGAGCGAGAGTTGATCTAAGATGACACCAGATTGGTCATCTTAAACACTCAAAAGAGCATAGTGCATTACGAACTGGTAACGTTGCTCCACTAAAACAGTGCCTTTGCTCTGCTCCCTACTTCTTCTTGAAATCATTACGCTACTGCAATATTGACCCTTCGCTGGGTTGAACTGCCTGAACTCTAATCTCTTGAATCCACACATTACTAAAATGCTCAAATTCTTCTCCAGGCACGAGAACATGCCGTGACCCTTTTTGCTTGGCAATATATTTATCGCGCCATAACCCCCAAGCATAAATGGATGGCAACTCTAAATCCACGCTGTATTTATTCCAAGAATCTCGCTGATAACGCGACGAATCATAACGCACTCGCCTAGAGTGAACTTCTATTAAACCTAAGCCAATTAGCTTTTGAAGAAACGCAGGATATCCAATTGGTTCATCCCCATAGCAAATAATTGGTAATTCGTAAGAAAGCCTAACCGCTTTATCAGGATATTTCTTAGTAAGCCTAAGAATTCTTAGTTGAGTCTGAGTCAGAGATGGGATGTAAACCATAGTATTAACCCATGCTGTTGAGATTCTAGCGCACCTGGCCTCTGAGGGGACTTAGGGGCTAGGTGCGCCAGTTACTTGGCTAGGATTTAGCAGCTTCTTGCTTCATCACATCAGCAAGGGTCACTCGCTTGGCCCCAGTCCGACGCTTCCCACCACCACTAACCACAGCAGGAGTCGGGTCTTGAGGTACGGCCAACTCATCATCCAGTGGGTCAGGATCAACAGGTAGATCAAGGACCGGAATTCTATTGAATACAGACTTAAGTAAGACTAAAAAACTCACCCACTCTCAACTAGAGAGTAAGGAAACACCATTGATTTGTAACTCACCACTTCCCCAGAACATCAAGATTAACTACAACAGAGACTGTGACAAGACAGGTGGTGCTTTACATGAAAGATACCCAGAGTCATTCTCAAGTCAGGAAGGAACAGAAAAATACGTCCAAGAGCAACGACAAAAGGAATGGGACTAACCTGCATCTCAAACCCCTGAACCTGGCAGCAGGGGTATTTTCGGTTGATTTCTATTCCAAATAACACGCCTTATCTGCATTAGACAAAATTTCAGACTAAAAAACGACCCTTCCAAACCCGTCTCCAGAACTCTTTCCAGCATTGACTCTGGAGATTCCGGTGTTCGCTGGTGGTCCTCGTCGGGCGGTCTTTTGTCGGATCGGTAGGGTTTGGGTGTTTAGGTCCTGTGTCGCCAACCAAGCAACTTATTTGGTTGAATGTGCTAACGCCATTTGAAAAGTTTAGGGGTTAGGGAGGGATGCCTAGGAGATTCAGGTGGGCCAGCGGGGAGCATTCTATGGGGGTGAGGTTTAAATTGCAGAACCGAAATCAGTTGTCGCGTACGTTATCTATAGCTATTGGAGTTGATTCTCAGCTAAATCCAAGGCACTTGAAGAGCCTGTAATATTCACGATATCCTCTCCACTCAGATTAAGCCGTAGTAGATTTTGTGTAACTCTCGTGGCATTAATGAAGCCACCCGCATTCCTATAAGAGCTGAAATTTAGAGTGTCCTCGATCTCAAAGTCCAGAATGGTATCAATGTCAGTCTGACCATCAAGAAGATCTTCCTTAAACAGAAATTGATCAGCCCCTGCTTCACCAATCAAAATATCATTCCCTCTATTACCATCGAGGATATCTGCATCTTGACCACCAATTAGTGTATCAGCACCTAATCCACCAGCGAGGTTATCTCGATCTGCCCCACCATTCAGCTCGTCATCACCGTCGCCTCCAAACAGTCCGTCATCACCGCTACCCCCGCCTAAGATGTTGTCTTGTTCATTACCTAACAAACGATCGTTACCTCGGCCAGTGACAATAGTTTCAAAGTTTTTGAAAGTTTGTCCCCCTAGAAGACCATCCCCAACAAACCCTTGAGAAAGAAAGATACTTAAGTCACGACTATCATTAGGATCGAACCGAAGGATATCATCTCCACTTCCTCCATCAAGAACATCAATACCCGTGAAGTTCCTAACTGTCACAACGTCATCGCCATCTCCACCTTCGATGGTGTCATCCCCCGCCCCACCCTCTAATCTGTCTGCCCCTTGATCACCAAATATCTGATCATTGCCAGCACCCCCTTCAATTACATCATTCCCTTGACTGCCAAATAGAACATCGTTACCAAGCTCACCTTTGAGCAGGTCATCACCACTACCTCCGTTTAAGGTGTTGTCTTGTGCATTCCCTAATAAACGATCATTACCTTGGCCAGTGACAATGGTTTCAAAGTTTTTGAAAGTTTGCCCCCCTAAGAGGCCATCTCCAACGAATCCTTGGGCAAGAAAAATACTTAAATTGCGGCCATCCGTGGGTATAAACCGCACGGTGTCATCTCCATTTCCTCCATCAAGAACATCAATACCCGTGAAGTTCCTAACTGTCACAACGTCATCGCCATCTCCGCCTTCGATGATGTCATCCCCCGCCCCACCCTCTAATCTGTCTGCCCCTTGATCACCAAATATCTGATCATTGCCAGCTCCCCCTTCAATCGCATCATTCCCTTGATCACCAAAAAGAACGTCGATGCCATTATTTCCTCTGATAAGGTCATCACCGAGCCTGCCGCGAATAACATCATCTCCTTCTAAACCACTAATAAAATCATCATCAGTAGTGCCATTCAGAACATTATTTCCTTTATCCCCAGAAATAATATTTTTGGGAATAGAGGCAATCCATAGTTCCTTCCCATTAATGCCATCATCAACAGAGAAAAATAACTTGTTATCTACTGCTTGGAATCTACTAAAGCTAAAGAAGCCATCACCACTTGGATTAATATCTGCAAATAATTGCGTCCCAGCTTCAGTGCCATCACTAATCCATAGCTCTTGACCACTCACCCCATCGTCTGCTCTGAAAAGAAGCTTGCCATCAATCTCTATAAGGTTACCTAGACTAGTAGAATCATCACTACTCGGATTAATATCCCTCACTAATTGTGTGCCAGCTTCAGTGCCATCACTTACCCATAGTTCGCGACCTCGGATGCCGTCATTGGCTGTGAAAAATAGCTTGTCATCAATCCTTATAAAATCACTTGGAGCAGGGAAGTCACCGTTACTGGGGTTAATATCTTTAACAAGCTTCGTGCCAGCTTCAGTGCCATCACTTACCCATAGTTCGCGACCTCGGATGCCGTCATTGGCTGTGAAAAATAGCTTGTCATCAATCCTTATAAAATCACTTGGAGCAGGGAAGTCACCGTTACTGGGGTTAATATCTTTAACAAGCTTCGTGCCAGCTTCAGTGCCATCACTTACCCATAGTTCGCGACCTCGAATACCATCATTGGCTGTGAAAAATAGCTTGTCATCAATCCCTATAAAATTACTTGGAGCCAATCCAAATCTGTCATCATTACTAGGATTGATATTTTTAACCCGCCGAGTACCCACTTCTGTACCATCACTCACCCAAAGTTCTTGGCCACTAGTGCCATCATTTCCTAGGAAAAACAACTTGCCGTCAACTTCCTTGAAGTTACGTAGTAAAGATGGGATAGCAATATTAGTAATAGCTTTAACCAGCTGAGTTCCCGCTTCAGTACCATCGCTCGCCCATAACCCGATACCTCTAACACCATCTGGGGCAGTGAAGAACAGCTTGCCATCAAATATAATTAAATTTTCTGGGCCTCCGAAATTAGAACGGCCAGAGAAATTATTAAAAGGATTAATATCTTTTACTAACTGTGTACCAGATTCAGTGCCATCAGTTACCCATAGCTCTTGGCCCGTTATATCATCATTGGCTGTGAAGAATAACTTGCCATCAAGCTCAGTTAAGAATCGTGGGAGAGGGAAATTACTATCATTGGGAAAAAGAAAATCTATCTGACTAGGATTAATATCTTTAATAAGTTTTGTCCCCGCTTCAGTACCATCAGTGATCCATAATTCTCTTCCAGTTACTCCATTAGAAGCAGTGAAAATTAGCTTGTCACCGAATTGAGTAAAGCTTTGTGGGCCTGATAAGTCAAAAATACTGGGTCCATTAATGAAGTTATTATTAGGATCAATATTTTTTACGAGCTGTGTCCCGGTTTCAGTGCCGTCACTCACCCAAAGTTCTCGACCTGCGACACCATCCGTAGCGACGAAGAATAGCTGGTTACCAAGCTTAAAGAAGCTACGGGGATCAGAGTCACTAACACCAGGATTGATGTCTTTCACTAATTGGACACTTGCAAAGATACCAGCATAGGAAGCTAGAGTCTCTTGGGTAAAAGCTTTGTGGGAGAATAGAGCATGTTTGCCAAGTCTTACCCCAAGCTGCCAACTGCCACCCAAGAGACAACTGCCAATTTTCGTTCGTGAAGCAGCAATCGGTAAATGAGTGATATGGTGTAATTTCTCTAGAAATTTAGTTCCCACCTTTCCTGCCGCTAAGTTGCATCCATAGAGCAGAATAGCGGGAAAATTTACTAGTTTTATCCAACTTTTTAGTTCTGAAGCATACCTATCTAGGCTTTCCAAGGTCAACTCAATATTTCCGAGTGATAAAGAGCCTGGTATCCCATGAGAGACTATGTGAATTGCTTCAATTTCTGGATGGAATTTTAGTACTCGGGTAATCTTTTTTATGCCATCCTCTTGGGGATCTAATATCACTACCTTGACATTATGATTCACCCCATTAATCAACGTATCTTTATCATCAACATTTGAGTCAATAAATACGATAGTGGTTGGTATAGCTGGGACATCAAGCATCACTTTAGTCTCGTTTGATGAATCTTTTTGGAAAGGATTTTGCATGTTTATCACTCCCCTTAAATTCTTTCAATTTAACAGAATATATATCTAATTCTTCTGGAATCACCATACTCTTTCTAAGTGATTTTATTAGTTATCTAGGATTTTTAGGCATATTGACGTCTTGTATTTAGTTCTAGTTTGGAATTTATTGATATTTTTTAGTAGAATAATATCAATAAATTTTTAGTGCTTTCCATCAGTTATGCCAAATTAAAACCGTTATTGTGATCAATTATTCTATTTTTTTGATAGTTTCTGATTCACAACAGTATCGTAGTGATTTCATCCCCCTTTTTTCAACTCAAAGTTCTCTTCAATCTCAACAGCGCACTCCAAGCAGAACCCAGCCGAAGCAATCGATTCCTTCACGAAAGGCTTCCCCGTTCCCGCCACGTCAATCCAGTACTGCCTAAAGATGTTTTCAGAAACAACCAGGTGTTCTAGCTGACCTGCTGATCAGCCAAAATTTGTGATTGATCATATTTCAGTGCATAACCTACACCACGAATCGTATGAATCATCACTGATGCTCCTAAATTCTCTTTGAGTTTATGGCGCAGACGTGACATGTGAACCTCGACTGTTCGCGTATCAACTATGGACTCTTCGCCATATCCCCATACTTTCTGTAGAAGCTCCTGGCGAGAAACAGCTTCTCCAAGTCGGCTAGCCAATAGTTCCAATAAACTAAATTCCATCTGGGTGAAGAAGAGACGTTCTCGACCATGGGAAACCTGCCGTTTATTTCTATCAATGTGGAGTGAGCCAATCTCAAGCACACCAGGGGCATGATACTTCGATGGTTTTACAGCATCCAGTCTGCGGAGAATAACCCGAACACGAGATTCTAATTCTTTAGGTGAAAAAGGCTTGATCATATAATCATCAGCACCCATTTCCAGACCCGTAATACGATCCCTTACATCCGACAGAGCTGTCAGCATAATAATCGGCACTCTCGATATTTTACGGACGGCTTGACAGACACCATAGCCATCCAGTTTCGGCATCATCACATCTAGCACAATCAAGTCAGGATGTTGTAGCTCAAAAATTTCTAAAGCTTCTACGCCATCAGCAGCAGTGAAAACTTGATAGCCCATCATGGATAGTCGGGTACTTAAAATTCGTCGAATCGGTACTTCGTCATCAACTACCAAAATAGAATGCTGATCATTACTCAGATTATTCATGATGTCTGGCATCCTTGGCTACCCTTAAGTTCAAGGTAGCATTTCTACCTAAGCAATAATGCTTAAAACGCTTGATAGACAAGATTCTTATGATTGGTCAATTTATGCGAAAGCATGACTCTTGCATCAACTATCCCTAATCCACCCCACTCTCACCTTCGCCTCTATCTTGAATCACCCTACGTTGTTGGAAGAAAATCAATCTTCTTGGTTGGTCAGATTCTTAGGTTGGCTGAATGCTACCCCTGGGAACCACTCCTCCCAATGCTGAGGTGCCAGCTCTCGCACTTGCTCCAGTACCTCTTTAGCGGCCAGACTCTTAGCCAATTTTTTCTTCTTCGCCACCCCGCTACCTTCCAGCCGTTCACCCAGAACATCCAGCTCACATTTACAGATAAACCAATCATCTGAGCTGTCCATTTCGTACTCTGGATTCTCCCATCTCAATCTCTGGCAGACATCCACCAACATCCCCACAAAATTCTGACCACCACTGAGTGGTTTCATCAAAGCAGTATGCATAGCTTTGGACAGCGGTTCTGCATTCTTGCTAGAAGCTGAAGATACAGGTTGAGGCTCTGGTAACGGAGGCTGTTCACGCTCTCCTGGAGTGACCAAGCTGTTCTGGAGATAGGCTTCTAGCCACAATAGACAAGCCTGATGACGAGCATCTTGTTTACGGGAATGGACTGCTGGATGAACAGTCGTGAAGGATTCTCCAGATTGTTTGACCTCTAACCAGACAGTGAATGGTGTGCTATCCCCCACCTCTATATATTCGAACGCTTCCCAGTCCTTTTCCTGGCTTGAGGCAATGCTGATCACACTCGCAGCTTCTTGAACGTGATTGGCAAGATGCTGGACAACCTGATGCTGTAATTCACGGTCACTCCTCTGAAAGACCAACAAGTACAGATCTTGAACCGTTAATTTCTCTGACTCCAAACGAGTCACCAACTCACTACGAAGCCGCTCTATATCTTGATTTTCGGTGGCATACTTCACCAAACGACTGAATTCTTTACTGGAAAGATGACCCAGCTCTTCAGGAGCCTGGAGTTGGTCCTGGTAGACCTTCTGATGCTCAGCCTTAAAGTACTCTGAGGTCTCTTCTTCATCTTTGCGCCTGACTTGGGCAATATGCTGTCCTAGCTGCTCAAGTTCGAGTACGGTATAGGGGACCTCTTGCTGTTTGAGTACAGCTTTAACGATGCGATGGTTGATCAGGTCAGCGAGTCTACGTATCGGACTGGTGAAGTGACAATATGCAGGCAGGTTTAGAGCAAAGTGTCCGATTAACGTTGGAGCATACTCGGCACGGTTCATCCAACTGTACAACCGCTGGCGAATGGCAGCGCTAGATCCTAGCGTCAGCAATGTCTGATACATCGTTTCCCGATCTGGGGCAATCGCCCTGGCCGTGTGATTGCGATACAGAGCAGGGATATCTTGATCGGCTAACCACTGGGCGACAGCCCGATTTGCCAGGATCATAAATTCTTGGATCAAGATATGACTACGATGATGTTCACTTCGGCTTAGACTGCCCTCTTCCGTGAGCCACTGACCTTGGGCTGTCTGGGTCGCACCTATTGCACCAGAGGTCAGCCGATTCCGGTACAGATGTAATGCCCACTGATGGGCCATCTCTAAGGTCTCTTGAAAAGCAGAGTGGGAGACAGGCTGGGATGCTTCGGCATAGGTAAATCTTTTTTGACTAGTCAGCCAAGACTCAAAGATTTCCGTGTCAATCATCTGAGCATTCGCATCGAGGGTGACCTGGATCGTCAGGGTGGGACGCTTTTGGTTCTCTAGGAGACTCAGCTTATCTTCTGATAGTGGTCTCGGCAGCATGGGGGCATTCCCTTTGCTGAAATAGCGGGTGGTCGTGCGCTCAATTGCCACTTCATCTAAACTCGATCCGATTTCTACGATTTCAGAAACATCGGCAATATGTACAGAGAGGACTGCCCCTGATTCAGTCGCTTCAATCCAGATGGCATCATCCAGGTCCCTTGAAGTAGGACCATCGATGGTAATGCCCTGGACCTGGGGACGTTGCCAGAGTTCATCCGTAAGGACAATCCGCTTGGCTGCTGCGAACGCTTGAGGAGGAAAACGGTTCTTGCTTTTGTGTGTCGTTTCGGTCTTAGCTGGTGGACTATCCTGAGTCGGTAATTTAGATTTCGTATCTTGAACTGACGCCTTAGCCTGTTCGATTGGTTTTTCCTGATCTAGTGTTATGGGCTTTTTATCTTGAGATACGCCTTCAGACTTTGACTCCAGCTTTATCAGTGAAGGGGGTTTCAGCGTTGTTCTTTCTTGCTGCAACGCTTTCTGTTTGGCCTGTTTCTGGGAGTGCCTCAATGCAGCTTTCCGCTGGGCTATCTTGGATGCTGTGGTCTTGGGCTGGCTTGGGTCAAGCTGGGCTTCAAGTTTTTTAATTGCACTTTTGAGTACCTTAGCAGCAGTGGGGTTGCTGCATTGCTGGAGTTGAGAACGCAGTTGAGAAAGCTTTTCTACAGTTGAAGAAGGCATAGGGGAGGAGAATCTCGCTAGGAGCAGACTTGCAGGTATTCTAATGTAGAGCAGGAATATTCCAGCGAAATTAAGATTCTTGCTAAGGTGCGATAGTTTTAAGAGACATCTAATTCCTGAATTTCTCACCAGCCATTTTACGAACATCCCATAACTCGCTATTCACAATGGTTCTAATGGATTAAGGAAAAAACAGTGTGTAATTTTTAACTGTTTTACAGCAATCCGTCAGCGCGGGGAGTACAGCTTCAGCCCTCAACCTTTGTCAGAAATCTAGTTTGCCGAAACTTACTTTTTCCTTCGTTTAGATTTCTTGCCTTTATTAAGAGCTTCAAATCCTTTGCCACTAGCTTTCTTGGGTTGTTTTGAATGCTTTGAGTTTGACGAGGTGGGTTGTGCTTTAGAGGAAGAGCCTGGGAACAGATTTCCGAGTTGCTGCAGAAAAGAGTTATCAGGATTTTCTGAAAAAAGCCGCTGATTAAAGTTGAGCCGGAATGCGTCCAGCCCTTCTTGAGTTGTCATATCATATCCAGCTTGTATCCCCTCCATTAGGAAGCTTTTCGCCATACCGCCTTTGGCTGGGTCAAACATCCAATCAGGGAAATCACCTTCAATACTAGAGAGATAGTTGAGAATTTCTCCTGCGCACTGGAAGTGATACTCCTGGTCCAAAAAGTTCCAAAAGGCACTCAGTTCCGAAATGGCATCTTCTGCGTCAGAACGGTCTCTCAAGGTTATTTTGCGCGGTAAGAGATCTTCCATAATGACTTGCACCTCTGCCTTAGTCATCGTGGGTAAGGTGAACCCTTCGTAGACATAAGCCATTTCAGTGAAGGTCGTAATCCATCGACCCACTTCAGGGTGCTCTGAAATATATGCTTCCCCTTGTGAAGACGTCACAAACTGTTCAACGACATCATCCAGGTAATCAGGCAGCAAGGATTCAGCTTCGTCGTAGTCGAGATGATTGAGTAGATGAATATCAAAAGCCATACCTTTAGCTCTATGGTTTACCCAGTCTGAGTAAATGGGGTCAAAAAACAGCGAAAATGCAACTGGCACAAAGTTTCTAGCACCTTAATTCTATGCCCCCAACAACTATAGAGTCTACCTCGCAGACACATCAATTTGGCAAACTAGACGCTCGTGAGATCGTGGCAGATTTCAATGGCGGTAGTCTGACCAGTGATGCTGGCCTACTCTTGATCAAGCAGGTTGATGAGCTGTTTCAAATTACCCACCACTTTGCTGAATGCTTCAGCGATCATCGCGACCCGAGCCGAATTCAACACAATTTATCTGACTTGGTTACCCAGCGAGTGTATGGGATTGTCCAGGGATACGAAGATCTGCTGGACCACGACTATTTACGCAACGAACCGTTGTTTAACATTGCTGTAGGTCAGCTTGAAAGCACCCATTCTCGCTGTGCCCCTTTAGCTGGGAAAAGCACCCTCAATCGTCTTGAGCAAGCACCTCATGGTGATGCGCAATCCCTCAACCACCGCTACGTGCGTTTTGCTATCAATCCTGATGAGATGAAAGCGTTTTTCGTAGAGCGCTTTGTGCAACTCAGCTCCACCGTACCAGAGCATATTGTGATTGATATGGATGTCTCAGATGACCTTGCCCATGGTCAGCAAGAACAGGTCTTTTTCAATCCTTACTATCACCATGAATGCTTTGCACCACTGTTGATTTTCTGTGGCACTCACTTACTGGCTGCACGGTTACGTCCCTCCAATGTAGACCCTGCTGCAGGGGCTTTAGATGAGTTACAGCGTATTATTCCCCATATCAGGTGTCACTGGCCAGAGATCAAGATTACAGTGCGGGCCGATAGTGCCTATGCTCGTGACGACATCATGAGTTGGTGCGAAGAGAATCAGGTGGATTTTGTCTTGGCTATGGCCACGAACGAACGTTTGGTGCGAATGAGTAAAGATATCGAAGCTAAAGCCAAGGCTGAGTTTGAGCGGTGTCAGACAGTAGAGCCACCGATGGAAGGGACTCCATGGTATCGCTCCCTAAACTATCAGACCCTTGACTCCTGGAGTAAGAGAAGACGGGTGGTTGCTAAGGTCACCTATGACGAAAAAGGCGTACATCATCGTTTTGTGGTCACCTCTTTTCCGGCATCAGAGGTGATTCCCAGTAAACTCTACGAAGATGAGTACTGCCCAAGGGCAAATATGGAAAATCGGATCAAAGAACACCAGCTTGAATTGTTCAGTGACCGCACTTCGGCCCATTGGTTTGAGAGCAATCAACTGCGCCTCTGGTGGTCATCTGTGGGATATGTTTTACTCAATGCCCTGCGCGAACATGGACTCGCCGATACACCGCTCAAAGCAGCACAGCTAGGAACCATTCGCCTGAAGTTACTCAAAGTAGCTGCTCAAGTCCGCTTCAGTGTCCGCCGTATTTATATCGGCCTCAACTCACACTGTCCTTGGCAGCAGTGGTTTGAGCACGC
The DNA here is from genome assembly GCF_000238775.2 of Acaryochloris sp. CCMEE 5410. NCBI lineage: Bacteria > Bacillati > Cyanobacteriota > Cyanophyceae > Acaryochloridales > Acaryochloridaceae > Acaryochloris > Acaryochloris sp. CCMEE 5410. The sequence goes on along the minus strand of NZ_AFEJ02000006.1, from coordinate 27,272 downwards.
CATCCTCAGATTAAAACGATCGCCTGCCCCCACCTAGGCGGAAGTGATGGGCTAGCACAAGGGAATAGTGAGTTACAGGGGAATGATAACCCTGGCTTTATGGTGTCCGCTTTTGACTATCTTTGCTGAAAATCAATGTGATCTAGTGAATTCTTTCATCGCTGGCGTAAGCGAACTCGTTACCGTACCTTTCAATGCCAATCTTATGAGTAGATCACTGCTGGTTGTAGCTAATTCGACCCTCTGATAACTGCTTGTGAGAAATCCAGGTAATTACCCCTTAAATCCATGATGAATCATTGGGTGCACTAGGCTAATCGACGGTTCCAGAGAATCGACACTATATGAATGAGCAAAACTCTCTATTTACAGACAAAGAACTGAGAGAAATCCGCCTTTCTAGCTCCGATCTGCCGATCCAGCAGATGAGTGTAACTGCTCTTCAAGATTGGAAAAATCGGATTTTCAAATATCAGACAAGGATCAATGAGAGTGCTCCAACCCAACAAGGAAACCTCTTTGAGCTAGCACCAGTATCAGCAGATCCAGCCAGCATCAATCCCTTTAGTTTGAAGCAGCAAAATACGGGATTTTGGCGTGATACTTTTGATGATGAAGGGGTTGCCGCCCTTTACTTCGTGATTGATCAAGAGTTGCCATTGCTGTTGTATGTGGGTGAGACTTCTCAATCCAATCAACGATGGAAGGGAGCCCATGATTGCAAAGACTACCTACACAATTATGTGGCAGCTCACCGGATTCATGACTTACCCGTGCGAGTGACGATTAGCTTTTGGCGAAAGGCCCCTGCCGAATACCATGCCCGACAACAGTTAGAACAAGCCCTCATCCAAACATGGAAACCACCCTTTAATAGAGAATCTCGAAAACATTGGGGTGCGCCATTCAGAGACCCGAATAAGCGCTAAGCCTAATGTTGCTACATCTAGAAATGAATGGCATTGACCAATCTTCAGAATCGTCGAAATGACAAAGATTTTTAAGCACTGTGGCAGCTACACAGTTTTCCTATTGATGAAACTACTCCACCTCCAAGGAATTCTCCACGAGAAAGCGTCCTGCTTCTAATGCAACTCGGCTGTTCACATAGAATTCTCCATCAGTGTGAACCTGCCTTTCTGGGGTAATGACCCAGCACTGATAGCCCCACTCTAAATCAAGTGAGACTGCGACGAGCCAGCTACCAGAGAATCCTAACAGTTCAGCAAGTGTATCTGTTGCCATTACAACCTCACCATGTGGAGGTAAATCATGAACAAAAGTATCGTATTGACACCATTTTAGTACAAGATTACTATATTGGTCTAGCGTCCCCCAATTCACACCTTTGGAGATTCACTCATGAGTGCCAAAAATGAAATGACTGAGAAGCAAAAGGCCCTCGACTTAGTGATGAAAAACGTTGAAAAGACGTTTGGCAAAGGGGCCATCATGCGATTGGGTGATGCCACTCGTATGCAGGTCGAGACCATCTCTAGTGGTGCATTGACTCTAGACTTAGCTCTAGGAGGTGGTCTTCCTAGAGGGCGCGTCATTGAAATCTATGGACCTGAGAGTTCGGGGAAAACCACCGTAGCCCTGCATGCGATTTCTCAGATCCAAAAGACGGGTGGAGTCGCTGCCTTTGTTGACGCTGAACATGCCCTTGATCCAGTTTATGCAGCAGCATTGGGTGTGGATATATCAGAGCTGCTTGTAAGCCAGCCTGATTCAGGTGAGATGGCTTTAGAAATTGTGGATCAACTCGTTCGTTCAAGTGCGGTGGATCTCGTCGTGGTCGATTCCGTTGCTGCTCTTACTCCCAGAGCTGAGATTGAGGGAGATATGGGAGATTCCCATATGGGGTTGCAAGCTCGGTTGATGAGTCAAGCGCTGCGTAAGATTACAAGCAATATTGCCAAGTCAGGTAGCACCGTCATTTTCCTGAACCAACTGCGACAGAAGATTGGGGTCACCTATGGCAGTCCAGAGGTGACCACGGGAGGTAATGCCCTCAAGTTCTATGCCTCCGTTCGCTTGGATATTCGTCGAATTCAGACCCTGAAGAAAGGCACCGATATGTAGTTAGTGTCCCGATTTATTCGCCATGGTTATTGAGACGATCATGCTTGGCATGATCTCTGCGTGAGACGAGGAAGAAAATCGCTAAACAGCTCTCCTCATTAGGGAAAGCACCAATCTCATCAGCTTTGGTTCGGAATTCTCGGAACAACCGTTCTAGCGCATTGGAAGTACGAATCAGCGAATGAATGGATTCATCAAAATCATAGAAACTCAAGGTCAGGGCAAAATCTTTGGTAAAGGTTCTGACCGCATCGGGTTCAAGGTCTGTCCATTTCTGTGCAAACACGAGCAACGCAACAATAGCTTCTTCCCAGTCTGGCGCTTTATAGATAGCATAGGCATCGTGTTTAATTTGTGAATACCGCAGCTTCTTGGCTTCAGAGTGGGACAGTTCTTGTCCTTGAGCATCCAGGTGTGGCAATTGCTCATAGCCCAAATGCCGGAGCATCGCTCGAACCTTATGGGTAATGCACCGTTGATGTTGCGCGAGGGGAAACAGAGCGCGAATTACCTTAGGTAGCCCAGTGGTGCCATCACTCACAATCAGCTTCACCAAATGGGTTTGCAATCCTCGTTGCCGCAGGTGCTCAAAGAACAGTAGCCAAGCTGCCTCAGATTCTTGGACAGCAATTTCATAATGGAGAACAGTTTGTGTCCCATTTGGCCATATCGCCATGGCCACTAAGATGACTCTGTCTTCCGCACGGCGTAGTTTCCGAATATGCCCAGCTTGGTCTTCCCAAAAGTCTTCAGACGCACATTGAACACTCGCCCAAACCCCATCAACAATCAAATAAAAGGGGTTTTCTCAAGACGAGTCTGACGACTTTGGAGCATCTGCTTCTGGGCTTTAAGTGTAATCCGGTTAATGGCATTCACGGATAAGACTGCACCCAGGATCTCATAGAGAGCTTCTTGCAGATCTCGAAGCGATAAGCCCATGACATACAGCCCTAGGCAAAACTCTAGCAGGCTGCCAAGGGCTCGTTGGTAACGCTCTAAAATCTGCCACTCTCGGCCTGCATTCCCTTTCCGTAGTTTGGGAACGGACAGCTGAGTAATCCTGCCGTACTGGGTATCAAGGATCCGTTGATAGTAGCCTGAACGTCGAGGTCGATCCCCTTGAATCTCTGATAGATAAGCTTGAACTTCTTCGTCTAGAGCTGACTCTACTGCGATCTGGGTGACTCGGTTAGCTTCAAGACGAAGGGTTGATTCTAGGGCTTCGTTAATAGAAGCATAGGAACTTTGAGATTGGATGCGGATAATCTGCTGCTCGCGTTGGGCAATGTTCATAAAGGAGTGCTCTGAATTCTCTATTATCAAAGCATTTCAGCTATCTCAGCCCATGGCGAATAAATCAGGACACTAACGATATGTATGGCATCCGCGCTAAGGTCAAGGTTGCCAAGAATAAGGTTGCACCTCCGTTTCGGATTGCAGAGTTTGACATCCTGTTTGGCCAGGGGATCTCAACCATGGGTTGTCTGGTCGATATGGCGGAGGAAACAGATATCATTGTCCGCAAAGGAGCTTGGTATAGCTATGACGGTAGCAATATAGGCCAGGGTCGGGAGAATACCATTCAATACTTTCTGGATAACCCAGAGTTTGCCCAAGATGTAGAACAACAAGTACGCCAGAAGCTGGAGTTAGGCTCCAAAGTTTCTGCAAATTCCATCACGACCGTTGAGATAGAACCGGCTGATACAGAGGAAGTTGATGCATCTTAAGAACATCGACCTTTCAGGAGTATATTGCTGTAAAGAAGCCAAGCATCAAGCCTTAAGGTAGCTACCCATGCCCAGTAGTTCTGCTCATCCAGGGTCTCCCCCCATTGAACAACTACAAGGGGTTGTGGAGCGATTGACCTTCCATTCTGATGAGTCAGGTTATACCGTTGCCCGCCTCAAAGCACCACGGACCCATGAGCTGATCACCATCGTGGGCAGCTTCGCCAATATCCAAGCAGGCCAAACGCTACAACTTCAGGGGATATGGCGGGACCATCCTAAGTACGGTCCTCAATTCCAAGTCAAACAGTATAAGGAAACCAAGCCAGCGACTCTCACGGGGATTGAGAAATACCTCGGCAGTGGCTTGATCAAGGGCGTGGGTCCAGTCACTGCAAAACGTATCGTAGCTCACTTTGGGCTAGATACCCTCGATATTATTGAAACCCAAATTGAACGCTTGATTGAAGTCCCTGGCATCGCCAAAAAGCGCGTCAAACTGATTCAGACCGCCTGGGATAGTCAGAAGGCAATCAAAGAAGTCATGGTCTTTCTCCAAGGGCATGGCGTATCCACCACTTATGCCGTCAAGATCTTCAAGCAGTATGGGGATGAGTCCATTGAAACCGTCACCCATAACCCCTATCGACTGGCAACAGATGTCTATGGCATTGGATTTGTGACCGCAGATGAGATTGCTCGCAGTCTGGGCATCTCACCTCATTCTGAATACCGCTATCGAAGTGGTCTACTACATGTCTTGAGTGAATCCGCAGAAGAAGGGCATTGTTATTTACCTCAACCAGAATTGATTGATCGAGCGGTGAAGAGATTAGCTCTCCCTGACTATCAGCCCAAACCCGATCAAGTGGAGTACCTGATCCATGCCATGATCTCTGATGCTGAGCTAATCGTCGAACGGTTAACACATGAGGGCTCGACGAAACTGCTTTGCTACGCACCTCCCTTCTTTCAAGCAGAATTTCACTTGTCTCGACGAGTCCTCCAGCTGCTGGCCAGCTCTCTAGTTGTCGATAATGATCGGGTAAGGGCTTGGTTAGACCGCTTCATGGCTCAAACAGATGTGAGTCTCTCAAAACAGCAGCAGCAAGCCGTGGAAATGGCAGCGAGTCAGCGTGTTGTGATCCTTACGGGTGGACCCGGAACGGGGAAGACTTTTACCACCCGCACAATCGTAGCGCTCTGGAAAGCAATGGGGAAAGACATCGTATTAGCATCCCCAACAGGTCGAGCCGCGCAACGCCTCAGTGAAGTGACGGGTCATGAAGCGAAAACGATTCATCGCCTCTTGGAATTTGACCCCAAGACAATGAAGTTTCAACGGAACACAGATAACCCGATCCCCGCTGATGCAGTGGTGATTGATGAAGCCTCGATGCTGGATCTGTTCTTAGCCAATTCCCTGATCAAGGCTATTGATACCAACGCTCAACTCTTGCTCGTGGGGGATACAGACCAGTTACCTAGTGTGGGACCCGGAAATGTCCTATTAGATCTGATCACCTCTGGGAGAATTCCCATTATTGAACTAACGGAGGTCTTTCGTCAGGCCCAAGCCAGTCACATCATCCGTAACGCCCATCGCATTAATCAAGGCCAGTTTCCCAACTTGGAATCCGTAAGTCCTTCTCCCAAAACAGATTGTCTCTGGTTAGGTGCCCCCGAACCTGAGAACGGTGTGCAAGGGATCCAGGAACTGATCCACGATCTTCTCCCTGGACTTGGGTTCCAGCCAGCACGAGATGTGCAAGTCCTATGCCCCATGACGAGGGGCGAAGTCGGTACTCGTAAACTCAATCAAGTGTTGCAAGCTTTGATTAATCCTCCGTGTCCCGATAAGCCTGAGTTGACGAGAGGGGGTCTGATACTCAGGGTGGGAGATCGCGTTCTGCAGCAGGTCAATGATTACAATCGAGAAGTCTTCAACGGCGATATGGGAGTGATCGAGGATATCAATTTAGAAGAGATTGAGGTCACCGTTCGCTATGCAGAACGCTCCGTTTCCTATGATCTCGCTGACTTGAATGAAATTGGCTTGGCCTGGGCCGTCACGATCCATAAGAGCCAGGGGTCGGAATATCCCGTCGTCATTCTGCCCCTGTACATGCAGCATTACATTATGCTCAGCCGTAACTTGCTCTATACCGGACTGACACGGGCGAAGAAACTGGCGATTCTCGTAGGCCCAAAGAATGCCATCAGCATGGCCGTCAGGCAGATCAAAGATAGGCAACGATACACCTTGCTTGAGCGGCGTTTGGAAGGTGTTCCCAAGGCTGACGAATCGCTAGCTTCCGCGATTTTTTAACGGGTCGTTAACACAGTCGTCGATCAGGGACGGGTGGGCTGGCAATGACAATTACTTCCGGATTGGGTCTAGGGCAATGGGGGGAGGATGGGCTTGATCCGTTAACTCCGTCTGAGTAAGCATAGATTCATCTGTATCAAGTTAAATTTGGGTGCGGCTCTTTCCACGTAACGAAATATAACGAATTAGTAGGTGTTTAGTAAACAATCTTGTCTATTAACTGCTGAAAGATTGCACATATATATTTTTGAGGAGATAAGTTAGGGAGTAGACTGAATGGCCCTCACCCCTATGAAAATTCCCTCCTTGAGTACTATCGAACAGAAGGTGTTGGAGTTGGCCAATGAACAGTACGAAGTATTGGTACAGACCATCTGCTCCGCTGACTATCAAGCGTTAGAACACGGCGAGGTAGAATCGTTTATCCATCAAGCCGGCACTGAACTTCTACGACGTATATTCCAAGGACATCTAGACCTACGAGCGGTGAATGAAACCCAGCACCACATTGTGAGAGGTTCAGACGACTATACTCGTCGCCATCATCGTAAAGATACTCAGCGGCAGTTAGAAACGCTGTTTGGAGAAGTGGTAGTGACACGGTCTGGTTATAGCAATAAGACATCAGGGGTGAGTACCCTATACCCCTCAGATGGAATCCTAAACCTAGCCATGGATAAGTACTCGGATGGCTTAAGACAGCGTGTGGCTCAAGAAGCCTCCAAGGTATCGTTTACGGAGACTGTGACTACCATTGCAGAAACCACAGGAGCTCAAGTTGGCAAACGACAGTGTGAAGAAATTACGGTCAAAGTTGCCCAAGACTTTAACGACTTCTATGCCCAACGGACTCAGAAGAGTCCAGAAATAACCACAGACCTCCTCGTGCTGACAACAGATGGCAAAGGAATTGTGATGCATCAGGAGGATTTACGACCCGCTACAGCCAAAGCAGCAGAGCGGGCTACCCAAAAAAGTAAAGTACGCTTAAGTCCAGGAGAGAAACGCCAACGCAAACGGATGGCCACTGTTGCCTCTGTATACAGTACCCCCAGGTTTGAGCGACAGCCCGAGCAAATTATTGGAGATACTCTGGAAAAACCAGAGCGTCCTACCATTAGTAATAAACGAGTTTGGGCCAGTGTCAGAGAAGATGCTAAGCAGGTGATTAACTCTGCTTTCGAGGAAGCCACTCATCGCGACCCACAGCACCAACGAGAGTGGGTGGTCTTGGTCGATGGCGAACTCAACCAACTCGAAGCTATCAAAGCTGCCGCTAGAAAGAACAAAGTATCTATCACGATCGTTCTGGATTTCATTCATGTACTGGAATACCTTTGGAAAGCGGCCCATTGCTTCTTTACTCCTGGAACTCCAGAAGTGGAGCCTTGGGTCATGGAAAGAGCCTTACGCCTTCTCGAAGGAAAAGCTAGTAATGTTGCAGCTGGGATTCGACGTAGTGCTACCCTGCAAAATCTATCCAAGGCCGCCCGAGAAAATGTCGATAAATGTGCAGACTATTTGCTCAAATATCGAAAGTATCTTCTATATGACCAGTACTTGGACCAAGGCTATCCCATTGCCTCAGGCGTCATTGAGGGAGCCTGTCGGCACTTGGTCAAGGATCGCATGGATATTACCGGTGCACGATGGCGACTAGACCGAGCTGAAGCTGTTCTTCAGATTCGTGCCCTTAGAAGTAGTGGTGATTTTGCTGAGTACTGGCCCTTCCATAAACTCAAGGAGTTTACTCGCAATCATACTAGTAAGTTTCTCGACCCAGATATTGTCTTGTCTACTTAAAAGTGTCGCTCTAAAAGAGCCGCACCCGTTAAATTTCTTCGTCTTGAGCGAACAATGATTCGATTTCAGCTCTAGATTGGGTGAGTTCATGACTCGACAAACGGCTCGTCCCCGCATCATCAACAATCAAGGTATTCTGTTGCCCCTTCCCTTTCTCTGTGGCCGTCACGGTCAAAATGCCATTGTGGTCAAAATCAAAATGCACCTCAACTTGGACGCCTCCTGCAGGTCGAGGGGGCAATCCCTCCACTCGAAATGACCCGAGGGGAACATTCTCTCTTGCCACGGCATTCTCTCCTTGGAAAACCTCAATTTCCACCGTTTCTTGGCCATTTGAGAGGGTGGAATAGACTTCTGAACGGGAGATGGGAATGACACTGTTGCGAGCAATAATCGTGCTAAACATCCCAGGCATTGTGCCAAAGGCAGTACTCATTGCTGCAGCAATACCCAAGGAGTGGGGAATAACATCCACCAAAATAGCATCAACAGAGGCACCCGATAATACCCCCGCTTGAATGCCAGCCCCTAAGCTTACACATAGGTCGGGTTGGATGCCATCGATAGGGGCTTGTTCTAGATGGGCTGTAATCATCCTTTGGACCAAGGGAATACGAGTAGAGCCTCCCACTAGAATGACCCGATCCAAATCTTGCTTGTCCAGCTTTGCATCCGTTAAAGCCCGGTCTATCGCCTCCAAGGTTTCTTCAATTAGAGGTTGAATGAGGTCTTCAAAGGACTCCCGTGCTACTTCCACTTCCAGGTGCAATGCTGTCTTCCCCTGGCTGACTAAATAGGGCTCACGGGCCGTGGCAAAGGCATGTTCACTCAAGTCAATCTTGACTTTTTCCGCTGCCCGGAGCAATCGGGCTTGGACTGTGGGATCTGCAGGGACTTCTGTGTCATGGCTTTGCCGAAACTGCTCTGTGAGATACAGCTGCAACCGTCGGTCAAAGTCATCTCCACCCAGACGATTGTTACCGTGACTGGCTAAGACTTCAGTGACATCCCCGGTAATCTCGACGATTGAAACATCGAAGGTGCCTCCGCCAAGGTCGTAGACCAGCACCTGCTCTGTTTCTTCACTGCGGAAGTCATAGGTTAAAGCGGCAGCTGTGGGCTCGTTCAGCACCTGCAGTACTTCTAAGCCAGCAATCTCTCCGGCCTCCTTAGTGGCTTGCCTTTGAGCATCTGTAAAGAAGGCGGGCACGGTAATCACCGCTTGGGTAACCGCTTCACCCAAGGCATCTTCCGCTCTTTGTTTCAAGGTACGGAGGAGAATGGCAGATATTTCCTGGGGGGAGTAGGTCTTCTCTCCCAGTACCGTTTTATGGTCCGTTCCCATCTGCCGTTTGATAGACTTTGCCGTCCGTTCTGGAGCAGCTGCATATTGTCTTAGTGCTTCTCTGCCGATGAGGAGTTTGCCCTTCGTTGTGATGCCCACACACGATGGCAACAAGGTTTCCCCATCTTCGTCTGGGATGGCCCAAGGTTGGCCATTATCAATGGCAGCCACAACCGAATTCGTCGTTCCAAGATCAATTCCGACTGCTTTACCCATATCATCTATCCTTTGTAAGTTCCCGAATTATCGCTCGTCTGGAGCTGAGGGTTTAGAAGCCACCATCACTTGAGCTTCACGCAAGATCCGATTCTGCCACAAGTACCCCCTAACCACTTCTTGAATAACGGTATTCTCTTCGACCTCGGCACTTTCTTGCCGACCTAATGCATACATCTGTTCTGGATCAAAGGGTTGACCGTTCACTTCGATGGGTACGACCTGTCGCTGCTGGAGGATATCCAGCATTGAGCGTCGGATAAGTTCAACCCCTTCTTTCGCACTACGAATCATTTCGCGGGTACCATCCGTTTCCTGGGAAGGAGCTGATTCTGATGGTGCAGGGCCAACTGATGTAGGGGATTCTTTTCGCCAAAACATCAACCACTGCTGACATTTTTGAAAGAAAGAGACTGAGGATGATGTAGGGGATACTGTAGGTTGAGGAAGCGGAGTTGATAAGGTTTGCACATGGTCTTGTTCCGCTTGCTGCCAATGTTCACAAGCATGATCTAGAGCATCTAGAATACCCAGCAAATCTTGCAGGAGGCGTTCTTGGTCTCGTCGGTTTTTCGCTGTTTGGGTGGCTAGCTCTCGGGGGGATTGGGTCATGGTGTTCTAGGCTCTATTTCCGGGTCACTTTAGAATGTTAGCCGCACTAATTCGGCTAAGGTCACCTGGGCCTGATCGGTGGCACGTTCTCGTAGTTGGGTGACAGCTGCTGAATCTAACTCCTGCTGACACGGTTGGAGGTCAAAGAAATCTTGTTCAGGTTGCGATTCTCCTTTGCGCAGGGCTTCATAGGCAGCCCGAATCGCTTTGAATTCTTGAGGATGTTTATGGGCGGGAAATTCCCGCAGTTTGGCATGATAGGCGGACTTAATCTCAGTTGGGGTTGCCCCAACTGCCAAGCCTAAGAGGTCATAGTAGTCTTGCATCATTGGTTATCCTCGCCAAGTTCCTAGAATTGAAATCCACGCTTTGTTCTTTTCGGCTTGCTCTTGGAGCGCGAACGGCCAAAGGGTAAGCCAGCATTCAGGGGATCTGGCTCAAAGAAGTAATCTTCATCTTCATCCCCAAAATCAGGGAGATCATCCATCATCCGATCTACTAATTCTGGCAACATTCTTTCTAGGAGTTCCGGTGGTATTTCTGAGCCAAACATCTGTTGGGCCATCTTACGCATCACATCTGTCAGGTCTATTTCGCCGGATTCAGCAAAATTGGTCAGGTCGGGAAAGACAGCTTGGGCCATCATCCCTGACTGAAACGCTTCTTCGGCACGATAAGCTTGCAAGGCTGGGGCATCTTGCAATCGTCGAGCCAGTTCAAACCCTTGCTCATGCCAGTTTTGGTAGGCTTGACTCTCAATGTCAAAGGTCGTTGCTTTCGCTAGAAGTAATTGAGGATTCTGGGGGTCTTGGCTGAGGGCCGTATCAATCAGAGGACGGAGGACATCTGTTTGGGTATAATACCGGGCTTGTAGTTGGATACGGGCTAAGGCGGTTCCCGGTTGGGGAGACTGATTTAGATAGAGTTGAAGGGCCATATGCAAGCGTTCTGCAGCTAATCCTTTGACGACTAGCAGAATGAGATGGGCCTCCTGGACTTCTGGGTACTGCTCGCCAAGGGCATAGTGTTGTTGCAAATACTGGCTCTCCAAAGCCGCTATCCCTTTGAGTCGTTTGGCAAAGAGCTTGAGACTCAGAAAAATCGCTTGCAGGGGCTGAATCTGCTCTTGGGGGGATAAGGTCTTCAACAAACGAGCCCATTTTGGGGTGGCGGATGATTGGGATAACGCAACCCGACCAGCAGCGTTGGGTTCATCTTCGACGGACTCCACAAAAATCTGGCAGGCTTGCAATGCGGGGTCGTGACTGGCCTCTCTGGACATCACGAGCTGGGAAAAGACCCGATAATTTTGGGTGGACAGGGCTTCTTGCCACCAGGGAATGCCCAACTCTGGCTCGATCTCTAGATCCCCAAAGGGTTTACCAAATTGTTGACGGACGTCCCGAATGGCTTGGACTTCGCCTTGTGCTTCGAGGGATTCTATCAGGGCAAAATAGACATCGCTAAAGGTACAACCGTCCTCTAAAGCTTTCTTGAGCAAAGGAATGGCTTGACTTAGCTGGTTTTTCGCAAATGCCATTAAGCCGTGGCGACCCACAACCTCGGCAGATTTGGGAGACATCTGCTCAGCTTGTTTCAGCATTCGCATTCCCTGTTTGGAGTTCCCCATCTCCATCCATAGATCCGTTTGCCAGCAATAGAGTTTCGCCAGAATGGGGTGAGTACGAGTTTCTGGCCAAGCCTGAGAGTCTGCTCGGGCAGAGGTTTTAACCCAATCTACGAGGCGATTGAGTAGGCGCTGACGTTGAGGGAAAAGGTCGGTCTCTAGATAGACCAGATGGAGCTTCAGGGCTAATTTAGGGTCAAATGGGTCTGATTCAACCAGGTCTTCCCAAAAGGTGATCGTACAGTGGGGTTGATGATTCTGCAGGGCTTGTTCCCCCGCTAGCAATAATAGTGGGCGTCTAAGAACATCGACATCAGGATAGTCTAAGCAGGGTTGTGGCAATCGATGAATCAGATGAGCAGCTTCATGGTAGTCAGATTGATCAATCAGGTATAGGGCCTCTAGGACAATGGCTAGGGCCTGACCCGAATCAAACTTGCCTTGTTGCTCAATCAAGGGAAGAAGGGATTGCTGCTGAGTTAAGGCTTGCCGAATGGCCAGTCGCTCAAGAGCTGGATGTTGAGGCGTTATCACTGAATTGAATCGCAAGGCGCTGAAGGGAGAATATGGCTTCAGTCCTAAGACATGCTCTAAAGATTCCCAGTGACCTAGCTGCTGCTGGGTATAGGCAATCCAAACGGACTGATTATCTCCCGGAGTTACGGCTCTGCGATCCATTTTCTTGAAAGACGTGATTGCTTTTTGAGGATCCTCAGCCTTTAAGGCTAATATCCCTCTGGCCCAATGCAATTGCACAGCATAGAACCGTTTAGATTGATGGGTGATCAGGTCTTGAATGGTCTCAATGTCCTCATTGAGAAATAAGAGCTTCAAATAACACCCTGCATAGTCTTTCGGTAATACTTTCTTCTCAAAGGCTTCCTGAATAAAGGTTAATGCGGCCTCCATCTCATCTGAAGCAAGAAGGCATTTGGCCAGCCAATAATGCCCTTCACCAGCATGGCCAAGATTGAGTGCCTTCCGAAAATTAACTTCAGCTTGAGAATAGTCCCCTTGGCCATATTCCTGCTGACCCTGCAGCAGCCATAGTTGGGATTCTGACTGACTTATCTCTGCTTCGGGATAGGAACGGTGGATTTGCTTCAGCTTGTCTAGGGCTTGGCGATAGTTTTGGCGTTGAACTTGCGTTTGAAGCTGTCTCTCTAACTTCTCAAGTTGGGAAGATGGGCTCGGAGATGCTAACCTCTGACGTTGCTTGGTTTTTCGTTTGACCACAATCTTGCCCTCAGTTCAACAATGCAATCCCCCAACCAACTTCTATCAGGATAATTGTGAACACAATACAGTAGATGCTTATTGGCCTTTTCTTAATATTGGACGTCAAAGCTACCCGATAGAGTCAAAACCCTCTAGGAATCCCAAATTTAGCCCATTAATGATTAGATACAAAGGAAGTTAATTCTGGGAATGCTATAGGTTAGCTTTCTTACCTTTGCTAAAACTACACTGATTTACGACAGTCTATGGCCACTAACAACAAATACTCCACAGTACTCCTTGAGCTCAAGACTCACTACCAGGAGACACTCGCTGAACTGGAAGCTCAAACGATTCAACTCAAGACTAAAATTACGTCTCTGGATACGTTGATTGAAGACCCATTGTTAGGCTCTGATATCCTTTCAATCCTTCAAGGTGAAGCAAACTCAATAGAATCAGAAGCACCAGGCTCAACAGTTGCCAACACAGTAGAACCTAAAGCCAAGGCTAAGAAAACCACTCAAAAAGCTGCTTCAAACAAAAAGCCTAAAACTCAAAAAAAATCAGCTTCAACTGCTAAGACAAGCGGAACAGTAGAAACTAAAGCTGAAGCTACTCCAAAGACAGCTACCTCAAAAGCTTCACCCTCCACCTCAATGAAGAAGCCTTCCACTGCCAAGAAAGCAGCATCTCAAAGACAGGCCAAAAAGAAAAAGCAAGCCAAAGCAACTAAAGCTTCATCCAGCAGTCGGCCAATGCAATGGCCCTACACTGAAATGTTTAAGACTGATGCCATCGCACAAATCATGCAAGAAAAGGCAGGCACTTCGGTTCACGTTGATGACTTAGTTTTGCAGCTTTATGGAGAACTGAGTGGAGACGACCTCAAGACTGAGCGAGATCGAGTGTACAAAACCATGCAGAGTGGCGTCTATAAAAACCGTTGGCGCAAAGATCCGAAAGAATCCATGAGTTATTTCACTGAGGAAAAGTCACAGGCTAAACCTGAGGCATCCTAAACGGCTAAAACCCAGAAATCTCCTAAGAAGTCCTGATGGGAGATTGCTGATATAGCAGGGTTCAGCCAAGACTCCTCACACAAATCAAGCGGATGCCATCATTCTTGTAATCAAGACTATCCGAAGGGAATTACTCCTGAGTGCCACTCCTAAAAGCTGCAAGATCAACGAGATAAACTCTGAATGGGCAATAGATTTAGGCACATTGACCCTAGTATTTACGGTATTATTTCTTCTGGCGGTATATTATCGATTATCGCGTGACTAATTCTTCGATGCCTTACAGCGTTGCGTATGGGAATGATTGCAGACAAGCCATCCATTCGTAATTAATTCTAATCGTCGCAGCAACAAGCAGCGCACTCAGGTCGGCAGACTAACTCCACAGACGATTAAAGTTAATTTGTGCGATCCCATGTCCTTAGCAATCAGTTGTCGGGGAACTATTTAGCTATCAAAAGACTCAACCTCACCAACGCAGGCAATCGGAGGTTCCAAATGGCTGACACCATGCACGGACATAATGAATTAGGGAAACATATTCGGAGTCTAAAGAATCTAGCAACACAGACCCATGCTGCTGCTAAACAAGCTGAACAGGACTCTCGGGCTATTGGACAGGCTAGTCTCGCTCGTAAACTATTGGATATCCAGCGGCAAATATGTGTTGTTCAACTAACACTCAAAGATTCAGAAATTCAGAAATGGACCGGAACGCAAATGCAAATACCCTTCTAGATCAACATAGATAGTTGACTACCTTCAACCAGACCATCCCCGATCCCATCTTGCAATTGCGTCATCAAGTCTTAAGGACAGGGTTATCTATCTCGGAGGTGGTTTTCCGAAGACCAAGACACCCAGAATGGCTGTGAGCATCACTGTGATGATTGGCTCAAAGCAAATCTGTGAGAGCCTTGGGCTGTCAAGCCTTGAGCTTAACTAGCCTGATCGAGCACATACCGATGCCCTAGCGGAATCTTCTCAATCGCTACCGTCAGCCGAAGTCACGAAAGCGATGCCAGGGGTTCACGGGGGAGCCTGTGGAATCAGTCGTAGGGGAAGTCAGTAAAGAATCCGTTCTAGAGTTCGTGGATGAGATGGAGAGTGGGAAGGCGGTTGCTCTGAAGGTCAGTCACGAGGAGGACGTGTCGGGCAGGGTGGGTGCTATCCAGGCATTCCTAAAGGATATAGAAGAACCTGTAATGTTCGGTGACTTGGTGAGAGGACTTGGTCTCGCACCTCTTGCAGTTCTGATCGGCTTGCTGTTGGGGAGCTTCCGAGTGGAGCAGCGGGGAGAGTTTTACGGGCAGGAGATCTGGGTAAGGTGAGCGGAAACGCTTGGAGACCATAAAATCAGATGGCAACATTTGCACCTCTTTTGACAAAAGATAAAAAGTTCATCAAAAGTATCAATCCAATCTCAGAATTATTTCAAGCTGCCTAACAACAAAGACCAGAAAGTTTAGAGAGAGTAATACCATTTTGAGGCAACTTCGCTAACCACTAGAGGCTAGTTCGATGATGCCAGGGATAAAAAATATCAGCTCAATCATTCAACTACGGTTGACAAGCCTGATGAGTGTTAGATAGGGTTTGTCTAATCATTTTTCAGATAGATACAGGTTGAATATCCATTGTATTTAAACCTTATCTGCATTTATAGAGATATTTCTATGTGAAATGTTTGTGAATTCAAGTCTTTCCATAATCTCTTCAATATTTACAGCCAATATCCGAGAGATGGGATCACGAATACAGGGTCTACCATCTCAGGTCTAAATTAGAGACTATTTGTATCACTAATCTTGAAAGAACTAGGTCGCCTAGCAAGGATATTCAGTTATGGTCGGAAAATCACTATCCTTTGCTTGGCAGCAAGCCATTCTCGATAGTTCCGATTTTATTATTATTTCAACCGATACCAACGGAGTGATTCAAACCCAGAACGCTGGCGCATTAAATACATTAGGGTATCCCTCAGCTGAAATCATTGGCAAAGCCACACCTTCCATCTTTCATGATCCAAAAGAAGTAGAGCAACGCGCAAAAGCACTCTCCAAAGAGCTGGGTGAGATAATCAAACCAGGATTTGAGACCTTTGTCGCTAAGGCTCGACTGGGTACTACCGATGATAATATCTGGACCTTAATTCGCAAAGATCAGAGTCGGTTTCCTGCTTATCTATCCGTGACAGCGCTGAACGATGACTCAGGTCAGTTGTTGGGGTTTTTAGGAATTGGCAAAGATGTCACCGCTCAACAAAAGGCTGAAGCATCCTTATTAGAAAGCGAAGCCCGATTTTCAGCTGCATTCCAAGATGCTCCTATTGGTATGGCATTAGTTTCCCCCAAAGGGCAGTGGCTCAGAGTGAATGACGCCCTAGCTCACCTACTAGGATACGCCCCTTTAGAACTGATGGACCTTACCTTATCTGAGATTATCCATCCAGAGGATAGAACCGTCGAAGCAGCACAAAGGCAGAGGTTGATCACCGGGGTGATTGATAAATACTGTTTAGAAATTCGCTGTCTTCATCAGCAGAAGCATGAGGTGTGGGTTTTGCTGAATACATCTCAGATTAAAAATCAGCGGGCTGTCTCCCCCTGCTGTATTGTCCAGGTCCAAGATATTAGCCAACGCAAGGCAGCAGAAACGAAACTCCAGCGCCTCAACGTGACCCTCGAAGACCTGATTGAGGAGCGGACGAGTCAACTCAAATCAGCCAATGAAGTCGCTAAAATTGCAAATCAAGCCAAAAGCCGATTTATCGCCAATATGAGCCATGCATTTCGTACTCCCCTTAATGGCATTATGGGCTTCAGTCAACTCCTGCTCCGAGACCGCCATACCACTCCAGAGCAACAATCTAGCCTCAATACCATTTATCGGAGTAGTGAACATTTGCTCTCCCTGGTCAATGAAGTCATTACCCTCTCCAAAATTGAGGCAGGCACCCTGACCTATGAATCTAAAGATGTGAATCTTCACGATCTTTTTGGAGGGATAGAAGACTTATTTTCCCTACAGGCTGACTCCAAGCACATCCAATTCCACATCCACCTGGCTCCTGATATTCCCCAATATGTGAGAACCGATGCCAAAAAACTTAGGCAAATTCTCATCAACTTACTCGGTAATGCCATCAAGTTTACAAAACGAGGGAGGATTGATTGCCAAGTGCAATGGCATCCCCCTAGTCCTGATATTTCCTCTCACCAATTAAGGGTCACGATCCAAGATACGGGTCCAGGGATTCCCAAACAAATGCTGCCCCATCTGTTTAATTCTTTTGCCCAAGACCCCTTGACTCGCGATCAGTTCGGTGGCATCGGATTGGGGCTAACCATTTGCCAAAGCTTGGTCGATCTGATGAAGGGCGAGATTGCCATAGACAGTATTGAAGGTCAGGGCACGACAGCTCGTTTTTATATTCCAGTTGAATTGGGTGAACCTGTACTTGAGCCTTCAGTGTCCCAGAAGACTGCCTTAGGTCTGGCTGAGCATACTCCCCCCTATCGCATCTTGGTCGTAGAAGACTATCCTGATAACCGCGAGATTTTGGTCATGATGCTTGAAGCGGTAGGGTTTGAGGTCAAAGAAGCGGAGAATGGTCAGCAGGCAGTGGACATCAACCAAACTTGGCAACCCCATTTAATTTGGATGGATTTACAATTACCCTTGCTGAATGGTCTAGAAGCCACGCAATTGATCAAAGCCCAGGATAACCCACCCGTGATTATTGCCATCACAGCTCAAGCGCTTGAGGCTGATGAAGTAAAGGCACTCAAAGCAGGCTGTGATAACTACCTGCGCAAACCCTACCAAGCCGCTCAAGTCTTTGACAAAATGGCTCAGCATTTAGACATCACCTACCGTTATGATGTCTCCCATCCATCTAGGCCTTCAACTCAGCCCACACCTCTGACAAGAGAGCAGTTAACCCCGATGCCACACTCTTGGATACAGCTACTCCATGATGCCGCGATAAAGCTGGATGAAGATATGCTGGAGCAGTTGGCAAAGGAGATCCCTCATGACCAACCTACCCTAAAATCTTCATTGAAATATTTAATGACCACCTATCGATATGACGTCATCATGGAGACAGCCCTAGCCGTTTTGAGAGAGTGAATGAGGACTTAGCCTGTAGGTCAGAGGCTTAGTTCATTTGAGTCGTTATCCTGACTCTATCTGCTCGTTCCTTTTGCAGATATTCATAAGGAAGGTTCAGCAGATACTTCGTGACTTCTTTTCCTGGTCAATAACCCGTGTGGCCGAAACGAATTTATGGGTGATCAAACGTTGCAATGAAGCGAACACCTGATTCATCTTGCTGAAATTATTATCAGGCATCCACCAAGTCATCCGATCCACTATTTCTTCAGGGCTAAGAGGATAAAGACTCTCAAATAGAACTCCTTTGACTGCTAAATCTAATTGAGCTTTATAAGATGCTTCTAGAATATTGCTACTGATATCAGTGAGGGATGTCTTATGTTGAAGTTCTGCGCGCCTTCTCGCTTGGCAACCTTTAGTCGATCTCTTATATTGAATCTGGTTCATGGTTCTTTGTAACTACTAATTAGATAGCATTTTCTGTAAACTAGATGTTCTTCTAGTTGCAAAGCAGCAAAATTTACCCCAAGAAACACACATAATTCTTGGCGCAGCACCTAAAGGAGTATTCAATTCCCAAATTGGGAATTGAATTATTTCTCTATTCCATGTGCAATTGCTAACTGTACAGTCACCGCAGCAGCACTCTGAACACTGTATATCCCACTACATTCAAAGGAATATGGAATGGCATCATAAGTGAGTCAAATTTCTGCGCTTTACTATTATGCCCAATTTTTCGCAACAGTATTACTACTGAAATTATTTAAATTTATGTTGACCTTTCCCTTGCTGCATGACTTCACCCCCAAACCCTACTCACCCGCTCCCTCTCCAACCACACTCCGATCATCTCCCCGATCCGCTCCATCGTCTCCGGTGGCCTCAGCTCAATCACTTCCCCAATCTCAAAGTTCTCTTCAATTTCGACGGCGCACTCCCAGCAAAATCCAGGTGTAGCAAACGATTCCCTCACGATGCAGCATAATCACGACTTCGCCGATTAAGTGGCAGTAACTTCGCCACCCCCAGCCAAAAAAATATTGGCCAACCATTTTCGACAGGTAGATATGGAATTATGGGTTGCAATTCATAGGCAAAAAATCAGCTCTGAATTCATACATATCACGAATGGAAGATCGTGATCTCATCCGGTCTATTCATCCATCTGTCCCTCCTTTTTTTCATTCCTCTTCTCCTTTTGCGTTTTAGGGTTCGATTTAGGGGTTGTCTCTCTCGTTGTATTCTCCTCATCTGAACGGTCAATACTCATTTCCCCTTCTGGCTTCTGGGTCAGTTTGCTAGTCAATTTCCTCATGGATTCGCCTCGAAGCGAGACCTTCATCGCATCATGGATAATCCGGTCCAGGATGGCATCAGCCAGAGTGGGATCTTGAATTTGTGAGTGCCATTGTTCTAGGGGCATTTGCGTGGCAAATAAACAGGAGGCTTTGCGAAACCGCTCGTCTAGGATATCGAGCACTTCTCTAGCCTCAAAGACAGATAGAGGATCTCTAAGCCATTCATCCAGTACCAGTAGATCGTAGGCAGCTAATTGTTTTCGGAGTTTGGGATAGGACCCATCTCCTTTGGCCAACTTCAACTCCAGCACCAGATCAGCGGTTTTGATATAGCGCACGCTATGGCCTTGCTTACACAAATGATGGGACAATACGGCCGCCAAGAAAGACTTCCCAACGCCCGTTGGTCCCAGGATGATCAATGACAGATTTTCTTGGAGCCAATGACCTTGAGCAAATTCAAGGAACTGGATTTTACGGAGTCCTCTGGGGACATCGAAATCTACAGCATCTAAGGTGGCGTGCACCGGTAGTCGAGCTTGCCTGAGTCGGCGTTGCATCCGTTGATTCTGACGCCGGATGTATTCGCGCTCTACCATCAAGGCCAGTCGTTCATCGAAAGACAGATCATGATAGGTGGGCATCGCCTGCTGTTCTCGCCAAGCTTCGAGTACGCCGGTGAGTTTCATTTGTTGTAGCTGTTCAATCATTGCTTGCATCGTTGTCTCCCCCTACGTTGCTTGATAGTATTCAGACCCTCGGACATTGGCATGGTGAATGGGAATCACCTTATGGGTTTCATCCGGTAAAGGGTCGGATTCCAATTTGTGTTGGAGCATAGACTTGAGATAGCGTTGGCCCACCATCCCCATAGCATTAGCCCGATTACAGGCGGCTTCCAATCGTTGAGCACCATGGGTTGTTCTCAGATGTTGCACCCCTTTTAAGGCTCGAAATGCTTGTTCATCATGGGCTTTCTTCTCAAAGATCTCTATCACTTGTTGCTTCGTTGCCGGTCCAACATTCTGAGCCCAGGCGATGAAGGTCTCTCTCGATTGGTTTTTGTGAGCCAAATGCGCCGGTGGCATATGCCCCTCTTGCGTGGAATGTTGAAATGAAACGCTGAGTTGAGTGACAATTACGTAGACAGAGGTTGTCAATTGCATAGTCTTCTCTAGGAATCAGAATCTAGTTCAATCCAGAGATCACATCTGCAGAGAGAGCATCAGTCACTTTCGATTTTTTATATCCCCATACAGGAAAGACACTAGGGTTTGTACTCCTACGCAATTAGGAACCTCTAGTGCCAGCTCCTATTAAACCTCAACAGGTTCATCTTTATATGCAGACAAAACAATCCGGCTCTTCTCAAGAAACAGCAGCTGCTAAAGCCGGCATTTCTACCCGCACAGCCCACCGCATTGATAGTGGTACTCATCGCCCCCAGCGCGGCCGCCCTCATGACTGGAAACCCGTGAAGATCCGCTGGATGGATTATGGGAATTAGAACTTGAGCCGATGTTAGAGCGTGAGCCTCGATTAGAAGCGACTACTCTATTTGAGACCTTACAAGAGAACCATCCTGGGCAATATGATGACAAGATCAGAACCGTGCAACGCCGAACCGCTAAATGGAAGGCAGCTCATGGCAAGCCCAAAGAAGTGATGTTCAAATTCAACATCATCCTGGGGAGATGGGACAGTCAGACTTCACTCAGCTCAAAGGTTTCAGTGTGACGGTTCAGGGTGAAGCCTTTCACCATATCTTGTATCACTATCGACTGAGTTATAGCGGCTGGCAGTACGTGCAGGTGATTCAAGGGGAGAGAGTTTTATCGGCTTATCTCAAGGACTACAAATGCCTTATCTGCCTGTGGTGGTGTGCCTAAGACCCACCGTACCGATAGTCTGAGTGCGGCCTATCGCAATACCGGCGGTCGTAACCCCCAGCTGACTCAGTTGTATTCGACCCTGTGTGACCATTACCGGATGGAGCCTACCCGCAACAACCTGGGCGTCTCTCATGAAAATGGGGGCATAGAGGGTTCCCATGGCTATTTCAAGCGACGATTATGCCAAGCCCTGTATCGTCGAGGCAGCTTTGACTTTGCATCCGTAGCAGCCTATCAGCAGTTCATCGAGCAAGTCATCGCCAAGCTCAATGCCAAGTGCCAAAAAAAGTTTGCACTGGAGCTGCCGACATTACAACCTTTGCCCAGATATCGCACTCCTGATTATGAAGTGCGCAGTGCCAAAGTCAGCTGCAATAGCACGATTGCCGTCCGCTGTGTCCTATACACTGTTCCCTCTCGTTTGATTGGCCACCGCTTAAACTGCATCTATACCATGACCGCATCGTTGGCTTCTTAGGAACCACTCCCGTAATGGAATTGGCGCGGGTCCATGTCCATGGCTCTGGGAAGAAGAGACGCGCTCGCAGCATCGATTACAAGCATGTGGCAGAAAGTCTCAGGAGAAAGCCAAACGCATTTCTCTACTGCCAATGGCAATCAGAGCTACTGCCCAATCTTCAGTGGCATCAGCTGTGGGAATCACTCAAAGCTAATTTTGAGCGGGACCAGGCGGCACGATTAATCACCGAAGCCCTCTACATCGCCGCGACCCAAGATCAAGAATCCCAGGTGGCCGACTACCTACAAACTCAACTGGACCAGTCCACCCTGACCTTGAGCAGATTAAAACAAGCCTTTGAATTCAAGCTCTCGACTGAGCAATATCCTGACGTCACCTCACAACAGCACGATTTATCTGACTATGATCAACTCCTCCACAGCAGACCCGGACAACCCATACCAGTTGCTGATGACAACCCTAAAACAGTTGCGGTTGAGGCATTTCCTCGACGAGTGGCAGAGCATCGAGCATCAAGCGACTCAGGAGAACTGGTCCTACGCCCAGTTTCTGTTGGCTTTAGCTCAAGGCGAAGCCAGCCGTCGGAGCAGAATCGGATTTCACGCGCTCTAACCGAAGCGCAGCTGCCCTACGGAAAGTCCTGGACCAATTTTGAGTTTGCCCATGTTCCCACCCTTAATCCAGCTGCTCTCATGGAGTTTGCCCAAACGACTCACTGGCTAGAGTCCGGCAGCAACATTCTAATTTTTGGGCCGAGCGGAACAGGGAAAACACACGTCAGCTCTGCATTAGGAGCTTCTATTATTGAGTTGGGTAAGCGAGTAAAATTTGTCACAGCCACAACCCTGGTGCAACAACTACAGCTGGCCAAACTTCAATTGGAATTGCAGAGTCTCTTGTCCAAACTTGACCGCTATGATCTACTTATCATTGATGATCTCGGTTATGTCCAAAAGTCCGATGTTGAAACCTCGGTCCTGTTTGAGTTGATTGCTCACCGGTATGAGCGAAAGAGCCTACTCATCACGGCCAATCAACCTTTCAGTCAATGGGACAAAATCTTTCCTAACTCAATGATGACCGTGGCTGCCATTGATCGCTTAATTCACCACGCCACCATTTTCGAGATGCAAGCAGAAAGTTTCCGTAAGCAAGAAGCTGCCAAACACACAGCCAAGTCTCAAAAGGCTGCCAGCTGATCCCTAGCTAGAATAAAACCCCTGTACCCCACCCTAAATAGAGCTTCTTACTTGTAAGAAGCTCTATTTAGGGTGGCTTTATTGATAATTGTCATTTGCTCACTGGCGCGATCACCTGCGGAAAAGATCACCATTTCTAGATCTCAAGATGGTATTGCCAAGACTCAAATCGACCCGCAAACCATAATCAAAAGTAGCAGGTAAAACTAAAAAATTTTGGCCTACGTAATTGACATCTGAGACGCTGGAACGTTCATGCACTGCGATGCGCTGATGGTCATGGAAAATCTGTACTAAGGATTCCGTGATCTTGACCGATACTGATTGACCCACATAGCCATAAGGGACACTGTAATAGTGGCGGTTCACCTCAATGTGGTAATCAAAACTCACTTTCGCGGTTTTAAATTCGCCAAACTCAAACCCATGGCTGGGCAAGGGTCTGAGTTCTGGTTGGTCCACTTGCTCAAATAATTCTCGACGGGATAGACCATAGGATTTCATGGTCCGATGGTTGAGTTTCTCCAACCCTGATGCAATCGCTTCATTCAGTTGCTTGAAACTGGTAAAGGTCTGGTCTCTCAAGGGTGCGAGAATATGACGTTCCACTTGCTGCACCGCATTCTCCACTTTGGGTTTATCCCGAGGGCATTTGGGGCGAGCGGGCAAGATGATCACGTTGTAGTGTTCCGCAAAGTCCTGATAACTCCGATTGATACCCGGTTCATAACGACACGGATCTGTGACGCCTGATTTGAGGTTGTCTGGGACGATAGCGACCGGCACTCCACCAAAGAAGGCCAAGGCCCGTTGATGAGATCCGAGCCAGTTCTTAATGATTTGGCTTTCGGTCGCTTCTGCATAGGTGTAGTTGCTGGCGCCACAGCAGGCCACAAATACTTGAGCTTGAGTCACCTCACCAGTTTTGGGATGGACCACCGGAACGGTCATCCCGCAGTAGTCCACAAAGATTTTTTCCGCTCCCTTGTGGGTCTGGCGCATGGACAGCGAATGCTGTTTTTTCCACTGGCGGTATCGACGACAAAAGCCACTATAGCTACAGTTCCAGTCTCCTCTCTCTTTACCCTCCATCCACAGTAGGCCGAGGGTGACCCCTTTGCGTTGCATCTCTCGATGCACATACTCGAAATCAATTGCAGGTTTCTTGCGGGAAGACTGACGTTGCCCCTTTCCCAGCAGATGCTGGACATCACTATCACTCAGTTGGCTTAACTGGTCATAACTGAGGGATTGACGCTGGGCACGATGCAGATAGTCTCGAACAGTGGAACGGGACATTAAGCAGCTACGGGCGATCTCAGATTTATTGTGACCGAGTTCATGTAAGCGAATAATTTCTCTAAATTACTCATCGACAGGGTTGCTCCTTGGCGTTTATAGGCCATTGCTGTCTCCATTCCTCTGGCTATGGCACAGAAGTTTAGAGGATGGCCTGGTTAGAAGTAATGACCTGTCGAAATGATGGTTAAGGGGTGGCGAAGTTTATTGCCATTTGACTGGAGAAGATAACTTCCAAAGGGGTGGCGAAGTTACTGCCATTCGACCGGCGAGGTTACCCTCCAAAGGGGTGGCGAAGTTGGTGAGAATATGCACACGAAAGGTTCCCCGTTCCCGCCACGGTAATCCAGTAACGTCCAGCCCCATTCTTGGAAACAGCCAGATACTCCAGCTCCCCTCGCGTCCTGGCTTGCTCCACCAGATTCTTCTGTTTCAACTTCAGATTCCTGAATCGCCTCTCCAGCTCTGCCGATATTCTGGGGGTTCTCGGTTGACTAGTCTGGGAAATTTCTGAGGATTTTGTCTTAGGAGTAAACTCAGGTTTGGCTGTCCAGTGAGATCGCCTAACACTCCGACGTATTCCTCCCAGCTCCCCATGCCTTGGCTCTTGCTTGGGTGGTCGGGTGCCTTCCGGTGTTTTCTTAGGAAATGCTGTCCTACTAACCAGTTTGGGGGAGGGAGGGGCGGGCTTGGGTTGGTCTGGGGTGGTCTGGGGGTTGGGCTTGGGGTTGAGGCTGATGATTGTCCCTGATCAAGAAACAATATCTTATGCGACTAAACCTGCCACAAGACTATGATCACCCTAGTAGTAGCAGGGAGAATCGATGATGAGACGTGGTGATATTGTCAAACTGAGACAGCCCCACCAAATTCAAACAGACAGCATTGAAGTCTATACTCATGGCATCATTGCTGCCAGAGTCAAAGCTGAATCCCAAGCCACAGCCAATCCTCAATCTAACGCTAAACCTGCGGTCAAAGAACTGATTGTCTATCTCTATAACCCAGAATCAGCCAAGCTATGTCTTGATGAAGAAGGAGTCCCTGTTCTGTTTGACTTTTACCTAAATGAAGTTGAACTCTTTAAAGCAGTCAAGGAAGCTGATTGGTTGTGACACTGTTCGGCCAAGATCCTCAGCAGGCGGTTGGCAGTTCTCTTTGAAGAGACTATCTAAGTAAACACGAGTTGTGCGACGATCTGTTTTTCCATACTGCATGAGAAATAAGGATAGCGCCGCTGAGAAAACCCGATCTTGATCCCAGTCAGGATGAGTATCTAAATAACCTTTCAAGGCATCATGTAGCTCTTCAGGGATATCAGCCAGAATGCTAATCGTCGTAGACATAAATTCGGTCATCCTTGAACAACAGTGAGGTCGGTAGTGATGGTCTCTGTACAAAAAAAATAAGTATGAAAATTGACGCCCTCTTTGATCAAACCAGTCAGTGTCGAACAACTTTCTTCGACCCTATAGTTTGCTCAATATTGAGCGCATGCACTTAAGGCTGGGTGTCCTATCTTGCGATCAACTAGAGCGATTGTCAATCACTTTCTTGAAAATCATTGACTAGACTCAAAGCTAGACACACCGTAGGATCGAGCTAGAATTCCTTCTTTGAGTATTCCCCAGAAAAAGCTGAAGTCCTTAATCTCCCGTTCTTACCTGTGGAAAACCTCCTTTAGGCTGTGGAGAACTTTAGAAATATTGTGAGTAAACTGTGGAGAACTCGTGTGAATATTCTCAATTAATTACTCTAATTGAGTTACTCGCAAATAGTCATTCAGCAAAATCCTGAGTCACTGTAAAGTTTACCTCTACTCTCAGAGAGAATAATTGGGATCGGTTAGCATGTTCACTGAGATAGTTAGTATCGGATTCCCGTTAGTTTTCAGAATTGCTTGATTTTTTTCAGTTCAATTTTCAAGGCCACGCACCGAAATCTATATCTCCTGGAGTCTGGCAAAACTGCTTGATTGGCCATCAAAGACCACACCGTAGTAAATCAGGCCATTAACCATCGTGTTTGCCCAAAGGTGTAGTCATTCTAAAAGCATCATCCATCCAGACCAGGCTCTAAAACAGTACCTCTCACACTTGAGCATCCCGTTATCTAACCTCAACAGCAGCATGTGCTGCGTATTGTTGAAGGATTGATTGTGGGCAATGGCCGCAAAACCCTTAGCCACTTGTATGCTCAGTGGGTTGATGCTCCAGATGCCAGTGCAGTGGCTGACTTTTACGAGTGAGTACCTGGTCTGAGCAATCTCTCGACAAACGCCTTGGGAAATCAACCTGGCCGATGTCATAGAGCGCGTGCAGCGAGGAGGAAGTTCTCCTGTGGTGTATGTGAGTATTGATGACTCGACCAGTAGCAAGATAAGGATACCCATGCCTTGGAAGGGGTGGATTGGCAGCATGACCACAATGCCAGTGGTCGCAATACTCCCAAGTACAAGAAGGGATGGTGCATGTGAGTTGTCGGGTTCAAATTGGCAACCACAGTGTTCCCTTCGCCTATCGGCTCTATTTACGGGCAAAACGGTTCGCACTTGAACCGGGGACGTGCCAAGGAGGAGCGATTGCGCTTCCAAACCAAGTAATCAACTGGTCCGGGAGATGCTTCAGCAGCTCCAGCCTCTATTACCCAAAGAATGGCGGGTGTACGTTTTATTCGATAGCTGGTATGCCTCCGCCAAACTACTCAAGTTTGTTCGGCGGCAAGGCAAGCGATGGTTTGTTTGGGCGCTATCAAATCCAATCGCATTCTTGATGGCAAGCGTCTGAGTCAATGGAACAAAGACCTCAAGCACAAACACTACGACTCAGTGAGTTAAAAACAGTGACAGGCTCAAAGCACACCTACCTAACGCGCTCGATTACGGGCCGATTAAATGAGGTGCCTTTTGACGTCTGTGTGGTCATCTCCAAGCGGCACCCTCGGGATTCTCACCCGAAGTATTACCTGTGCACAGACACCTCATTGTCTGCG